>LOEX01000128.1 GCA_001516125.1 Sphingomonadales bacterium BRH_c42
GCCACATGATGCGCCGGTTGCCCGGCTGGGGCGGGGCCGCCATTGCCGCGGCGCTGGTCGCGGCCCTCGTCTTTTCGATCGACGGCGGGCATGCGCCTGGCGAATACGCCAATGCCCGGCTCGCCGGCGTGCTCGATCGGCAACTTGTGGCAAGCCAGCCGACCGGGGCAGAAACTCGCATCCTGCTGAGCTTTCGCAATCAGGCGGGCGAATTCTGCCGGGCCTATTCCGAGGCGGGATCGAGCGGAATCGCCTGCCGCGACAGCGAAGGCTGGCGGCGGCAGGCGATCGGTTCCGGTGGTGAATCCGGTCAGGCCGAGTTTCGCATGGCTGGCAGCGAGGGGGATATCCTCGAGGTAGCTCAGGAAATGGCGGCAGGTCCTGCCTTGTCGGCTACGGACGAGGAACAGGCGCGCAGATCCGGGTGGCGCTGAGCGCTGGCAGGCGGGCCTCGCCCGGCGTTTCCGGAGCTTGCGCAAAACGAAGGGCCGGTAAGCAACCGGCCCTTCGTGGATGGGCAGGATCGGAGAGGGAGGGGAGGAGAGGCGCCCCGTTCTGCCCTTCCGGTTACGATTGGGTGTCGACTGTCACGGTGCCCATGCGATACCCGCGCTTAGCCATGCCTTCGATGTAGCGCTTGCGTTCCTTGCTCAGCTCGTGGCCGTATTCCTCCCAAGCGTCGCGCCGGTCTTCGAGGTCGGACGCGCCGCGAAGATCGCTGGAAAGCTCCTTCTGCGCCTCCATCACGTCGATGCGATAGTCGAACCAGAGGCGGTTCTGGATCCCTGCGATAGGTGCCGTGATGATTAGCTTTTCCTGTTCGCGGGCATAGGCTTCTTCGTACAGGGTCGTCGCAGTGGCCGATGCGGCCGAGCCGACCGCGACCAGGCTGGCGATGCCAGCGATGAGTGCAAGGTTCTTCATGTCATTCCCCTTCTTGTGCGGGCCGGGGATTTCCGGCCTGTCATGTGGGAAACGAACAGACGGCCGCATTTAATTCCAGGCACCGGAAATTTCTGGTTCCAAGGGGCCGAATGAAGCGTCCGCCGCGGGCCTGCGCCGCCGGGCACCAGTGCGCAAACCCGCCTTCGGTTACCCGGCCGAGGGACCGAATCCGGCACGAACGTGAAATCGCGGCGTGCACGGCGCTTAACCATGTTTGCTAAGTCTCGCTTAACCCGGCGGCCCGACCGAGTGATGCTCGGAAGGAGCAGCATCATGCCGTCATGGGCTCAACTCGAATATACGAAGACGGAGCCGGATAGCCGCCGCAGTATGCGCCGGGTCTTGCAGCTGCGCGCGCAGGCGGCCCTGCCGGGGGGCGGGACAGGCAATGTCACCATCCACAATGGCTCGACCAGCGGGCTGCTGATCGAAACCGCGCTGCCGCTCGAGGTGGGGGACGAGTTTCAGGTGGACCTTCCCGAGGCGGGAGAGGTCACTGCTGTGGTGGCATGGAGCAGCGGCCGGTTATTTGGATGCCGGTTCGAGCGCGAAATAAGCCAGGCTGCCTTGAGCGCGGCGCAGTTGCGCAGCGACACCCCGTTTCCCCAGCCCGGTGCGGACCTCCCCGTAAACCTCGGCACGTCGGGGACCGGCCTGGGCCGGAAGATCGAGCGTCTGCGTAAGGCGCGCGGGCTGACGCTTGCCGATGTCGCGGCGGCGCTGGAGGTGAGCAAGCCCACCGTCTGGGCCTGGGAAAAGGGCAAGGCGCGCCCCATCGGCGAGCGGATTCCGGGCCTGGCCGAAGTGCTGCACGTCGATCCGTCCGAACTGACCGGAACCGATGCGCTGGCCGTGCGGGCCGATATTCTTGCCGATGCGCGGGTGGCCATCGCTTCGGCCTGCGGCGTCGAACCGCACAAGATCCGCATCATGCTCGATCTGTGACCCGGGTCAGGCAATTACCATAAAAGATTTGTTCCGGCACTTCGGGTTTATGGTAAATGATAACTGACGCTGATTCGATTTTTAGTTGAGTTATATTACAAAACTAACGAATGTTCGGGTATTTTATACAAAATAGATAAAAATTAATAAATAAAAGTGTTACGACGTTCATGGGTTAGTTAACGGCTTTATGACTCGGCTGGAAGCCAGATCGGCGGATTGGTTCGTCAACGCCGGGGGCACGGCTATGAATGCGGGGGCTATGAATACGGGTTTGACCGTGGACTTCGGGAATGCGCTTTTCGGCATGCTGGCCGATATTGCCGGTGACGTCATTCTAAGGACCGACGGCAAGGGCTTCATGCAAGCCGCCTCTCCCGGGCTTGGCCGGTTGGGCGTCGATCTCGGACGCTATCTCATCGCGCCGCATGTCGCCGACCTTGCCGATCTCAGGTTTGCAGACGACGTCCGCCAATATTGCCGCGACGCGCTCGGCGGCACGGCGAAGCTGGATTGCGTCGAATTTCCGCTGGCGCGAGTGGCATCTGCCGGCCTCGTCCCTGGCTCAGGTGCGGGTGTGCCGGAGCCGCGCAGCGAGCCGCAATGGTTTGCGCTGCGGCTCCGCCGTGCGCCCGGTCTGGGCGGGAACGGAGACGGGGCACTGGGCATGCTCCGGTCGATCGAAGGGCGCCGGCCGCTCGAGGACCGGTTGCTCGCCAGCGCGCTGACCGATCATCTGACCGGGCTCGGCAATCGCCGCGCCTATCTTGCCACGGTGTCGCGGCAACTGGCCACAGGCGCAGGCGGCGTCGTCGCGTTGATCGACGTCGATTCATTCCGTGCGCTCAATCTGCGATTTGGCCCGGCTTCGGGCGACGAGATGATTTCGGCCTTTGCCGATTTCCTGCGGGTGATGCTGCCCGAGGAACGCTGCCTTGCCCGGCTGGGCGGAGCACGTTTCGCCTTCTTCCTGCCCGATGACGATGGCTTCGCGGCGCTTGAAAAGGCGGAGGAGATCGTGCGCACCTTTGCCGAACTGTCGCATGAAAGCGCCAGGGATGGTCCGATGATCACCGCCAGCGCGGGGCTGGCAGTGCTGGACGGTTCGCTCGACCAGGCACTGGCCAGTGCCGAACGGGCGCTGATCCTGGCCAAGGCTTCGGGGGGTACGCGCGCCGAACTGGCGCAGGGTTTGCCGTATTACCTGACGCAGGGCCGCCTTCGCGCCTGATCCCCGTTCGCCATCGAATGGCTTGCCCCGGCGATGCGCCGCGATTAAGCGCCGCGCATGAGCCAATATCCCAAAACTTCGGCGCTGATGCAGCGCGGAACCGATTTCCTCGGCTGCAAGACCGCGATCCTGTGCGGGGCGATGAGCTGGGTGTCGGAACGCAACCTCGTTTCCGCCATTTCCAACGCAGGCGGCTTCGGGGTGATCGCCTGCGGTGCGATGACCCCCGAACTGCTCGACGCCGAAATCGCAGCGACGAAGGCGCTGACGGCAAGGCCCTTTGGCGTCAACCTCATCACCATGCACCCGCAGCTGTTCGATCTGATCGAGGTTTGCCGTCGCCACGCCGTCAGCCATGTCGTGCTGGCGGGCGGTATCCCGCCCAAGGGCAGCATCGAGGCGATCAAGGGCGAGAGCGGGCATGACGCCAGAGTGATCTGCTTTGCGCCCACGTTGGCGCTGGCGAAGAAGCTGCTGCGTTCTGGCGCCGATGCACTGGTTATCGAGGGAATGGAGGCGGGCGGCCACATCGGCCCCGTATCGACGAGCGTTCTGGCGCAGGAAATCCTGCCCGAACTGGCAGAAGAACACTTGGTCTTCGTCGCTGGGGGGATTGGCCGGGGTGAAGCGATTGCAGGTTATCTGGAAATGGGCGCGGCGGGCGTGCAACTGGGCACGCGCTTTGCCTGCGCTGCCGAGAGTATCGCGCACCCGGATTTCAAGAAGGCGTTTTTCCGTGCTTCCGCCCGCGATGCGGTGGCCAGCGTGCAGGTCGATCCGCGGCTGCCCGTCATTCCCGTGCGCGCTCTCAGGAACAAGGGCACCGAGGAATTCACCGCCAAGCAGATCGAGGTGGCGGGGATGCTCGACCGGGGCGAGCTGGAAATGGACGAAGCACAGCTCCAGATCGAGCATTACTGGGCAGGCGCGCTGCGCCGAGCGGTAATCGGCGGCGATGTCGAAGGCGGCAGCCTGATGGCGGGCCAATCGGTCGGCATGGTAAAGGCAGAGGAACCGGTCGCCCAGATCATCGCCACGCTGATGGCGGAATGCGAAGCGGCGCTGGGGCGGCGGTGAGCATGGCCGAACCAGCCTGAACGGGTGGTCATTCACGCGGGGTGAAGTTCGATCCGGGGGCCGATCCCCCCGCCTCAGGCCTTTGCCCGCAGCAGCGCCCGCCACGGCTGCGCGATAGCATCTTCGCTGGTCAGCGGGTCCCAGATCGCCGCCATTCTCACATGCGCCGCCTGCGCCGGAACCCCGGCCTCGATGTCGAGCAGGTACAGCAGTGCCGTGACCCGGTAATTCATGATGCAGTGGATGTGGATGGGGCCGTCCGAAGCCGCGATTGCCTGACGCAGCGCCTCTGCATGCTCGCGTGTCGGCGCATCGAAGGGCACGGGAATATGCGTATAGGCGATGCCGTGCTGCGCCAACAACGCCCGCTCGTCGGGTAGTGCCTCAGGATGGCTGTCCAGCGCCAGATTGATGACGTGCTTTACCCCGATCGCTGCCAGCCGCGCAGGATCCCGCGGCTCGAGCCTGCCCGATGTGGTAACGCCATCGGGGCGCCGCTGCCAGTTGCGGATCTCCGCCGGATCGGGTGCGTCAGCTGTCATGACATCGCTGTTTGGCGCGTGACAGCATGCTTGTCCAACACCGCCTGATATGGGATGCCCTGACCGGGGCATGGGGAAGGACTCGAATCGGGAGAAATACCTTGTGCGATGAAGCGATGATTACCCGCTGGGCAAAGGAAGGGCTTAGCCGGCGCCAGTTCGGCACCCTGGGCGGGATGGCGGTGCTGGCCGCGTGCAATCCGGGCGAGGGAATGGCCGAAAACGGCAAGCAGGTTCCCCTGACCGAAGCGATGGTTTCCTTCGCCACGCCCGATGGCACCATGGACGGCTTCTTTGTCCATCCTGCTGAAGGCGCCTTTCCCGCCGTGCTGCTGTGGCCAGATATCGCCGGCATCCGCGAGGCCAAGCGCACGATGGCCCGGCGGCTGGCAGGGCAAGGCTATGCGGTCCTGGTCGCCAACCCCTATTACCGCGATGCAAAGGGTGAAATCTGGAAGGACTTCGCCGATTTCGCGGGCAACGGCGGTTGGCCCAGGGCGCGCGAAATGCGCGGCCATCTGGATGCGGAGGCGATCATGCGCGATGCAACCGCCGCAATTGCCTGGCTCGACACGCAGCATGCGGTCGATAGCGCGCGCGGCGTGGGTACGCAGGGTTATTGCATGGGCGGCCCCTTCACGTTCTGGACGGCGGCGGCGGTGCCCGATCGTGTCCGCGCGGTGGCCAGCTTCCACGGCGGCGGGCTGGTGAGCGAGGGCGAACCGCTGAGCCCGCACGCGCTGATCGGCAAGACCAAGGCGCGCTTCCTCGTCGCCATCGGCAAGAATGACGATGCCGAGGCACCCGGCGACAAGACCGTGCTGGGCGAGGCATTCGCCGCCAGCGGCATCGAGGCGCAGGTCGAAGTCTATGCCGGCGATCATGGCTGGACCGTGCCCGACAGCCCCGTCTATGCCGAAGCCGCAGCGGAGAAAGCCTGGGCCGATCTGCTGACGCTGTATAAGGGTGCGCTTTAGGCTGTATCGACATTCGCAGCGTGCCGGTTTCACTTGGAACCGGTGCCCTTGCCATGTAGGCTACCCGAACTGGACCCTGGATGGAGTGCGGGTTGATGGAACTGATTTTCTTCGGATTGATACTGGCGGTAATCTTCATCATCCTGTTCACCACCGTCAGGGTAGTCAAGCAGGGCTATGTCTATACGATCGAGCGGCTGGGCAGGTTCGTCACCGCCGCGCAGCCCGGGCTGCACATCCTCGTCCCCTTCCTCGACCGGGTCGGGCAGAAGGTCAACATGATGGAGCAGGTGCTCGACATTCCGGGGCAGGAAATCATCACCCGCGACAATGCGATGGTGGGCGTGGACGCGGTGGTGTTCTTCCAGGTGCTCGATGCCGGCAAGGCCGCTTACGAGGTGCACAATCTCTACGCCGCGATCATGGCCATCGTTACCACCAATCTGCGCACGGTTATGGGTTCGATGGACCTCGATGAAACGCTGTCGCGGCGCGACGAGATCAACGCGCGGCTGCTGGGCGTGGTTGACCATGCGACGTCGCCCTGGGGGGTCAAGATCACCCGTGTCGAGATCAAGGACATCCGCCCGCCGCACGACATCTCCGAAGCCATGGCGCGGCAGATGAAGGCCGAGCGACTGAAACGCGCCGAAATCCTCGAGGCCGAGGGCGAACGCGCCAGTCGCATCCTGCGCGCCGAGGGCGAGAAGCAGTCTGCGATCCTTTCGGCCGAGGGCAAGCGCGAAGCCGCCTTCCGCGATGCCGAGGCGCGCGAGCGTGCGGCAGAGGCAGAGGCCAAGGCCACGCAGATGGTGTCCGATGCAATCGCCCACAGCGGCAACGCCGCGATCAACTATTTCATCGCGCAGGAGTACACCAAGGCGGTCGCCAAGTTCGCCACCAGCCCCAATGCCAAGACCATCCTGTTCCCCGTCGAGGCGACGCAGCTGATCGGCTCGCTCGGCGGGATCGGCGAGTTGGTCAAGGATGCGCTTGGCCCGCAAAAGGGCGATGTCGCCGTGCCGCTCGACCTGACCCGTGAAGCGGTCGCAAGGCCGCGCACAAGCGTGCCGCGCTCGGGGGATTGACGGTGGACTGGCTCGACAGCCTCGAACCGTACTGGATCTGGGCCAGCATCGGGTTGGTGCTGGCCGCGCTCGAAATGATCGTGCCTGGGGTCTATCTGATCTGGCTGGCGGTCGCCGCGATCATTACTGGCGCGCTGACCTTCGGGCTTGGTCTCTCGTTCGGCTCGCAGGTCATCATCTTTTCCTCGATCTCGTTGATCGCGGCCTATAGTGCGCGCCGTTTCCTGCGCGAATCCCCGATCGAGAGCGCCGATCCGTTGATGAACCAGCGCGGGCACCGGTTGGTGGGAGAAACCGCCACGGTCACGCAGGCCTTCGATGGCGGGACCGGGCGGATCAGGCACGGAGACAGCGAATGGCTCGCCCGCGGGCCCGATCTCGATGTGGGAACGCGCGTGCGCATCACCGGGAGCGACGGGGCGATCCTGCAGGTCGCGCCGGTGGACAAGCAAACCGGGCCGGGCGCTGACACTGCTCTGACCGATCACAGCGACCCCGAGGGGGGCTAGGCGGCGGCAAATCGCCCATGCTGGCGATAGCGCTCCATCCACTTGTCGAGGAACAGTTCGAGCGGTCTTGGCGCGATCCCCAGAGCATCGAAGCCGGGAAATTCGCCCGAAACGCAGTTGCCCTGCTTCAGCAGTGCCCACTGATCGCGGCTCATCGGCGTCAGCGGCATCGCGGCGAACAGCGCCGAGGCTGCGTCGGGCATGCTGATGAAGCGGCGGCGGCGGTGCTGCGCCGCGGCGATGCGGCGGTTGAGCTCCATCATGGTCATCGTCACCGGTCCGCCAAGCTCGTAAGTCGTGCCGCCATGGCTTGCCGGGTCGGCCAGCGCGATCGCTACCGCTTCGGCGACATCATCGGCGAAAACGGGTTGCAACCGGGCATCGGGCGCGAACACCGGTAAAACCGGCAGCGTCTGGATCAATCCGGCGAACATGTTGATGAAATTGTCGTCCTCGGCGAAGATCACCGACGGGCGCAGGATCGTTGCCAGTGCGAAGTGCTGCGAGACCAGCGCTTCGCCCAGCGCCTTGGCCCGGCCATATGCAGCCGGCGAATTGGCGTCTGCCCCGATCGCGCTCACATGCACCAGAGCCCGCGCCCCGGCGGTTCTCGCCGTCTCGGCAACCTGCCCCGCCGCATCGCCCATCAGCGCCTTCTGGTCGCCGCTGAAACTGCCCACCAGATTGACCACGGCATCCGATCCTGAAATCGCAGCCTCGACTTCGCGTCGATCAAGAATATTGCAGCGACCGGTCTGCAACTGGCCCAGATTGGCGAGCGGCTTCAGCGCCAGGGCACGGTCGGGATTGCGGCTGGCCACGCGCAGCCGCGCACCGCGCCTCAGCAGCTCCTGTGCCACATAGCGGCCCAGAAAGCCGCAGCCTCCCAGCAGGGTGATGAGCGAGTTCCTGAGCGGATCGGGAGTGGCCATACGCCCTGCCTCCTTGTGTGCGGTGGATGCACTCACATAGTTTGCCGCAAGCCCGGGCGCGCTGCAACCATTGACGCGAAAGCGCGCGGCGCGACGTCGAATCGTTTGACAGACTGGCCCAGCCTTCGCTATCGGCCCGCTCCTACCCGCGGTCCGGCATCGAAGCCCGAACCGCTCCGGTGCCCAGATGGCGGAATTGGTAGACGCACCAGCTTCAGGTGCTGGCGCTCGCAAGGGCGTGGAGGTTCGAGTCCTCTTCTGGGCACCATCGCTTTCTAAGCTATTGAATGCTTTGAAAACTGCTGAAAATTAAGGACTTATCCCAGATGGGTGTTACATCTGTAAAAGGCCGTAACATGCCCCAGCGTATCCCCCGGCGTGGTAGCGTCTACTACATCCGGCGCGTGATCCCCATGGACCTTCGCGAAGCCATGGGCTGCATTGAGAAATGCAAATCCCTCAAGACCAAAGACTACAAGGAAGCCCAGCGGTTGTACCGTTTGGCTGACGTGAAGTTTGATCTTCAGTTCGAGCGAATGCGATTGGCGCTGAAAAATGCTGCTCCTTCCACTCCAGCGGCCACTGTTCGCACAGATGCCATTTCTCAGGCCGATTTGGATCGGCAAGTGCTGCACGATCTGGAGGGTTCGGAGTTCTTCGCTGCTCTTTATGCAAGCGAAGACGAGAATGGCCTCCCGTATGACTCTTGGTTGGCTGAACGGGAGCGCATTGAGGCACTGGAGATAGCTGCTGCACTGGCGGAGCACCGCAGGAACGCCTCAGTGTCACTTCTCGGCTTGTTCGATCAGTACGCCTCAGAGATCGGTGTGAGAGTTGCGACCGCCCGCCAATGGCGCGGTCACATCCTGCACCTAGTTGATTTCCTTGGCCACGATAACGCGCTGGCGATCAAACCGGCCATATTGCGCAAATGGCGAGATCACTTGGCAAAGGAGCTCATGCCTAACGGTCAGGCTCGAAAAGCTAAGACAATCAACGGCAGCTATCTTGCAGCGGTGAAGGTCCTTCTGAGTTGGGCAGTTGATAGGGACATCATTCAGGATGACCCATCCGCTGGACTAAAACCACTTCGTCGCGAAAAGGAAACGGTGCTTAGGGACCGGAACCTAACATTAGCGGAGCAGCAGACGATCCTTAAGGCTACCCTCCAAGAGCCGTCCGCAAGATTGGGTTATTACAAGGCGTCCGCCCGTCGTTGGGTGCCTTGGCTCTGCGCATATACAGGGGCACGGGTATCGGAGATTACTCAAGCTCGGAAACAAGACGTTGCTGAGATTGAGGGGGTGTGGACCCTTAGGATCACTCCAGAGGCCGGTGACATTAAGACTAATAAGGCTAGGTTGGTGCCGTTGCACCCGCATTTGATTGAGCAAGGTTTTCTTGCATTCGTAGCCCAGAGCAATGGCCCATTGTTTTATCAGCCGCGTGGAAATCTAAGGCCAGAGGCTAGGCCACCGTACAAGATCGTAGCCAATCGGCTGGCGGATTGGGTCCGTGAGATTGGCGTTACGGAAGTCCCCCAGCCCAACCATTCATGGCGGCATACCTTCAAGTCCCTCTCGCGGACGGTTGGGATGGAAGAGGCTGCTGCTGACTACATACAGGGCCATGCCCCTGCCAATGATAGTCGGGCCTATGGTAGCCATTCCATTGGTTTATTGGCTGAGCAGATTGCTAAGTTGCCTGCCTTCCAGACCGAGTGAGGTGGTAGGTAGATTGCAGGATGGTTGTTCCTACTGGATCGTTCCTTCTTATCCACCTGCATCATGAACCAGAGTGCGCTAGCGGGGTGAAGCAGTCCGGCTCTCCCCTGCATCCATAATAGGTAAGGCATTCAAGCCTAGTGCCGTCAAATAGATACAGGGAAGTGCCGGGTGCCTTGAACCGTCGGTTGCTGAGCGGTCGTGAGGGCAGCCGGTGACGCTAGCCATAAGTGGCCTCTCCCACAGCGTCATAAAGCCAACAAGCCGGGGCCAGTTGCTTCCTTTGTTCTTGATGGTATCAAATCAGCGGGCGGCGGTTCGGCGCGATATGAGACAGATGCGGCCCGCGCGTTCGCCCGGTCATTGCACTTACAAGCCAGCCGCTGTGAGCAAATCTGATGGGCGACATCCAAGAGCGTCAGCAATGCGCGAAATGTTGAGTACGGTGACGTTCCGCTCGCCTCGCTCTATTTTCCCCATGTGGGAGCGGTCCAGCCCGGCTGCATCCGCCAATGCTTCCTGTGACAATGTCTTTGCCTTCCGTGCCGCCCGTACAGCCTCACCCAGTCGCTTTAGCGACCCTTGCGTGTCATGCTGTCCTGATACCCTCGCCACTCATTATAGGTCGCTGGAGATTGCATTTTCGGCCACGGTATTTACGACCCATAATATCCGTCGCTAAGGACGGATTTGTCAAAAAAAGGGATGACGAATGGAATGGTGGGCGTGGCTCGTGGTTGGTTTCGTAGCGTTATTGCTAGTGCGCAAACCCGTGAGGCAGTTCAAAATGGGGCAGCATCTAAGCCGCATGGCAACCGTGTTTGAGGAGATTGAATGGATGCTCCATCTCAAGCCTAGCGAAACTGTCGCGGGCGTCGACAGCCTGCCGGTGGATCGTCGAGTGCGAGCAATCGCCGTTC
The DNA here is from genome assembly GCA_001516125.1 of Sphingomonadales bacterium BRH_c42. Lineage (GTDB taxonomy): Bacteria > Pseudomonadota > Alphaproteobacteria > Sphingomonadales > Sphingomonadaceae > Erythrobacter. The sequence goes on from LOEX01000128.1 coordinate 10,891, forward strand.
TGAATGCCGGGACCGATTACCTTGGTGCATTCCCGCGACACGTCGTTACGCGTGAACTGGTCAAAAACGCTTTGTTAGCGCAGCGCATGGGGCGCACCAGCCGCGTCGTGGCAATCCACCTGTTGATTGAAAGCCTTGTAACGAAGGGTGTTGCACTCGACCCGGACGAGTTCGTGAAGTCCTACGCATAACGCCTCCGCATTTGCGCTGGGGAAGCCGCAGGGCTTCCTTTTTGAGTAAATGCACCGTGGCTGCTGCGGAATGTTGGGAATGCCGATCACGGGCGGCAACGGGGAAGCTACCGGCTCTCCGTCCTGTCCAGTGCGCGGGCGACTTGGGTTGCCGCCCACTCACCGCCACGGCTGGTAGGTATACCGCGTTCGTTCAAGCGCCTAGCAAGCTCCGAAAGGCTTAGCTTTTCGTCTTTCTGCAAATCAGCCAGGACGGCAACGATACGCATATTGAACACTGCGGCTAGCTCCTTCTTTGCAGCGGTGCCGAGCGATGGATTTACCTTGGTGCCTCGGAAGCCGCCTAGCTTCACGCCACGGGCCTTTGCTGCCTTCAACGCTGCCTTAGTCCGTTCGGAAATCATCTTGCGCTCATGCTCCGCCATCGCAGCATAAATATGAACAGTAAGCGGCGTAGCGGACGGCTGATCGCAGGCGACGAAATCGACCTTGCTGTCCATTAGCTTTGCGATGAACGAGACGGCGCGGGACAGTCGGTCTAGTTTGGCAACCAACAGCTTGGCACCGGTCAACTCGACATGTCGGAGCGCCTTGGCCAACTCCGGTCGAATGTCATCCTTGCCGCTTTCGACCTCCACGTATGTGGCTAGCAGTCGGTCGTCTTGTTGCAGGAAGCTATCGATAGCCGCCTGCTGCGCTTCCAGACCTAAGCCAGAGCTTGCCTGCTTCCCGGTCGATACCCTCAGATACCCCACATATTTAGTCATAACGCCCTCCCTTCACATTACAGTCTACGTCCGTTGACTGAAATGTGAAGTATGATTTTCAGGTGGACGGGCAGGGGTATGGGGGGAACACGCATCTTAGACGATCAGAGTTGTCCGCTCGCGTAATCACGTTGATCCTAGATCGTCGAATGCGGAGAGTCTGGAATTAAATATGCCATATATTAGACCGTATTTGACAATATACATGACCTAAGTTACGAAGCATTTAACGTAGTATTTCCGCTCAGGGAGACGCTAAATGGCTCGGGATATGTCGTCTAGTCGTAAGGGAAGCGCCCCTTCCACGCGTCAAGAAAAGCGCGAAAGGTTCACCAGATTAGCGGAGAATCGCACCGTCAACGCCATCAAGGCGATCCGAGTCATCGGCAAACTCGGGAATAAATCTCACTATGATTACGACGAGGCTGACGTGAAGAAGATTGCCGCCGCCTTGTCGCGTGAAGTTGAGTCGCTGAAGGCTCAAATGCTCACCAAGGGTGGCCGGGAAACTGTGACCTTCAAGCTGTAGGAGTGACCGATGGGGCTTTCACCAAAAGCATTATGCGAAACTCTCATGCGTTTAGACCGCGAAGAGGACGTGATTTCCCTCCTCAAGGCGGAAGGAATCTGGGACAATCGCGAGGTCTGGCGCGACCTGGGTGATGAGCCAGAGAACTACTCAACGGTCGGGAACCAGCAAAGCCGCGCAGAGCAGGCTCTGGTCGAAAAGCTGGTCAACGCTATCGACAGTAAGCTCATGGCTGCTGCACGAACTGCCAACCTAGACCCCGAAAGCGATGCGGCTCCAAGTTCAATGGCGGAAGCCCGCGATCGCTTCTTTGGCGAACAATGGAGCGACCCAGATACGCTCGCGCGGGGGATCACCGTCGTGGCAACTGGCGACCGTGCGCCGGGGCGAATGAGCTTGAGTATCGCCGACGATGGAGAAGGTCAGACGCCCGCTGCAATGCCACGAACAATCTTGTCCGTCCTTAAGGGAAGCAAGAAGAATGTGCAGTTCGTTCAGGGCAGATTTCACATGGGCGGCACCGGCGTCCTCGAGTTCTGCAGCAAGGAACACAATCTTCAGTTTGTCGTCAGCCGCCGCAATCCTGCGCTTATGCCGGTTGGTGCTGCGGAAACTGACTTGCACTGGAGCTTTACCATCGTCCGGCGCGAAGACCCGCAGGGACGCGCGCGGGGCAGCCGGTTCACATTCTTTGCGGCTGGCGAACCAGACGATGAGGGTAGGGCAGGGCTTCTGCATTTCTCGGCGGAGGGCCTGAAGCTCTTTCCTGAACGCGCGGAGGCGTACGTGAGGGAAGCTGCATGGGGCACGTTATTCAAGCTCTATGAATACGATGTCCGGCTAAAGGGACCCATCATTCTGTCGGACAGCTTGATGCACCGTGTACGCATCATGTTACCCGAACCCGCCCTGCCAATCCGATTTCATGAATGTCGGAAAGGCTTCAGGGGCCACACGGGAAGTTTCGACACGACCATGAAGGGGCTGATCCCAACCCTTGACGATGATCGCCGTAACGAAAAGCGCACTAACGTAGAATGGTTCGACCGGTTCGAGATGGACGTAGACGGCGAGCGGTTAACCGGCCGCATTTACGTCTTCAAAGATCGAAAGGCAGCCGACAACTACCGCAGAGATGAGGGTGTCGTTTTCACCTATAACGGTCAAACGCACGCAACCTTCACAAAGGACTTTTTCCGCAGAGCGTCCGTCAAACAGGACTACCTTTGGCACTCACTCCTGGTCTTCATCGACTGCAGTGCGGTTTCGGTGCGCGCGCATGAGCGCCTATTCATGCCTGGCCGGGATAGGTTGAGGGGAAGTGACCTAACCAGGGCGCTCGAAAAGGAGCTAGAGGACAAACTTCGTACTCACCGGCGCCTTGCCGAGTTAGCCGAGGAACGACGCGCTCGCGAGCGAGCCGAAGCCCCAGAGATTTCGGATAGCTTCCGAAAGTTCCTGGAGGACATGCTTAAACGATACCCGGCTCTGGCTGGCCTGTTAGGACCTGGCCTTAAGATCAAGAATCCATACAAGCCGACGCTCGTTGCAAATGAAGACCGTCCCTGGGAGGGCGAACGCTTTCCCACGAGATTTCACTTCAAGAAGGTGCCCCCAGGGGCTTGCTTCGTGAGGGATGCGAACCTGGGCGCTCAGGCCCGTCTCGCGATGGAAACTGACGCTAGTGACGATTACTTTTCGAGGGACGAGGAGGCAGGCACCTTCGAGCTGTTGATTATTCGTCAGGGCGAAAGCGTGCCTGCCACCAACTGGGCGTCGCCCTCCCTGTCTAAGGGTACGGCGAACTTCACATTGAGCTTGCCCGCCGATGTGAACGAAGGTGATGAAATCGAGTATGAAGCCCGCATCACAGATCCCAGTCGGATCGAGCCCTTCCGATGCCCATTCCGGTTAGTAGTCCATCCGGCGCGGGTTGATAAGCCTCCCGTTCCGACGCCAACTCCATTACCGACCCCGCCATCCGAAAAACCAGGCATCGACCATTCTCAAAGCAGCTTGTTGGGCATCCCCAATCCGACTGAAGTCTACGAACAGGGCTGGGCAGAACACGAGTTCGACCGGTCAACGGCGGTGGTCATCAAAGCTGCTCCGAACACAGCCGAGGGCCAGGTCGCTTACGATTACTACATCAACATGGATAACGTGCACCTGGCAACCGCGATCAGAGCGAAACCGAAGAAGCAACACCAAATGCGTCGCCAGTTTAAGCTGGGCATGACGATACTGGCGCTCGCAATAATCCAGCAATCATTGGCGTCAGGTCGGCCTACTATCGCCGCTGAGGGCGAGGACGAAGACGAGAATCGGGAATGGAATGCCGCCGACCAAGTGAGCCTGTTCACGGCAGCAATGGCCCCTTTCCTGATTCCAATGGTCGGAAGCCTGTCCAATCTTTCTGACGATGAGGAATCGCTGAGCGCATCGGCTGGGGAAGCCGCTTAAAGAGCAGCAAGTCGATGAAACAGGACGACCTCTTGAGCGCCAGGAGTGCGTCCCTTTTGGTCGGCATACCATTTGCGGTTAGGAACGTGTCGCCAAAGTCGGCCGTCGCCTGATCCCATGAGAGTCGGAAGAAAATACTCCGACAGGCCGACCTCCGCAGCCACGTCGAGATAGGCTTTTAGCTGCCACTGTGGTTGGGAGAATGCCACCACTTGAGCGAAGATCGTTCGTTCGTCGCTGATACAAACGAGTGATTTCAGCCCTTCCCGTAGCTGCGAAAAATAGCTCTCTAATCCGGGGCGTTTACGGTCGCCCATGGTGTAGTAAGAGCCTCCCGAACCGTCGAGCGCATTGGCAATGAAGAAGGGAGTTCCAGTCTCTTTGCCACCATCGACTTGCCACCTGTGATATAGGACATGCACACCCGGATAAGGGGGCGACGTAAGGATCAAACGGGGTGGCGATAGGTCCCGGACGGCATCGTTGTGTTCAATCCCAACGACGCTTTGATTGAGGCATCGCGCCGAACCTCCCCGTTCCTCAACTGATCGAGTGAACGCATCAGCGGACTCAAGCATGGTCTGGCCAAAGGCATTAAGCCGCTCTCTAAACTGCCGTAGCGATGGGAAGGTCTTGCGACCATCGAGCGCCCACTGTGCAGTTCGCAGAATGATGCAGCGTGCCAGGGCCTCGGCATCCAAGTGACCGATGCGCTCCGCGCTTTCAACGGATTGGGCAAGCGCCTTACGCACACGCCAACGGCGCGGGTTGTCCAAATGTTTGAAGTAACCTGCCTCCGCCCATGTTGCGAATGCTGGCTCCGGCCGTTGCATGTTAATCTCAACCGAAACGGCTTTGAGCCACTCACACACCGCGACTTTTGCGCGGCTGTCCAAGGCCGTGGTTTTTACCCGTGAGACGAATGTGGCAAGCGTACTGATGTCACTACCAATGGCATGACGCCCCCGCGCTGCCCCTTCCACCAGGGTTGTACCCCCACCCATAAAGGGATCGAAAACTAGATCGCCTGGCGCAGTCAGGGCTTCGATAAGGGCGCCGACCAGAATCGGCGAGAATCGAGCTGGGTAGCGGTAGAAGTTATGAGTGAGGCCAGTGATCGGGCTTTCATTTCGAGCCGCTCCGATGATTTCGCCTTGCGCTTGTTCGGAAAGGTCGAGTCCGACGCCCTGACGCATACGGCCAGGGGAGCGGGGTAAGTAGATTTCTGGTGCGTCATGCGCTTCAAAGTCCACGACTACCCTCCTCTTCCTCGTAGGCTTCTACCGCATTCAAGAGATAGCGTAACGCTTGTTTCACTATTTCATGATCTGGTATCACTTGCTTATCAAGTGAAACGCGATTGTCGGCCCTCTCCGACGCAAGGTAGCCCCGCTCCAGCAACCCACGCCGCAGCTTTTCCCTGGAGGCCGGAAGGGCGCGCCCGCCTCTGAGAAAGCGGGTCATAAATACTCTGCTAACCCCTAGTTCCTTCGCCGCTGCGGCCTGATTATTATCATGCTTGCGAACGGCGATCCGCGTGGCGCTCAGCAGCACAGGGTCAGCAGTAACCTTTGGCACGAAACCGCAATGCCATAACCGATCATAATGTGCAACGAAAACGAAACAGCAAATCGCAGTGTTCAGGGTTGCGCCGTCGCCAATGACTGCTACATCCGGGTGTCTCAACTGATACATCCACGGTTGGGCGAGCCTAATGTTTTCAAGTGCTTATGGCGTGGAGGTTCGAGTCCTCTTCTGGGCACCATTTTCTCATTCTGCGCCACTCGCAAATGGTTGCGTAAGCCGCAGAAATCTGATCTTTTAATGCTCGGTCACTCATCGGTGCTCGCCTCTATTCGCTGGCAATCGAGGGCCCAAGGATATCACTCTTCCCGGCTCCCAACGCTCTGCGGCTTGATAATTCGGACGTGCCCATGACCCAGATTTTCGGCATCGAAACAAGGATCAGATCCTGTCCAGCTTTTCTATCATGTTTCTAGCCCGCGCCCTCAAGACGATCGCCCTCAGCCCAGTCTGGATCATCCAGCTAGGCACCGGCGCAAAAAGCTTTCTCGACAACCCCCTGATCGGTTCGAGTAGGCTCAATCGCATGGGGCTGCACCGCATGCGGGTAAAGATTGCGGATGGTCTGGCGCGTTGGCGGCGCAGCCGACTTGCCCGCAATGTCCCGGTTTCATGGCGTGAAGAATTCGAGCGCAATGGCTTCGTAGTGATCGAGAATGCCATCGCGCACGATGAGTTTCCCAGTTTGCGCGATGCCTTGCTGGGAGCTGCGTGGGAGGCGCGCGAGATGCGTCAGGGTGACGCAATCACGCGGCGCATTGCCATCGATTCCGCGATGCTCAAAGCAATCCCCACATTGGCGAGATTCCTCGGGCGCAAGGATATCAAGGCGCTGTTTCACTATGTCGCCACGTATCGAACCACGCCGCTCCACTATGTCCAGACGATCGTGAGCAATTGTCCGGGCTACGAGTCTGATCCGCAGGAAACCCTGCACGCCGACAGCTTTCACGCATCGATGAAGTCCTGGCTTTTCCTGCGTCCGGTTGCCTTGGACCGAGGTCCCTTCACCTATGTTCGCGGATCGCATCGCTTCACTTCGGAGCGGATCCAATGGGAGCATCGCCGCAGCCTGGCCGATCCCAAGGCGATCGATCGGCTTTCGGCGCGTGGTTCGCCGCGAATTGGTGAGGCGGATCTGGAGCAAATGAATCTTCGCCCGGCTGAGGCCCTGCCGGTGCCGGAGAATACTCTGATAGTGGCCGATACCGTGGGATTTCATGCACGCGGCCCCGCACAGCAATGGGGGGAGCGGGTGGAAATATGGTCGTACGCACGCCGCAACCCGTTCCTTCCTTGGCTGGGAGGAGACCTGCTCAGTCTGCCCGGGATAGCCGAACGGCGCGTCGGTTGGCTCTGGGCGTTTCGGGACCGGTTCGAAAAGCACATCGGCCAGCCTTGGAAGGAATGCGGATCCCGGCCGCCGGTCGATTTCTGAACCTCTTCGACTGACGACCTTGCTAGGTTCCTCCCCTCGATCGCGACGACGAACGGTCTGTGATGTTGTTGCTTGGGGCAATCCAGCAGATGTGGCCGCCGCGGCCCGCTTGAATAGGCTTGAGTCAATCAAACCGGTATTCTCGCCAATCCGGCCGTGATCAATCGGGCAAGAGTTGGCAACCTTCGAACCGCGCGATCGCATGAGTGACGACCTTGTCGAGCGCCTCGTCAGAGAAGAACCCTCCGGGGATCAGGCAAATATCGATGAGCACCCGGTAGAACGCGGCAAAAGTCGCTGCATCGGGCGGGGTTGCCTGTGTCCAAAAATGGTCGAGCCCGCCCTGAAAGGTGAGATCGGGCAGATCGTAAACGGCCTTGCCGAGCACCACTACCGGAACGCCCCGGCCAAGCCCAAGGGTGCCGCTGGTGCTGTTGACCGTCACCATGCCGAGCGCACCTTCGGCAATCGTCTCGATGTCGCCCCATGCGAGATAATCCACCCGGTCGGCGATGCCGAACCGCTCTGCAAGATCGCAGGTTTCGAGCTGCCAGTCGCGCACCCCATTGTCGAGCGGATGCTCCTTTACCACCAGGCGTGTCCCGGGCGGCGCATGCTCCGCGAAGGACTGCAGCACCAGCTTGATCGCCTCGATCATCCCCGCGAAAGGCGAATGCAGGCGAATCTGCGCGTCGGAATCGAGTTGTAGGGGGAATAGGAAATAGCCAGCGTTTCCATTTTGCAAGCGCGCGAGGAGCGCCTCGCCTTGCTGGCTTTGTTCCCCGCGCCGCATGAGCTTGCGGGCCCACCCGGCGCCTTCAACCAGCGGATGCCAGGGGCGGTGTGTGTGCCAGCCGGGATAGCGCCAGCGGGTCAGGACATCGGCAACATTGTACCACAGGCCCTGCATCGCCCGTTGACGGAAAGATGACGGTACCTTGTGGTGCCGCGGCACTGGCGCCAGTTCGGCGGAGCGGTTGCGATACCATTGTGGGTCCTTCGACAGCTGGCTGTGACCGTTGACGCCGCCATTCTCCATCGTCACCCAGTCAGGCCGGATGTAGCCCTCCTCGAACACCCAGGTGGTCACGCCCTGTACGCGGCACTCTTTGAGCGCCCCGACGTGATGATCGCGGCAGTCGCCGAATAACATGACATCGGTTATCTGATGCTGGCGTAGAAGGTGGGCGAAGGATTCCGGCCACTCGGACAAAGTGCCACGATAGTCTATTCCGTTCGGCAAACGCCAGTAAGCTCGGTCGCCGCCATTGAAATTGACCTTGAATACTTCGTGGCCGGCCTTGCGTAGACCCAGCCCGAGCTTGCAGAAGAACGGTCCCATCAAGCCCTGCAACAGCAGCACGCGGCGAGGTGTTCCTGAACGTATCATCGGATTGATCGACGACGGGATCGGTTGAGCGGTCATGTAGTTTTCTGGATCATTTGGGGAGCGGCACAAAGTATGCTCGTCCCCTAGTCGCCCCGATTGCCGTTTGTCGATGCCGCATCGGCATTTTGTTTTTGCTTTCCGGTCCAATTCGAGGCTAGCCGACCGCCATGACCAGCGGCGCGCACGATCGGATTGAAGAACTGCATGGGGAGGGATGCACGGTAACGAGGCTCAGGAGGAGTTGATGAGCGAGATTTGGTACGATCTTGCCATCGTGACCCCCCTGGTGGGAATGCTCGCCATCGTCGCTGATGCCTTCGCGGCACCGCAGGGACGTCGTTCCTTGCGGCCGCGTAGCCATCACGGGACAATCGTGATCCTGCTCGCCGCGATGCTCGCATTCGGGTTTGTGCTCGTTTTGACCGGCGCGCTGCTCGTGTCTGGGGCGGTGGTCGCGGCTCTTTTTGCGGCTCTCTCGCTGATCTCGAACATCAAGCGCCGAGTGTTGGGCGAGCCGCTGGTGTTCAGCGACTTCGCACTGATCGGCGCGGTGTTCCAGCACCCGCAGTTCTACCTCACGGCACTGCGCCCGGCGCAGGTCGTGGTGCTCGGCGGGGGCGTTGCGGGCCTCTTGGCGGCACTGGCCCTGCTCTCGAGCAACGATCCGACGCCGCGGCTGGCTGGTCTCGTGCTGGGGCTAGGCTCGTGGGGAGGGCTGGCAACGCTGCTTCGGTGTATTGACTGGCCCGCGCCGCACCGCGTGCCCGATCCCGGGACCGATGTCATGCAGCACGGTTTGGTGGCGAGCCTCCTTGCCCATTGGTACGCGTGGTGCGGCACCATCGATCCCGAACCCTGTGACGTGTCGACGATCTCGGGGCGGTCCGGCCAGTTGGTGGTGATCGTCCAGTGCGAATCCTTTACCGATCCGGCGGTACTGCTTGACGACCCCTCGCTGGTCGCTTCGGGACTTGATACGGCGCGAAAGCTTTCATGGCAGCACGGGCGGCTCTTAGTGTCGGGCTTTGGCGCCTATACTATGCGGACCGAGTTTGGCGTGCTGTTCGGGCGCGGTGAAGAGGCACTCGGGACACGCCGCTTCGACCCCTTCCTGACTGCTCATGGCGAGACCAGTTGGGCGCTGCCCAACCGGCTCGATCGTTCAGCATGGGATACCTGCATGGTCCACCCACATGACATGCGTTTCTATGGGCGGCATCGCCTCATGCCGCGAGCCGGGTTTGACAGGCTTGTCGGCGAAGAAGCCTTTGCTCCACCGGGACCGGGCGAGGGGCGCTATGTTACCGATGCGGCGGTCGCCGATCGCATCATAGCGATCGCGAAAGACAGTCCGCGCGCCGGCTTTATCTATGCGGTAACGATCGAAAATCACGGCCCATGGCCTCCCGACGAGACGGACGCCACGCGCAGCGCCGCCCCCTACCTCAGGCTTCTCGCGCACAGCGATGCAATGCTCGCGCAACTGCTCGAGGCTCTGCCGCGCCTGGGCCGGCCCACGACTTTTTGCTTTTTCGGCGATCACCGTCCGAGCATTCCGGGCGCGAGCGAACCTGGTGCGGAGCGTCACACGCCCTATGTAGTGGTTCGCTTCGCTAGCGATGGGACGCCGATCCCGGGGAGTGGTCCAGAGCGCGACCTTACCCCGGCAGAGCTCCATCACGCCATCCTCGATGCCATCCGCCTAGGGGAGGCGGAGCGATAGCAGAATCCTGTCGCGCAGGGGGCGCGGCAATAGCCGGTCGAACCAGCGTAGCAGCAAGAACCGCCGTGGCACTGATAGCTCGGCACGGCCTGCCAGGACTGCCGGGATCATTTTCTCGGCGACGCGACCGGCCGAGATTTCTCCGGGCAGCGAGGGTCTCGCGCCGCCGGTTTGCATGTCGGCGAAAAAGCCCGGCGAGACCAAGGTGACACTCACTCCGTGACCCCTGACCGATAGGCGCAGCGCATCGGCATAGCGGGCGAGGCCGGCCTTGCTACCCGCGTAGGTGGCGGCGATGGGCAGGGAATGCGATGCTGCAGCGGTCCCTACCAAAGCGATTCGCCCTCTGCCGCGCGCCGCCATGCGACCGGCCATAGCTGCCGCGATTGCTGCCGGTGCCACGAAATTGACCTGGCACAGCCGGGCAACTTGAGCCGGATCCTCGACCACGGCACCTGGCGGGAGGGTGTCACCCTGTCCCGCGACAAGGAACACGAGATCGAAGGGAGCCGCCGCGTCCTCCTGTTTCAGCGCTGTCAGCGCCGCGTCGAGATCGGTAAGGTCGAGCGAGCGGGCATCCGCATGTGCGCCGCGCGCACGGCAGCCACCCGCTACCACCTCCAGCCGCTCGGCGTCACGGCCCCACAGCGACAGACTCGCCCCGGGTCGTGCAAGCCTGAAGGCAAGCTCGCGACCAAGCGCTCCCGAGGCGCCAGTGATCAAGATGCGGGAGTGTGTGGAGAGTGCTTCTTTCGTCATTCTGACTACAAGCCAGCGAGTTGGCCGGGCGTCAAGAATTGGCGCTGACCGATTTCCGCCTGAACTGCCTGAACTGAACGTGGTTAAGATTTGTGAACTGCGTTCAAATTGCCTTTTTTAAGTCAAACCGTCGCAATTTCAGCGTAATACAGCGTAAGTGCCTTGACATTGGGGGCCAGTGGAAGAAGAGTCGATGTATGCCTGTTGGATTGCCGCCCTCGCGCCCTCGCGCAACTTTGTTCCGCAGCGCCCGACTCGAACGATTGACCGTCATCTCGATGCGAAGATTCGTCGTGCTGTGGGCGGTCTTGTTGCCCGCAATTGCGATCGCGGCGCTGACTTATGCTCCGACCTCTTGGGCGCCGGCGCTGGTCATCCTGGGCTGGCTGGTCTGGTCGCTGACGGAATACTTGTTGCACCGCTATGTCTTCCATTTCGAGCCGCGCTCGGTGTTGTTCCAGCGTGCGGTCTTCATCATCCATGGCAATCACCACGATGATTCGAACGATCCGCTCCGCAATCTCATGCCCGAAATCGTCAGCATTCCGGTCGGGGCGTTGATATGGGCAGTCACAGTTGCGGTGGCCGGGCCTGCGGGGACGTGGTTCCTGCTGGGCTTCATGCTCGGCTATGTGGTTTACGACCTCGTGCACTACGCCTGCCACCAGTTTGCTATGAAGGGGCGGTTCGGCCGGGCGCTGAAGGCATACCACATACGCCACCATCTCCTGCAAGCGAAGGGCAATTTCGCGATCACCGGCATGCTGTGGGACCGTATCTTCGGCACGCGCATCCCCTCATCCAGCGGCACTTGAATCGCGATGACCCAGCATACTTTCGACAAGTGCAGGAATGGTTGCGAAGGCTTCAGCCCGCGGAGCGAGCCTGAGCGCTTCGGTGATGCCGTAACCGTATTCGACCAGTGTGACTCGCAAACCCGCGGCTTCGGCGGCGGCGAGATCGATCGCCGAATCCCCGCAGTAGAGCGTATTGGCGCGGGTCCCGCCCAGCGCCGCCAGCGCCAGCTGTGCGCCGTCGGGGGCGGG
>LOEX01000129.1 GCA_001516125.1 Sphingomonadales bacterium BRH_c42
AAGGGATCGGCCATCGGAACGCCGTCGAGCAGCACCAGCGCGCGGCTGCTGGCATTGCCGCCCAGCGCGCGCAGCGTCACCCCCTGCGCGGTCGGGTTCGACGAGCGGCTGTCAGAACGGCGGAACTGCTGGAAGCCGGCGATCTCGCCCAGCACGTCCTCGATCCGGCCCGATGGCGCGGCGATGATCCGCTCCCGCTCGATCACGGCGATCGAGTAGGCTGATTCAGATGGCGGCTGCGGCAGCCCTTGCCCGGTGACGACAATTTGCGGGGCCTGGCAGGTGGCTGCCTTCTCGCCGGGATCGCATTCTGCGGCGACATTGTCCTGAGCGCAGAGCGGCTGGGCGCTTGCAATCAGGATTCCAGCAAATGCAAGTCTGGTTGGGTCGTGCATGGGTGCCGACCTTAAGATTGACCGAATTCGGCCTCGATTTCGAAAGCGACTTCGTTCTTTACAGCCGGCACCCAGTCGCCAAGCCCGAAATCGCTACGCGAAAGCACCCCATGCGCTGAAAATCCGAGCTTGTTCTGCCGGGTTAGAGGGTCGGGTGCGCCGCCGTTGAAGGTAACGTCGAGCGCCACCGGCACGCTGTGGCCGTGCAGGGTCAACACTCCATCGATCTTGCCGCTACGCGGTCCCGTCAGCGTAATTGACCTGCTCTCATAACGGGCGGCCGGAAATTCCCCGGCGTCGAACAACTCGGAGGCGGCCTTGTCGAGCGCCGCGCTGCCAAGATCGGCGCTCGCGGTATCGATCTCGACCGACAAGGTCGAGGCTGCGGGATCGGCAGGGTTGAAATCGAGGACCGCGTCGAGATCATCGAACCGGCCAACCACTTTGGTATAGCCGAGATGGCCGACCCGGAACAGCAAGACGCGATGATCGGGATCGAGGTGATAGCGTCCCCCCGGAGCTTCGATCGGATCGGGATTGACCCGGTGGGTCACCACCCGCGCCGCCGTGCAGCTTGACAGCAACAACAGGGCGAGACCTACGCGAAAGAGGTTCAACATTTTGATACATGCCTAATTCAGTGGACGGTTCTATCGTGCACCGTGTCCGTATGACAGAAGTAGCAGGAACAGAGATATCCGCAATCAGTGCCGCAGCAGCGTCATCAGGCCCTACAAACCAAAGGTGAAGTTCATGCTGAGAAATGAAATGGATCGCTGGGGGCTGGTGTCCCAGGGTCTGCACTGGCTGACCGCGGTGATCGTGATCGGGATGTTCGGAGTCGGTCTTTATATGGCCGAAGTGGCGGAGCCTTTCTCGTCGTTGCAATTCAGCCTGTTCCAGTGGCACAAATCCTTCGGGGTGACCGTGATCGCGCTCAGCCTGCTGCGGTTGGGCTGGCTGATCACCGGACCCAGACCGGCCGATAGCAACATGGCGAAAGCTTGGGAGAATAAGGCGGCAAGGCTCGCGCATATCGCGCTCCATGTGCTGCTGCTGGTGGTGCCCCTGACCGGCTGGATCATGACTTCGGCTTCGACGCTTGGCCTGAAGTCCATGATTTTCGGCGTGTGGGAATTGCCGCAGATCGTCAGCCCGGACAAGGCCCTGCACGAAACGTTCGAGGAAGTGCATGAAAGCCTCGCCTGGACGTTCATCGGCCTGGTGGCGCTCCATATCGGCGCGGCGCTCAAACATCATTTTATTTACAGGGACAATGTGCTCATCCGCATGTTGCCATGGTCGAAGCGATGAAAATTCCGCGGACATTTGGAATTGCCATAGTCGCAATGATGCTTGGCCAAGGGGCTGCGTTGGCGCGGGCACCATCCTGGAAAGTCGATCAGGATGCCAGCCATCTGCGCTTTCAATATGTTCTGCAGGGAAACAGGCTTGATGGCAGCTTTGCTCGTTTCAACGCGGCAATCCGCTTTGATCCCGGCGATCTTGCGACCTCCAGCATCCGTGTCGACATCCCGCTTGCTTCGGTCGACGCCGGAGCCAGTGACCGCAACCAGATGCTGGCGAATGCCGAATGGTTCAATGGCGCGGTCTTTCCCACGGCCCATTTCGTCAGCGAAAAGATTACCGCGCGCGGTGAGGGTTCCTATGTGGCCACCGGTGTGCTGGAAATCAAAGGGACCAAAGTTCCGGTAAGCCTTCCCTTCAAGGTCAGGATCAACGGCGATCGGGCAACCGCCACGGGCCGTTTGACGATCAACCGGAATCGCTTCAGGATCGGTGAGGGCAATTGGGCGAAACCCGATTATGTCGGTTTCAACGTCGATATTCAGATCGATATCACCGCGCACCGTCAGCCCTGATCGCGGGGCAGGTGCCATTTCCGCGAGGGCGCGCCGCGGCCGCCGGAGCGCAACGATAATGCCCCCCTGACCGATCCACTTTGACCAATCAGTTGCAATTTGCCATTCGCTCTTTCATTCTCGCTCCCGATATGCTTACATCGGTGTAAGTAGGGAGCGGATTCATGCCAGCAGGTCAGCCGGATATCGATGTCTTGATCGTGGGCGCCGGGATTTCCGGCATCGGCATGGCCGCGCATATGGAAATGATGTGCCCCGATCATAGCTATGCCATTATCGAGCGGCGCGAGGTGATCGGCGGTACCTGGGACCTGTTCCGCTATCCCGGCATCCGTTCTGACAGCGACATGCACACGCTGGGCTTCGTGTTCGAACCGTGGAAGCATGAAAAGGCGATCGCAGACGGCCCTTCGATCCTCGACTATCTGAACCGTATTGCCGATGAACGCGGGATCAGCCCGCATATCCGCTTTGGCCACAAGGTCCTGAGCGCCGACTTTCTGCCCGATCGCGGATATTGGCAGGTCACCGCCGAAACCGCCGATGGCGAGCGCAAGCTGATCACCGCGCGTTTCCTCTATCTGGGTTCGGGCTATTACGATTACGACGATCCCTATGACGCCGGGTTCGATTTCAGCGCCTATCGGGGCCAGGTGGTGCATCCGCAGTTCTGGCCTGAAGACCTCGATTATGCAGGCAAGCGGGTGGTCGTGGTCGGTTCGGGCGCGACTGCTGTGACGCTTGTGCCTGCAATGGCGGACAAGGCGGCCAGCGTGACCATGCTGCAACGCACGCCGACATGGATGTTTTCGCACCCTGCAAAGGACGCGATCGCCAATTTCCTGCGCAAGATCCTGCCCGAAAAACTGGCCTATGCCCTCACCCGCTTCAAGAACATCCGCATGCAGGATTTCGCCTTCAAGACCGCGCGCAAGCGGCCCGAACGCGTGAAGGAGAGACTGCTCGAGCGGATCGAGAAGTCTCTGGGCCCTGAATTCGACGCGCAGGCCTTCACCGCGCCCTATAATCCGTGGGACCAGCGGCTGTGCCTGGTGCCCGACGATGACTTGTTCGAAGCGATGAAGAACGGCAAGGCGCGGGTGGTCACCGGCCATATCGAGCGGTTCGAAGCGAACGGCGTGCGCCTCAAATCGGGCGAATTGCTGGAGGCGGACATTATCGTGACCGCAACCGGGCTGAGGCTGGCGGTGGCGGGCAAGATCGCGCTCAGCCTGGCGGGCGAACCGATCGATTTCGCCCGGCACTACTATTACAAGGGCTGCATGTTCTCGAACATCCCCAACCTTGCGGTGGTGTTCGGCTATCTCAATGCGAGCTGGACCTTGCGCGCCGATATCAACTCCGAATTCGTCTGCCGTCTGCTCAATCACATGCGTCAGGCGGGCGCTGACGTGGCGACGCCGGTGCTGACGCGCGAGGCCGAGGCGGCGCTCGTCGATGACGATGTGTTCGATTTCTCGTCGGGCTATATCCAGCGTTCGAAACACATCATGCCCAGGAATGCGAATGCCTATCCCTGGCGGCTCAACCAGGAATATGTGGTCGATCGCAAGGTCATGCGCCAGGGCGCGATCGATGACGGGGTTCTGGCCTTCACCCGCGCCGGGGACGATGCGTCGATGCGTCAGGAGCGGCTCGAGGCTGCGGAGTAGCGCTGGCCCCGATCATCGCCTATGGCGCAGGCCATGAGCGCATCCGACAAGATCTGGACCGCCGGGCTGGTCGTCATCGGCGACGAGATCCTGTCGGGCCGCACGCATGACAAGAACATCGCGCAGGTCGCCAGCTGGTTGCAAGTGCAGGGCATCCGCCTGGCCGAAGTGCGCGTGGTCCCCGACGAGGAGGCGCGGATCATCGCTGCGGTCAACGCTTTGCGCGAGGCCTATGATTATCTCTTCACCACCGGCGGTATCGGCCCCACGCACGATGACATAACCGTGGACGCCGTGGCCGCAGCGCTGGGCGTGCCGGTGATCGTCCACCCGGAGGCACGCGCTATCCTTGAGCGTTATTACGCGGGCAAGCCCGGCGGGCTGACCGAAGCGCGGCTGCGCATGGCGCGTGTGCCCGAAGGGGCGCAGCTGATCCCCAACCGCATGTCGGGCGCGCCGGGGATCAAGCTCGGTAATGTCCACCTGATGGCGGGCGTGCCGCATATCACCGCAGGCATGCTCGATGCACTGACCGGAACGCTCGAGGGCGGCGCGCCGCTGCTGTCGGAGACGATCGGCTGCTGGACAGCCGAGAGCGAGGTGGCCGAACTGCTGCGCAAGGTCGAACAGGCGCACCAGAACTGCCAGATCGGTTCCTATCCCTTCTTCCGCGAAGGGCGGGTCGGGGCCAATTTCGTGGTTCGGTCAACCGACGCCGATGCTCTCAGGAATTGTGCCGACGCGCTGTGCGAGGGCCTTGCCGCCAGCGGGTTCGACTGCACGCCGGGCGGGATCTGAGAGCAACGCGAAAGAGCCGGAGGATCGCTCCCCCGGCCCTTTGCTCGGTTACATCGCTGTAGGAAAACGCGAAACTACGCGCCTTCGACTTCGCTTAGCGCAACCTTGAGGCCAGGGCCCATCGACGAGGTCACGGTGACCTTGCGGACGTACTTGCCCTTGGAGCCCGAGGGCTTGGCCTTGACCACGGCGCTGGTCAGCGCCTTGAAATTGGCCGCGAGCGCGTCGTCGGCAAAGCTCAGCTTGCCGATCCCCGAATGGATGATGCCCTGCTTTTCGACGCGGAACTCAACCTGGCCGCCCTTGGCGTCCTTCACCGCCTGCGCCACATTGGGGGTTACCGTGCCCAGCTTGGGGTTGGGCATCAGGCCCTTGGGGCCCAGCACCTTGCCCAGCCGGCCGACAACACCCATCATGTCGGGCGTGGCGATGACGCGGTCATAGTCGAGATTGCCGGCCTGCATGTCTTCCATCAGGTCTTCGGCGCCCACCTTGTCGGCACCTGCGGCCAGCGCCTTGTCGGCATTGTCGCCGCGCGCGAACACAGCCACGCGCACGTCCTTGCCCGTGCCCGAAGGCAGCGAGACCATGCCGCGCACCATCTGGTCGGCATGGCGCGGATCGACGCCGAGGTTCATCGCCACTTCAACGGTTTCGTCGAACTTCTTGCTGGCATGTTCGCGCAGCGTCGCCAGCGCCTCTTCAAACCCGTAGAGCTTCTCGCGGTCGAGCGCGGAGAGGACTTTGTGCTTCTTGGTCAGCTTGGCCATCGGTTCAGCCCTCCACCACTTCGAGGCCCATCGAACGGGCAGAGCCTTCGATGATGCGCGTTGCCATTTCGATGTCATTGGCGTTGAGATCGGCCATCTTGGTCTGGGCGATCTCGGCCAGTGCCGAACGGGTGATGGTTCCAGCCGAAATCTTGCCCGGTTCCTTCGAGCCCGACTTGAGCTTGGCCGCCTTCTTGATCAGGAACGAAGCGGGCGGGGTCTTGGTCACGAAGGTGAACGAACGGTCGGCATAGACCGTGATTACCGTCGGGATCGGCATGCCCTTTTCGAGCTCCTGCGTCGAGGCGTTGAACGCCTTGCAGAATTCCATGATGTTGACACCGCGCTGACCCAGCGCGGGGCCGATCGGCGGTGAGGGGGTGGCAGAGCCCGCGGGCACCTGCAACTTGATATAGCCTTCAATCTTCTTGGCCATCGGGCCGGTCCTTTCACACTGTCGCCCTCAGGCAAGCTCGGGATGAGCAGGCCGAAGAACTCATGTTGAGCGGTCAGGCAGCTCGCATTGGCGAGCCTCCCGCACGGTTCCCCGCCCATTGGACAGGAAGGCGCGCAGATAGCGGCTCGCGCGCAGAATGCAAGCGAAACCCGCTCGCCAAATCCTACTGGATGGAGCACATGGAACACGGTCCATGAAAAGGAATCTCCCTCGGGCGGAACCGCCTGGTTGCGAGAGGTTCTTAGCCAGAGCGCGCACGAGTAGGAAAGTCAGGCTCGATGCCTCACCCATGCCTTGACGCCTGCCGTTATGCTCTTACGCTGCCCGGCAGCATAACGGAGGGGCACCATGGCAACGGGCATTACGCGCCGCGAAGGGTTGAAGCTGGCAGGTGCCAGTGCACTGGGCGCCGCCACGATGGCCGCTGCGGGCACTGCACGCGCGCAACCGGGTTCGGATCGCGGCCCGTTCGACGTCGCCGTGGTCGGCGCGGGGGTGTTCGGCGCCTGGAGCGCATGGATGCTGGCCAAGGCCGGATACCGGGTGGCACTGATCGACCAGTATGGCCCGGCCAATGCCCGCGCCTCCTCGGCTGGCGAGAGCCGGGTGACGCGGATGAGCTATGGCGCGGACGCGATCTATTCCGAAATGGCGGCACGCTCGCTGCTACACTGGCAGGCGCTGTCCGCCCGCTGCGCGCTGCCGGTGTTCCACAACACCGGGGTGCTGTGGTTCTCGCCGCCCGGCGATGAATACATGCGCCAGTCCATCGCCTGGCTCGATACCAATGGGCACCCCTATTGGCGAGGCGACACGCAGGCACTGCGCCAGCGGTTCCCGCAGATGCGCTTTGCCGACGGCGAGGAAGGCTTTGTCGAGCTCGAAACCGGCGCGCTGATCGCGGGCCGCGCGGTGCAGACCGTGGTGAAGGAAAGCGGCGCGCCGCTGGTCATCGCCAGGGCAGGGCCGCCGCGAAAACAGCGTGATGGCAGCTATCTGGTGGCCGAGGGCGTGGCCGCGCGCCATGTCGTCTATGCCTGCGGGCCGTGGCTGGGCAAGCTGTTCCCCGATGTGCTGGGCGGGCGAATCGTCCCCACGCGCCAGGAAATCATGCATTTCGGCAGCGCGCCGGGCGATGCACGCTTTGCCCCGCCCGCGATGCCGGTATGGGCTGACAACAACGCGGGCGACATTGCCTATGGGCTGCCCGATCTCGAAAACCAGGGCTTCAAGATCGCCTTCGACCGGCACGGACCGGAGGTCGATCCTGACAGCCAGGACCGGCGGCTGACCCCGGCAATGGTGGATCAGGCGCGCGAATACCTCTCGCGGCGCTTCCCCGATCTGGCCGATGCGCCGTTGATCCATGGCCGGGTTTGCCAGTACGAGAACTCCTCGAACGGCGATTTCCTGATCGATCGCCTGCCCGGGCATGACAACGTTTGGCTGGTCGGCGGAGGTTCGGGCCACGGCTTCAAGCACGGGCCGGCGGTGGGCGAACTGGTATCGCGGCATATCGCCGAAGCGGGGCTGGCGGTCGAACCGCGCTTCTCGCTCGAAACGAAAGGCACGAGCGCGGCGCGCAGTGTATATTGACGCGGGGAAATTTGATCGAAGTCATTCAACAAGGGGGCGAGCGGGGGGACAAGGGACAGTCACCATCGAGGAAAGGAATTCGGCGATGATCATCAAGAGCAATACGTTGGTTCTGGTCGCTGATGGGCGCAAGATGCTGCTGCTGCAGAACGTCGGCAGTGCGACATCCCCGGCGCTTGCCGCGCTGGCGGAAGAAGAGGTCGACAATCCCAGCACGCACGAGCAGGGTAGCGACAGACCGGGCCGCACCCAGTCGCGCGTCGGCCCGCGGCGCAGCAGCTATGCCGATACCGACTGGCAGGAGCAGGGAGAGGATCTGTTCGCGCGCCATGTCGCAAATGCGCTGGAACGAGCGGCACTGGACGAGCCGGATGCCGAGATCGTGGTGATCGCCGCCCCGCAGACTCTGGGCAAGCTTCGCAGCCAGTACGGCGGGCAGACCACAAGGCGGCTAAGGTGCGAAATTGCCAAGGATCTCGCGGGGCAGACCAGCGCCGCCCTGGCCAGCGCCGCGATAGTCGAGGCGATCGAGGCGGCTTGAACCCCCTGCCTCTCCCTTTGAGGGGAGGGGGTTAAGCGGGCGCAGATTAAGGATGGCGGCTGTCAGGCCGTCACTTCATGAGTTCGACCTGTTCGAAGTCGAGCTCCACCGGGGTTCCACGGCCGAAGATCGAAACGCTGACCTTGACCTTGCTCTTGTCGAAATCGAGCTCTTCGACCAGACCGTTGAAGCTGGCGAAGGGGCCGTCGAGCACCTTGACCTGATCGCCGATCTCGTAATCGACCTGGATTTCGCGCTTGGGCGCGGCCTTGGCCGCTTCGACCCCGCCGAAATAGCGTGCGGCCTCGCGCTCCGAAATCGGCTGCGGCTTGTTGCCCGCTCCCAGAAAACCGGTGACCTTGGGCGTGTTCTTGACCAGGTGATAGACGTCATCGGTCAAAACCAGCTTGGCCAGGACATATCCGGGCATGAACTTGCGTTCGACCTGAACCTTCTTGCCGCGCTTGACCTCGGTCACCGTTTCGGTGGGGACCTGCACGTCCTCGACCGCGTCGGACAGGCCCAGCCGCTCCGCCTCGGCGATGATCGCGTCGCGCACCTTGTTCTCGAAGCCCGAATATGCGTGGATGATGTACCAGCGAGCCATGGGAAACCCTTCTAACCTAAATCCTTGATCGGTGCGGCCGGTCAGGCCAGCGTCAGCAGCCAGGCAACGATCGTGCTGAAAACCGTGTCGACGCCGAGGAAAAACAGCGCAAGAATCACCATCAGGATGAACACGAAGATGGCCGTTCGCACGGTTTCCTCGCGCGTTGGCCATACGACCTTGCCCGTCTCGCTGCGCACCTGGGTGACGAATTCGCCAGGCGATGTCTTGCGCTTCTTCTCATCGGCCATGCGGGTGACCTTTCCTAGGGATCAACTCAAAAAACTCGTGCCTTCCAGGATGGGGAGATCGCCGCCCCGGTTCAAGTCCGGGAGGGGCATATTCACACTTCCAATGTCGGGAAGACGATGCGCATTTAGGCGCGCATTCCGTCAAAAGCAAGCGGGTGGTGGTGTATGGCCCGCCGCAAGCATTTGCGCTGGCAATTGCGCCCGGCTTTCATTAGCTTGCTACGCATATTGCCGGGATTCGCACCGGCCGGGAAATTTCGGGACAAGCCGTCGGCACGCCCAGGCAAAACGGGCAGGTGCCGGCGCAGACTGGGGCTGACGCATCGGGGGGTGCGTCGGCCCCTACCATGAGTGGGCCGATGATGTGCTGGTGTCAGGAAATTGGCAGGGGCCAGGAGAATGGCAGGGGTGACAGGATTCGAACCCGTGGCCCTCGGTTTTGGAGACCGATGCTCTACCAGCTGAGCTACACCCCTGCAGCGGCGGTGGCCTCTATAGCCAAGTTCCCGCCATGGCAACAGATTGCGTGATTGCCGGTCGATATCGCGATCAAACCTGCTATTCCCCACCGTTCGATGCATGCACCCGGCCCCGTCACGATTCCCGTCGAGATCCTGCTGCTGGCCTATCGCCAGGGCATATTCCCCATGGCCGACGGGCGCGACGACCCGGAAGTGTTCTGGGTCGAGCCGCGTCAGCGCGCGATCATCCCGCTCGAATCCTTTCGTCCCTCACGCAGCCTGATGAAGCAGCTCGGGCAGGATCGTTTCCGCGTTACCCTCGATGCCGACTTCGATGGCGTGATCGCCGCCTGCGCCGCCCCTCGCCCCGACCATCCCGAAAGCTGGATCAGCGAGCGGATCGCGGCCAGCTATCGCCAATTGCACGCATCGGGTCATGCGCACTCGATCGAATGCTGGCACGATGGCGAGCTTGCGGGCGGGCTTTACGGGGTCAGTTTCGACCAGGTGTTCTGTGGCGAGAGCATGTTCAGCCGCCGCAGCAACGCCAGCAAGATCGCGCTTGCGTGGCTGGTCGCGCTGATGCGGCGGGCAGGCTACCTACTGCTCGACTGCCAGTTCATGACCGATCACCTCAGGTCGCTGGGCGCTGTGGAGATGGCGCAGGCCGATTATCTGCGGCTGGTTGCCGGTTCGCGCGGTACGCCGGACGAGCCACTATCGGCTGCGTTCGCGCACTATTCCTGCGGCGGAGCTTCCTCACCCGGGAAGCGCATTGCGCAATCCTTCACCCAGACGTCGTAGATTGGGTGCTCGACCACGTTGAGGCCGGGCGAATTCCTGAACAACCAGCCCGAAAATATCCGGCGGAAATTCGCCTGCCTGCGATCGCGCACGGAAACCTGCAGGAACGCCCCGGTTTCGCTGGGCATTTCCCACGGCGCGGTGCGTTCGCAAGCCTCGAGCCGGATCTCGATATTGTCGAGACGGCGTGTCTCGCCCGGCTTCATTTCGAGATCCTGGCTGAGGTTGTTGCGTTTGTTGAGCAGGGCGATCGTTGCTACCCGCTCGTCCATGGGCGTTGTCGCTGCGATGGTTGCGGCGCCCGCATCGGGGTCGCCCGGCTTGGCTTCGGGCAGCGTAATGACCGTGCTGTCCTGCGGGCTGCCATCTTCGGGCGCGGGCTTGCAGCCTGTGACGCAGCCTGTGACAAGGGCTGCTACCACGAGCGCCGAGCCGATCAGCGGCCAGCGCATGATCAGCCCTTCGGGCTCCATGCCTCGTAATCGCCGGTCGCGCGCGCGCGCTTGCCACCGCGTTCGAGCGCGCCTTGCGGGAGGTAGGCTTTGGCCGTGCCCGTGGCATTGGGGGTGAATTCGGTTTCCCATATCATAGGCGGGGGAAGATGGCTTTCGGGCACATCGTCAAAGCTGCCGTGCAGCCAGCCGTGCCATTCGGCCGGGACGCGGCTGGCGTCGTTGGCGCCGTTGTAGATTACCCAGCGGCGTTCCTTGCCGAACGAATCGGGCCTGCGCGAACGGTAATAGCGGTTGCCCTGCGCATCGGTGCCCACCTGCTCGCCCTTGCGCCAGCTCCACAACAGGGTGCCGATGGTTGCGCCATCCCACCAGGTGAAAATCTTGGAGAAGAAACCCATGGCAGCGCGCCTAGCGGATTCGTTTGCCCGCGCCAAGCGCGAAGCGCGCGCTAGTGCTCACCATTCGGCCTTGTCGCCCGGTGCAATCCCCAGTTCGGCGGCGCGCCCGCCCTTGAGTTCGAGCACGGCGATGGCCGGGCCATCGGATACTACCGAATCGAGCGAATAGGGCACGGTATTGGCCGCGATGTTGATGATCCGCCTGTCCGGTCCGATGAAGATGATGTCGAGCGAAAGCGGCGTATTCTTCATCCAGAAGCTGCGCACCATCGGTTCGTGCGAAGGGAACAGCATACCCTCGTCTGCGCCCAGCTCGGTGCGGAACATCAGCCCGCGAGCCTGATCGGGCTGCGTGGCCGCCACTTCGACCTTGAAGGTGCGGCGCGCCTCGCCCGTCATGACGGAAAGATCGATCACTTCGAGGTCCGAAACCGGATGGCGCGCGGGTGCCGCAGGTGTCTCCCCCTGCTGCCCCTGCGCAGCGGAGGTGGTCCCCGCCTGCGAGCCGGGTGAGCAGGCCAGCGCCAGTCCGGCGGCGAGCAAGGGCAACAATCGGCGCATCTTCATGGTTCCTCCGCTTCGGCCAGCCACGTTTCGGCCTGCTGAACGCTTTCGGCCTCTATGAGAAACCGCGCAATATCGAAATTGTGACCTGCCCGGATCATCGCGGCAAGCTGCTTCTCGCGGCGCGCCCGGTCTGCTCCGGCTTCCCCGAACGGGCCGAAGCCTCGTCTGCGCGCCAGGGTAAAGGCAGCTCGCCTTGCGTCCGCCTCGCCGGGCGAAACCGCGCTGCGCAATTCCTCGTCGATGCCCGCCGTGCGCAGCGACTGTTCGACCCGTCTGCCGCCATAGCCGCGCCGCAACAATCCGCCTGCCCGGGCGCGGGCAAATGCCTCGTCATCGACATAGCCCAGCTCGACCAGCCGCGCGACTAGCCCGCGGATGTCGGGCGTTTCCTCCCCTTCAGCCAGCCCCCGTTCGCGCAATTTTCGCGCCAGATAACCTTCCAGCTTCGCCCCACTCGTGGCGAATCGCGCGACGTAGGATAGCGCCAGATCGCGCAATGCCGCGCCGGTCAACGGGCTTGGCGTGCGCTCGTGTCGCCGCTTTTCCGTTTGAACTCGAGCCATTTCGCCATATTCGTGCCACACTCCTTATCAAATGGAAAAGCTTCAATTATGGGCAGAGGGGGAGTATCCCGTATTGGGAACCGCATTGAACCGCCCTTGGGGCACCGCAAGTAACGGGTATCGCAAGATAAAATGACCGACGCCATGCTGACGCCGACGCCAAACGATTGCGCCTTGCCGCGCAGAAGGTCTGACTTTGCGACCTTCAACGAGGCAATCGATTACGCTGCTCGCAGCGAAAAGGGGCTCAATTTTCACGATATGCGCGGCACGCTGGTGCGGCCCTATCCCTATTCCGAATTGCGCGAGGACGCACTGGCGATGGCGCGCCGCCTTGTCGGCGCTGGCATCGGCAAACAGGACCGGGTGGCGCTGATTGCGGAAACCGGGCCTGAATTCGCCGCACTGTTCTGCGCCTGCATCTATGCCGGGGCCTGGCCGGTGCCGCTGCCGCTGCCCACCACCTTTGGCGGCAAGGACAATTATATCGACCAATTGGTGGTCCAGCTGCAAAGCGCGGACCCCCAGCTGCTGCTTTATCCTGCGGAGATTGCCGAAATGGCGTCTGCTGCCGCGGCGCGGCAGGGCTGCGTGGGCGAAGCGTGGGAGGATTTCGCCCTGCGCGACGCCCCGGATTGTGAACTGCCCGAGGCGAGCCCTGAAGACATCTGCTATCTGCAATACTCGTCCGGATCGACCCGTTTCCCGACGGGCGTTGCCGTCACGCACGGCGCGCTGATCCACAATCTGTTCTGCCATGCCACCTCGATGGACCTGGGACAGAACGACCGCGTGGTCAGCTGGCTGCCGTGGTATCATGACATGGGCCTGGTCGGCTGCCTGCTCTCGCTGATCGCCAACCAGGTCTCGGCCGATTACCTCAAGCCCGATTATTTCGCGCGTCGACCGCTCGCCTGGCTCGATCTGATCAGCCGCAACCAGGGCATGACGCTCTCCTATTCCCCCACTTTCGGATACGATATCTGCGCGCGCCGCATCTCCAGCCAGAGCCATGTCGAAGACCGGTTCGACCTGTCGCGCTGGCGTGTGGCGGGCAATGGCGCGGACATGATCCGCCCCGATGTGATGCAGAACTTCGTCAATTCCTTCGCCGATGCCGGATTCAGGGCTGAAGCGTTTACCCCCAGCTATGGCCTCGCCGAAGCGGTGCTGGCAGTCACAGTGATGCCGCCGGGCGAGGGTATCCGGGTGGAGCTGGTCGAGGAGGAGCGGCTTTCGGGCACCCCGCGCGACCTTTCGCGCCCGGCGCGTTACCGTGCGATCGTCAATTGCGGCAAGCCCTTGCCCGATATGAAGGTCGAAATCCGCGGCGAGGATGGTCAGCCCAGGGGCGATCACCAGATCGGCAAGGTGTGGTGCCATGGCCCCAGCGTGATGCATTCCTATTTCCGCAATCCCGAAGCGACCGCCGATTGCCTGGTCGATGGTTGGCTCGACACCGGGGACATGGGCTATATGGCGGGTGGCTATCTGTTCGTCGTCGGCCGCGCCAAGGACATGATAATCATCAACGGCAAGAACCACTGGCCGCAGGATATCGAGTGGGCGGTGGAGCAGCTGCCCGGCTTCAACCACGGCGATATCGCCGCCTTCGCGATCGAGATGGACAATGGTGAGGAAGCGCCCGCGGTGCTGGTCCATTGCCGCGTTTCCGACCCCGAAGAACGGGTGCGGCTGCGCGATCAGATTGCCGACAGGGTGCGTTCGGTCACCGGCATGAGCTGCGTGGTCGAGCTGGTGCCGCCGCGCTCATTGCCGCGCACAAGCTCGGGCAAATTGAGCCGCGCCAAGGCCAAACGGCTCTACCTTTCGGGCGAAATCCAGCCGATCAGGCTGCTCGAAGCGGCCTGAGGTCGCAGATCACGCTATCACCGGCGCGGCGCGGTCGATAATCGCGCGGCAGTCAATGGCCGTATCGAACGCACCGTAGGCCATGCCGCGTTCCTGCAGTCGCAGCGCGCAGAAGGCATCGGCCAGCGGGCTTTCCCATTCGAGCATGACCGCGGCCTGCGCCGCCAGCGCGGCATTCTCGACCGCAAGCCTGGCCGTGCTTTCGTTCGCGCGCACCAGATCGAGACGTGCGAGCCAGCGGTCATAGACGGCGTTCTTGCCGCGCTGCGACATCAGCCAGGCCAATAGCGCCTCGCCCGATTCGGGCTCACGGCGGAGCGCGCGCAGCACGTCGAGTGCGATGACATTGCCCGATCCTTCCCAGATCGCATTGAGCGGTGATTGGCGAAACAGCCGTGGCATCGGCCCGTTTTCGACATAACCGCCGCCGCCCAGCGCCTCCATCGTCTCGTAGGCGACGCCCGGCGCGCGCTTGCACACCCAGTATTTGGCGATCGGGGTGAGCAGGCGGCTGAGCGCATCGCCCGCATCGAAGCTTTGCGCCAGCCGCAGCCCCAGCATGGTCGCGGCCTCGCTTTCGAGCGTTAGATCCGCCAGCAGAGCTTCCATGGCAGGCTGATCGATCAGCCGCTTCTGGAAAGCGCTGCGATGCATGGTGTGCCAGATCGCCTGCGCCACGCCGCTGCGCATCTGCGCCGCCGATCCCAGCACGCAATCGAGCCTGGTGTGCTGCACCATCTGAATGATCGTGGCGACGCCGCGCCCCTCCGGCCCGACCCGCCGCGCCAGCGCGCCATGATATTCGACTTCTGACGAGGCGTTCGACCGGTCGCCCAGCTTGTCCTTCAGCCGCATCACCCTGAAGCCGGCGTTGCGTGTCCCATCGGGCAGCCAGCGCGGCAGAAGGAAGCAGGTCAGCCCGCCCTCGCTATAGGCCAGCGTCAGAAAGGCATCGCACATGGGGGCAGAGCAGAACCACTTGTGCCCGGTGATGGCGTACCAGTCGGGATCGCCCGTTGGCGCCGCGCGCGCGGTGTTGGCGCGCACATCCGACCCGCCCTGCTTCTCGGTCATTGCCATGCCGATCGTCACCCCGGCCTTGTCGCTGGCCGGGCGAACGGCGGGATCGTAGCGCGCGCCGGTGATCCGCGGCAGCCATTCCTCAGCCACCGCCTGCTCCGCGCGCAGCGCCGGAACCGCCGCATAAGTCATCGTCATCGGGCAGGTCGTGCCCTGATCCGCCTGCGTGGTGAGGTAGAGGATGGCGGCGTGGAGCACATGGCCCGCATCGCTGCCATCCCAGCCGCTGGCGGCAAAGCCGTTCTCCAGTCCCAACCGCATCAGTTCATGATAGGCCGGGTGGAAGCGCACCTCGTCGATCCGCCTGCCATGCCTGTCATGCGTATCAAGCACCGGTAGCTGGCGGTTGGCATCCTCGCCCCAGCCGATCACCTCGGCCGATCCGCATAGCCTGCCGAGCTGTTCGAGCCGCTCGCCGTGCATTCCCCCGCCCGCGCGCTGCACCGCCTGAACCAGTGCGCGGTCGCCGCCAAAGAGCGACGCGCCCTCGAATGGCGGCGGCTGGTTGAACACCTCATGCGTATCAAGTTCGGCGATGGGCTTCAGACTGGACATTTCGTGCTTCCCCGGTCCTGTGCGTATCAGTCCGCGATCTGTGCCCAGCGGGCGCGAAGCGCACCGCGCACAGGAGTCACGCGCGTTTCGATCCCGCGTTTGGCAAGAATTTCGGCAGCTCTCGCCGCCTCGGCCTGCGGGCCCGCCAGTTCGACCGGCAGATCGAGCCGCTCGCTCGCCCAGGCTACCAGATCGAGCGCGCGCATGCCTGCATCGCTTGGCTCATCGCCGGAAAATTCGATTTGCGGCAGTCCGCCCAGCGGCGGGATGACCTGGACCCTCCAGCCCGGCTCGGTTGCGGCAACGCGCGTCTCCAGCGCCATATAAGTCGCCAGCGTAGCACCGCTCAACGATTCGGCGCGAACCAGCGCGCGGCGGCGCTGACGGTCAACCAGCACATCGCCTTCGTCCACCCCGGCCACCAGCGCCAGACGCCTGGCCAATTCCTGCGCCCGCTGCGCCGCGGCGGCCTCCTCGCGTGCCCGGGCCGAGGCAAGCTGAGCCTGTTCGGCCGCACTGGAGCTGGTTCCAACCTGATATTGCGTGATCGACAGATCGATCTGACGGCCCAGCCTCCGGTCGAGCGCCGCGCTGACCATGCGATCAGCCTCCGTGCGCAGTTTCGGCGTAAAAACCGTCGCCTCGACAGCGATCGGATCGGCGGCCCAGTCGAAATCGAGCTGGCTGATGCGCGAGCGCTCCCCGAACGCATCCGTCAGTTCGCCGCGCACCACCAGCTGGGCATTTGTTTCCCACGCGATCTGCCGGAGCGAGAGGAAAAGGGGTACCGACAGCGCCACGAATACCGCGACCACCACCACATTCTGGAACAGGCTCTGCCGTTCGCTGAGCGATGTGCGGAAACCATAGATCCGCGCCAACGCCCATGCAGTCAGCGCGATGGTCAAAAGGTTTGTGACGAAGAGCAGAAGCGCGCCCGAAAACACCGTCCAGTTGAAGGTCGCAAGGCCAAAGCCGACCACAGCCAGTGGCGGCATCAAGGCGGTGGCGATGGCAACCCCGACGATGGTTCCCTCGCGTCCGCGAATCATGGCGTAAGCGCCAGCGAGAGCCGAAAACAGCGCCACCAGCAGATCGAACAGATTGGGCCGGGTGCGCGCCGCGATTTCGCTCGTCACCGTCTGGATCGGTGAGAAGAAAACGATCAGCGCGCACAGGACCACCGCCATCAACGTGCCCCAGGCCAGCGCGCGAACCGATTCCTTGAGCCAGCGGTAGTCGCCGATCGCCAGCGCAAATCCCAGGCCCATGATCGGCCCCATCAGCGGTGATAGCAGCATGGCACCGATCACCACCGCCGGCGATGACAGCAGCAGGCCAAGGATGGCGATGCCGCCCGACATCGCAGTCATGAACAGATAGCGTTCGGAAAGGAGGCAATCCTCGCGCCGCGCCGCGATCACTGCCGCCTGGTTGACCGTGCCGACCACGTCCTGGCGCCACCACTGCCGCCAGCTCAGCAGCACGCGCGAGAAGCTTGAAACCCGCCTTGACGCGGTCGAGCCAACCTGATCGGTCACGTCACAACCTCCTTTGCCGGATCGCAATCCGTTTGGGGGTAAGGCAATTCCGGTGCAAACGAAAGATGGACGACGCGAGCGGTTTGAGCCAGAATTCTTGAATTCTGTGTCTTATGGCACTAATACAGTCTAAGATGCGCCCGCACACACCGGCGTGCGCGCCACAAGCGAATTGGACCAAGAGCGATGAGCACACAGGAAAAGGCCACCACCGCCACTACAGAACTGAACCTCACTCCGCCCGATCCGGTCCCGGCGGTGATGCCCGAAAAGGCCGCGGGACTGGTCCCGGTAAGTACGGAAAACCGCTCGAAGCTCGATGCCAAGGTCGATGCCTTTGTCGCCGATCTGGTGGCCGAGGACGCCAATTCTCCTGCCTTTGGCGAGAAGGTGGACCAGATCACCCGCATGGGCCAGGAACAGATCCGCGCCGCCGCCGCCATGTCCAACCGCTTCCTCGATCGCCCGGTGCGCGCGATGGATCAGGATACCGGCGTGGGCAACGATCTGCTCGAACTGCGCAAGACGGTGGAAGATCTCGATCCCGGTCGCAAGGGCAAGATGCGCGGGCGCAAGCTGTTCGGCATCATCCCCTTCGGTAACAAGCTGCAACGCTATTTCGACAGCTATTCATCGGCGCAGGGACATATCCAGGCGATCCTCGAGCGGCTCGCCTCAGGCAAGCGCGAACTCTATGAGGACAACGCCGCGATCGATGTCGAGCGGCAGAAGCTGTGGGCGGCGATGGGCGAGCTGGAGCAGATGGTACACATCGCCAGGACGCTCGACCAGAAGCTGGAGGACAAGGCGGACGAGCTTGACGCCAGCGACCCGGCCAAGGCCAAGGCGCTGCGCGAATCGGCGTTGTTCTATGTCCGCCAGCGCACGCAGGACCTGCTCACGCAAATGGCGGTGAGCGTGCAGGGTTATCTCTCGCTTGACCTGGTCAAGAAGAACAATGTCGAACTGGTCAAGGGCGTGGACCGCGCCAGCACCACCACCGTGGGCGCGCTGCGCACCGCGGTAACGGTGGCGCAGGCGATGACCAACCAGCGGCTGGTGCTGGGCCAGATCACCGCGCTCAACGAAACCACCTCCAACATTATCGATTCGACCAGCACCCTGCTGCGAGAACAGACCGGGCAGATCCACCAGCAGGCAGCCGCCTCCACCATCCCGCTGGAGGTGCTTCAGCGCGCCTTCCAGAACATCTACGACACGATGGACGAAGTCGATGATTTCAAGGTCAAGGCGCTCGCCAGCATGAAGCAGACCGTGGAGGTTCTTTCGACCGAAGTCGAGAAGTCCAAGGGTTACATCGCGCGCGCCGAAGGGCAGGCGCAGGCGCAAACCAAGGTTGCTTCCGCGCAGCCCTCGCTGCTGGAACTGGGCAACTGATGGCCGATACCACGCGCGAATCCGATCAGATCCTGCGCGCTGCCGGCGAGTCGCTTCAGGTGCAGCGCGATGGCGGCACCCACCGGCCCGCGCAATCGATCGGGCGCGGTTCTGCCGAACTCAAGACACAGCACCTTTCGCGCAAGCTTGTGCAGGTCGGCATCGGCGTCGTCGGCGTGCTGATCGCCGCGGGCGTGGTCGGCGCAATCATCGACGGGATCGGCTTCTGGGGGGTGATGATGACCGCGCTTGCGGTCGCGGCGGTGGTCGGGATCGTCTCGACTCGCAAGATCAAGGTGCCCCGGCGCGACGATCTCAAGAAGGGCGATGCGCGCGCCATGGTCGGTCGCACCGAACTGTGGCTCGAACACCAGCGCGCCGCCCTGCCTGCGCCGGCGGTGCGGATCGTCGATCAGCTGGGCGTGCAGCTCGATGCGCTCGGGCTGCAACTCGAAACGATCGATCCCGCGCATCCGTCGCTGAACGATGTGCGCGAACTGGTGGGCGAATATATTCCCGAGACGATCGAGAATTATCGCAAGATCCCCGCGCACCTGCGGCAGGAGGAGCACGCTGGTAAGACCGCGGACGAGCGGCTGACCGCGAGCCTGGGCAAGCTGAGCGGCGAGGTTGACAGGGTGACGCGGCGGCTCGCCGAAGGCGCGCTCGACGAGCTGGCGATCAAGTCGCGCTATCTCGATTATCGCTTCGGCGGACCCGAAGCGCTGGAGGACCAGCGCAAGTGAGGGTAGCGCTGCCGCACAATCTGGGGCGCGAGGAAGTGCGCCGCCGCCTGAGCTCCCGCAGCCACGAGATCGGCGACATGATTCCCGGCGGAATGGCCCAGGTCACTTCGAGCTGGCCCACCGACGACCTGATGGAATTGACGGTCTGTGCCCTTGGACAGACGATCACCGGGGATATCGAGATCTACGAGGCGCAGGTAGTGATCGCATTCGACCTGCCGCCAACGCTTTCATTCCTGCGCCCGATGATCGAGGGCGCGGTGCGCAGTAATGCCGCGCGGCTGCTCGAAAAGAAGTAGCGGCGATTCATTCAAAGAAGCGCTGCCGGTAATAGAACGGCGCGGATACCGGATGCCCGTCCTTGTCGCGCGCCGGCTCGAACCGCAGGTGTTCGAATGCGAGGCGGCACAGCGCGGCATCGGTTTCGGGGAAGGCGCTGGGGCGGTGGACCCGGCATTGGCTGACGCGCCCCTCAGGCGAAACGGTCAGCCGCACGATCACCGTCTGGCCCACGCGCGCCTCGCGTCCGCCCGGCGGAACGGGAAACAGGCGTGCATC
>LOEX01000130.1 GCA_001516125.1 Sphingomonadales bacterium BRH_c42
CGCGCCTGCGGGGCGGACGAGGTTGCCGCCGCCTTCGAGGCTGCCGGGGCCGCGGTGGAGCGCGTGTCAAGCTGGGGGATGCACTGGCTTGAGCCGCTGGTGGAGATCGAAGGGATTGGCTTCCGCAATGCTTCTGCGGTCGAGGCACCTGGTATCCTCGTTCGTCATGCTGAACTCGTTTCAGCATCCATCCCTCCGCCCGCACAGGTCGAGAGAGCCGCAGAATGGACCCTGAAACAAGTTCAGGGTGACAATGATTGTATCGGATATGTCGAACTTCACCCCTTCATCGCGGGTCAGCATCGGCTGACTTTCGCGCGGGCAGGCAGGACGCGGCCCCTGAGCCTTGAGGATTACGCGGCGACCGGCGGCTGGGCCGGCCTCAAACGTGCGCGCAAGATCGGTCCGCAGCAGATCCTCGCCGAAGTGCTGCAATCGGGCCTGCGCGGGCGCGGCGGCGCGGGCTTTCCCGCCGGGATAAAGTGGCAGACGGTCGCCAATGCCCCGGGCGCGCGCAAATACGTGGTCTGCAATGCCGACGAGGGCGACAGCGGCACCTTTGCCGACCGGATGCTGATCGAGGGCGATCCGTTCCAGTTGATCGAAGGCATGGCAATCGCCGCGCATGCGGTGAGCGCGGACAAGGGCTTCGTCTATCTGCGCAGCGAATATCCCGATGCGATCCGCAAGATGGAGGCCGCGCTGGAGCTTGCCGCGCCGCTGATCGCGCCCTTCGCAATCGAATTGCGCATTGGTGCGGGGGCCTATGTCTGCGGCGAGGAAACCTCGCTCCTCAATTCTATCGAAGGCAGGCGCGGCGAAGTGCGCGCCAAGCCGCCGCTGCCCGCGATCGAGGGCCTGTTCGGCTGCCCGACGCTGGTCAACAATGTGCTGACGCTGGCTGCGGTACCGCACATCCTGTGCGACGGCGGGGCGGCGCATTACGCCAGCCTCGGGTCAGGCCGATCGAAGGGCACCACGCCGGTCCAGCTTGCGGGCAATATCCGGCACGGTGGGCTCTACGAAACGGCTTTCGGCATCACCCTGCGCCAGCTTGTTTACGACATCGGCGGGGGCACGGCATCGGGCCGGGCGGTCAAGGCGGTGCAGGTGGGCGGGCCGCTGGGCGCCTATATCCATCCCGACCAATTCGATCTACCCTTCGATTACGAAGCATATGCCGGGGCCGACGCGCTGATCGGGCATGGCGGGATCGTGATGTTCGATGACACGGCGGATATGGCCGCGCTGGCGCGCTTCGCCTTCCAGTTCTGCGCGGCGGAAAGCTGCGGCAAATGCACGCCCTGCCGGATCGGCGCTGTGCGCGGTGCCGAGGTGATCGACCGTATCCGCAGCGGTGGGCGCGAACCTGACCGGATCGAGCTGGCACCGCAAATGCACAATACGGTAAAGTCTGCGCGCGCGCAGGGCGAGCAGGTCCGCCTGCTCGAAGAGCTATGCGAGGTTATGCGCGACGGATCGCTCTGCGCGCTGGGCGGCTTCACGCCCTACCCTGTGCTCAGCGCGCTCATGCATTGGCCGCAGGATTTTGGTATAACCGCGCTGGAGCCATCCGATGAGCTATGAACCCCAGCCCGATTTCGGCACGCCGGCAAGCCGCGCGGACGAGCAGGTCACGCTGACGATCGACGGGCGCGCGGTTACCGTTGCGCAAGGCACCAGCGTGATGCGCGCGGCGCGCGAATGCGGCGGCGACATCCCCAGCCTGTGCGCGAGCGACAGCCTCGAGGCATTCGGATCGTGCCGGTTGTGCCTGGTCGAGATCGAAGGGCGCAAGGGCACCCCCGCCAGCTGCACCACCCCTGCGGAGCAGGGCATGGTGGTCCATACGCAGAGCGAACGGCTTGCGCGGCTGCGGCGCGGGGTGATGGAGCTCTATATCTCCGATCATCCGCTCGATTGCCTCACCTGCAGCGCCAACAACGACTGCGAATTGCAGGACATGGCCGCCGCGGTCGGCCTGCGCGATGTGCGCTTTGGCTATGACGGGGCGAACCACCTGGGCACGAAGCCCGACCTTTCGAATCCGTATTTCCTGTTCGCGCCTGACAAGTGCATCGTGTGCAGCCGCTGTGTGCGCGCCTGCGACGAAGTGCAGGGCACGCTGGCGCTGACTGTTGATGGGCGCGGCTTTGCCAGCGCGATCAGCGCGGGGCAGAGCGCCGACGATTTCCTTTCCTCCGAATGCGTCAGCTGCGGGGCTTGCGTACAAGCCTGCCCGACTTCGGCGCTCATGGAAAAGAGCGTAAAGGAGTTGGGATTGCCCGAACGCGCGGTGATCACCACCTGCGCCTATTGCGGGGTGGGCTGCACCTTCCGCGCCGAAATGCGCGGTGAGCAGCTGGTGCGCATGGTGCCGTGGAAGCAGGGCAAGGCCAATCGCGGCCACTCATGCGTCAAGGGCCGCTTCGCCTGGGGCTATGCCAATCACAAGGACCGCGTGCGCCAACCGATGATCCGCGAGCGCGTGGATGAACCCTGGCGCGAGGTCAGCTGGGACGAGGCACTGGCCTTCACCGCCGGCAGGCTGGCCGCGATCAAGGCGGCGCAGGGCGCGCGGGCATTGGGCGGCATCACCTCGAGCCGCTGCACCAACGAGGAGACCTTCCTGGTGCAGAAGCTGGTGCGCGCGGGCTTCGGATCGAACAATGTCGATACTTGCGCGCGGGTATGCCA
This sequence comes from Sphingomonadales bacterium BRH_c42, assembly GCA_001516125.1. Taxonomy (GTDB): domain Bacteria; phylum Pseudomonadota; class Alphaproteobacteria; order Sphingomonadales; family Sphingomonadaceae; genus Erythrobacter. The sequence continues at coordinate 2,698 of LOEX01000130.1, forward strand.
TTCGCCCACCGGATACGGGCTCAAGACCACTTTCGGCACGAGCGCGGGGACGCAGGATTTCGACAGCGTCGAACACGCCGACGTGATTCTGGTGATCGGCGCCAATCCCACAGATGCGCATCCGGTGTTCGCCAGCCGGATGAAGCGGCGGCTCAGACAGGGCGCGAAGCTGATCGTGATCGACCCGCGCCGGATCGATCTGGTCAAATCGCCGCATGTCGAGGCGGCGCACCATCTGGCGCTTCAGCCGGGCACCAACGTCGCGGTGCTCACCGCGATGGCGCATGTGATCGTGACCGAGGGGTTGGCGGACGAGGCGTTTATCCGCGAGCGCTGCGACTGGGACGAGTACCAGGACTGGGCGCGGTTCGTCGCCGACACCCGCCACTCGCCCGAAACGCTCGAGCCGGTAACGCGCGTCCCTGCGGCGGAGCTGCACGACGCGGCGCGGCTCTATGCGCGCGGACCCAACTCCGCGATCTATTACGGGCTTGGCGTGACCGAGCATTCGCAGGGTTCATCGACCGTCATGGCGATCGCCAACCTCGCCATGGCGACGGGCAATATCGGGCGGCCCGGCGTGGGTGTGAACCCGCTGCGCGGCCAGAACAATGTGCAGGGCGCCTGCGACATGGGCAGCTTCCCGCACGAGCTATCGGGCTATCGCCATATCTCCGACGGTGCCACGCGCGCGCTGTTCGAGGGCGATTGGGGCGTCAGCCTCGATCCCGAACCTGGCCTGCGCATTCCCAACATGCTCGACGCTGCGATCGATGGCAGCTTCCGCGCGCTCTATATCCAGGGCGAGGATATCCTCCAGTCCGATCCCAACACTCACCATGTCGCAGCGGGTCTGGCGGCGATGGAGCTGGTGATCGTCCAGGACCTGTTCCTCAACGAAACCGCGAGTTACGCGCACGTCTTCCTGCCCGGATCGACATTCCTTGAAAAGAACGGCACCTTCACCAATGCCGAACGGCGCATCCAGCCGGTGCGCAAGGTGATGGAACCGGCCAGCGGGATGGAAGACTGGCAGGTGACGCAGGCGCTCGCCAACGCGATGGGGCTGGATTGGGATTACAGTCACCCGCGCGAAATCCTGGCGGAGATTGCCAGGCTCACCCCCAGCTTTGCCGGGGTCAGCTGGGAAAAGCTGGAGCGCGAGGGATCGCTGCAATGGCCGGTCAACGAGGCCAGTCCCGATGGCAGTCCGATCATGCACGTTGACGGGTTCGTGCGGGGCAAGGGGCATTTCGTTGTGACCGATTACGTCCCGACCGACGAGATGACCGGGCCGCGCTTCCCGCTGCTGCTCACCACCGGGCGCATCCTCAGCCAGTACAATGTCGGCACGCAGACGCGCCGCACCGCAAACGCGCAGTGGCACGAGGAGGATGTGCTCGAAATCCATCCCGTCGATGCCGAGAATCGCGGCCTTCAAGATGGCGACTGGACCCGGCTTGCCAGCCGCACCGGCGAGACGACGCTGCGCGTCACCGTGACCGACAGGGTTGCGCCGGGCGTGGTCTATACCACCTTCCACCACCCCGCGACGCAGGCCAATGTCGTTACCACCGAGTTCAGCGACTGGGCGACCAACTGCCCCGAATACAAGGTGACGGCGGTGCAGGTTCTACCGTCAAACGGCCCCTCCGGCTGGCAGCAGGACTATGCCGAACACACCGCGCGGTCGCGGCGCATCGCGCATGAGCCCGCCGAATGAGCGGATCGGCGACCGCCACCGGCCAGTCCGTCGTGCGCATGGCCAATGACATCGCGCGCAATTTCGCCGCGCTGGGCGAAGAACAGGCGATCCGGCAGACCGCCGAGCACATCGCGCTGTTCTGGGACCCGCGAATGAAGGCGGCGGGCTTTGCACTGCTTGCGCGCGCCGACAGCGGGTTTTCGCCCGAGGCAGGCGCGGCTCTGGCTCAGCTTGCCGGGGAGGCGCGCGATAGTGCCCAAGGGTGAGGCGCGCGAGATTTTCCGCGATGGGAGCAGCCGTCCGGCGGATCGCGAATGGGTGCGCGAGGTTCCGGTCGCGCTCGAATTCAACGGGCTCGCCTATGCGGTGATGATGGCAACGCCGTCGGACCTTGAGGATTTCGTGCGCGGCTTTGCCCTGACCGAGGGGTTGGCGCGCCATGTCGGCGAGATTGGCGAGATCGCGCTGAGCGAAACCGACAAGGGCCATATCGCGCGCGCCAATATCGCTGGACTGGGGACAGATCGGCTGTCGCAGCGCGTGCGCACCCGTGTTGCCGAAAGTTCGTGCGGGCTGTGCGGGATCGAAAACCTCGAGGCGCTGGCCAGGCCGCTGCCGCAGGTTCCCCCGCATCAGCCCCCTGCAGCCGCCGCGATCTTTGCCGCGATTGAACAGCTGGGCGGCTTGCAGCGGCTCAACCGACGCACCGGCGCGGCGCACGGCGCGGCATTTGCCCGCCCCGATGGCTTGATTGTGATGGTGCGCGAAGATGTCGGGCGGCACAATGCGATCGACAAGCTGGTCGGCGCGCTGGCGGCGGGCGAGCATGACATTGGGCAAGGCTTCGTTGTTTCGACCGCGCGTTGCTCTTACGAAATCGTCGAGAAAGTGGTGCGCGCGGGCGGTGCCAGCCTCGTTACCGTGTCGCTGCCCACAAGCATGGCAGTCGAGCGGGCAAAGTCCGCCGGATTGTCGCTGATCTGCCTCGCGCGTCAGGACAGTTACCTGGAGGTCATTTCCTAAAAATCGATCGCGATGCCGTTCTTTTCCCAATCGCCATAGCGCGTGGGCGAAAGACCGTCTGGATCATCCCCGCCCTGCTCCACCGTCTTTGGCCGAGGGACCGGTTCATTGGTCCAATGCGCTGGCTTGACGAATTCGCGCGTGGGGCCGGGTGCAGGTTTGCGTTTGGGCATACGTTGAAGATGCGCGCACTGGCGGATCATTTCAAGCATGGTAAGGGCGGCCCATGGCAATAACCCAAGGTCTCGCTTCGCGCCGCGGTGCGCTCAGGCTGCTCGATGCGGTGCTGCGGCGCGGCGAAACGCTCGAACAGGCGGAGAAAGCCGCATTGCGCGAGTTGGCCATCACCGCCGACCGCGGACTGGCGCGCGCCATGGCGAGCGAGGTGCTGCGCTGGCTCACCGATCTCGACGCGCTGATCGACAGCACGACGCGCGAGCGCCTGCCCGATGATGCCAAGGCGCGCATGGTGCTGCGGCTGATGCTGGCGCAGGCGCTGCGGCTTGAAACGCCGCCGCATGCCGTGATCGCAACCGGCCTGCCGCTGCTCGCGGGCGGGCCACGCCGCCTCGCGC
>LOEX01000131.1 GCA_001516125.1 Sphingomonadales bacterium BRH_c42
GCCGATCAGCATGAGTGCCAGCGACATCGGCGGCTTCAAGGAAGTGGTCGCCAATATTAAGGGCACCGGAGTTTTCGCCCGGCTCAAGTTCGAAAGCGGGGTGCACCGCGTGCAGCGCGTGCCCGTGACCGAAAGCGGCGGGCGCATCCACACCAGCGCCGCGACCGTGGCGGTGCTGCCCGAGCCCGACGAGGTCGACGTCAGGATCGAGGACAAGGACCTCAAGATCGATATCTACCGCGCATCGGGCGCGGGCGGGCAGCATGTCAACACCACCGATTCGGCGGTGCGGATCACGCACCTGCCCAGCGGGCTGGTCGTCACCTGCCAGGACGAACGCAGCCAGCACAAGAACAAGGCGAGGGCGATGCAGGTGCTGCGCGCGCGGCTCTATGAGAAGATGCGCGACGAGACGCAGGGCGAGGAAGCCGCTGCGCGCAAGGCGATGGTGGGCAGCGGCGACCGCTCCGAACGCATCCGCACCTACAATTTCCCGCAAGGGCGCGTTACCGACCACCGGATCGGCCTCACCCTGCACAAGCTTGAGGAAGTGCTGGCCGGGCCGGGCCTTGGCGAGATCATCGATGCGCTGATCGCAGAGGACGAGGCGAAGCGCCTCGCCGCGATGGCGGAATGACTGTCGCCGATGCCATCAGGCAGGCGGCGCGGACACTATCGGCAAACGGCGATACGGCGCGGCTCGATGCCGAATTGCTGATGGCGCACGCGCTGGGCGTTTTGCGGTCGGACTTGCTGTTGCGCCATATGGACGATCCGGTCCCTGAGGGTTTCGAAACGCTGGTCGCGCGCCGCGCGCAGCATGAGCCGGTCGCCTATATCGTCGGCGAAACAGAGTTCTTCGGTCACAGTTTTACGGTCAATCCGGCGGTGCTGATCCCGCGCGGCGACAGCGAAACGCTGGTCGAGGCTGTGCTCGATCTGGGCCCGCAAGCGGGGCGGGTGCTCGATCTGGGCACGGGTTCGGGCGCGCTGCTGCTGAGCGTTCTGGCCGCCCGGCCAGCAATGCAGGGTATCGGCATCGATGCCTCGTTCGATGCCGTGCAGGTCGCGGCGCTCAATGCGGTGCGGCTGGGTTGGGCGGACAGGGCGCGAATCCTGCGGCGCGACTGGCGCGAGCCTGGCTGGGCCGATGATCTGGGCCGCTTCGCGCTGATCCTATGCAACCCGCCCTATGTCGAGGCGGACGCGCCGCTCGATGCGTCGGTTCGCGATTATGAACCGGCGCAGGCATTGTTTGCGGGGAAGGACGGGCTTGACGACTACCGCGTAATCGTCCCGCAGCTGTCCAGCCTTTTGTTGCCAGATGGCTGCGCGGTGCTGGAAATCGGCGCAACTCAGGCCGAATCGGTCGCGGCGATTGCGCACGAGGCGGGGTTCAAGGTTGCGGCACGGCGCGACCTTGCCGGCCGGAATCGCGCATTGGTGCTGACCCGGTAATTCCGGCGGGAAAATCGCAAAATGGCTTGGCAAATGCGTTTCCAGTCGCTACCGCAGTTTTCAGGTCTTCTGGTCAGCGGACATTTCATCGCCGACCGTTGTACCTCGTTCCAGGTTTTGATGCTGGTGCGGGCCGTGTTGGTTCGCCGTTTGGCTCGGAATTGGGCGCGCTGCCCGATGGCGGCGCTCATGGCAAAGGTCATTTGACCGCTGCGCGGAAACGTGTGCTGGCGCAGGGTCGCGAGTGAGGAAAACTCTCCTTGAATAACAACAGGAACAATCGCCGTCGCGGTCGCGGCAATCGCAGTCAGGGCGGCGGCAACCAGATCAACCGGATCGACAGCCGGGCGCGCGGCAATGCGCCGCAGATGCTCGAGAAGTACAAGAAGCTCGCCCAGGATGCGCAGCATAACGGCGACAGGGTGCAGGCCGAATATTACCTGCAGTTTGCCGATCACTACTTCCGCGTGATCGCCGACAACAAGACGCGTCAGGACGAGGGACGCTCGCGGCGCCCGGACGATCGCGATCCGACCAACGACGACGATGACGAGAATTTCGAAGCGCGCGATGATTACGACCGGCGTCGCACATCGCCTCGTCCGCGTGATCGCGATCGTGATCGCGAACCGCCGCGGTTCGAGGGAGAGCCCGGCGAGGAAGGCGAGGCAACCGGTGTGGAGGCGCAGCAATCCCCGGTCGAGGAAGCGCCACGTCAGGGCCGGTCAAAGGACCGCGGCGCTCGCCGCCCGGCCCGCGACAATCGCCCGGCCCGCAAGGAACGCGGCGAGGCCGGAAACGATGCAGGTATCGATGCCGCCATCCTTCCTCCGTCGATCGGCGCAGGCAGCGACGCGGTGGCACCCGACGAAGAAAAGCGCCCGCGCCGCCGCCTCAAGATCAGCACCAGTGGCGACGATGATTTGCAGGCAGTTGGCTGACTGACCGGGCACCGGGGGCGGGCTGGCGCGTGATCGAGGCATTTGACCCCGTTCGGCGCCGGGTCATGGCCCGACCACGGTTGCTGGCGGCCGCACTGGGCGCAGTTGGTGCCTGCGCTTTCGTTCCGCTGGGCCTATGGCCGCTCGGACTTGCCGCCATTGCCGGTTTCATCGTGCTGCTGCGCCGCGCGCAGAGCAGGGCAGAGGCGGCACAGATCGGCTGGCTGTTCGGATGGGCGCATCTGACGCTGGCGAACAACTGGATCGCCACTGCCTTCACCTATCAGAGCGATATGCCCGCCTTTCTCGGCTGGCTGGCGGTTCCATTGGTATGCGCCTATCTGGCGATCTATCCCGCGCTTGCCGCGCTCGCTGCGCACCGGTTAGTGGGCAAGTCCGGCACCCTGGCCTTCGGGTTTCTGCTGGCCGCGGCCTGGATCGTCACCGAATGGCTGCGCAGCTGGGTCTTCACCGGATATCCCTGGCCGCCGCTTGGCCTGATGCTGCTGGGCGGCTTCGACGCGCCGGGGATTGCCCGCGCGCTGCCGTGGCTGGGCACATATGCGCTTTCCGGGCTGGTGATCGTGATCGCGACCGCATTGGTGGCGCTGGCTGAGGGGCGCCGTTGGGCCGTTCTGGCAGCAAGCGGCGCGGTGCTGGCGGCACTGATGCATTGGCCGGCGAACAGGGGGCCGGAAGGCACAGTGCCGTTCGTGCTGATCCAGCCGCTGATCCCGCAGGTGGAGATCAACGACGCATCGAAATTCGAGGAGCATTTCTCCCGCATCGCCCGGCTGACCATGCCCGGAAACGACGCGCGGCGGCTGGTGCTGTGGCCCGAATCGGGCGTGCCTGACTATCTGCGCGATGGTTATCCGCAGCGCTATTATTTCCAGATGACCGTCGCTGCCGACCCGGCATTTGCGAGGCGGCGGATCGGCGCCGTGATCGGCCCCGCGTCGCTGCTCCTCACCGGGGCAGTGGATCTGGAGATTGGCGAGCGTGAGGGGCAGCTGCGCGCAGTGGGCGCCTACAATGCCATCACTCCGATCGATGGCGAGGGGAATCTGGGGCGGCGCTATGCCAAGGCGCATCTGGTGCCCTATGGCGAATACCTGGCGCTGCGCTGGCTGCTTGAGCCGCTGGGTGCTTCGCGGCTGGTTGCGGGCTCGATCGATTTCATCCCCGGCCCCGGCCCGCAGACGCTCGACCTTGGGCCATTTGGCCGGGCAGGAATGCAGATCTGCTATGAAATCGTGTTTTCAGGCGAGGTGGTCGATCGCGCGAACCGGCCCGATTACATCTTCAACCCTTCCAATGATGGCTGGTTCGGTGCGTGGGGCCCGCCGCAGCATCTGGCGCAGGCGCGGATGCGCGCGATCGAGGAAGGGCTGCCGGTGCTGCGCTCCACCACCACCGGGATCAGCGCGGTGATCGATGCCGATGGCGTGGTGCGCCAGCATATCGGCAGACAGCGCGAGGGCCGGATCGACGGCTACATTCCGCCTGCCAAACCACCAACGCTGTTCGCCCGGCTGGGCAATGCGCTGCCGCTGGGATGGGCGATTGTGCTGGCGGCGCTATCGCTTGTTGCCATGCGTCGCCGCGGCGGCTAGAGGATATTCACACATAAAGAAATCCTTATATCCTTCTTCGAAGAGGCTTCATGCGCGACGATTACCTGTTCACTTCGGAAAGCGTTTCCGAAGGCCATCCCGACAAGGTTTCCGACCAGATTTCGGACGCGATTGTCGATCTGTTCCTGTCGAAGGATCCCGAAGCGCGCGTAGCCTGCGAAACGCTCACCACCACGCAGAAGGTCGTGCTGGCGGGTGAAATCCGCTGCAAGGGCGTTTACGAGGGCGGCCAGTGGACTCCCGGCGCGCTCGACGAGATCGAGGCCGCCGTGCGCAATACGGTGCGCGAGATCGGCTATGCCCAGCCTGGCTTCCATTGGCAGACGCTCGCCTTCGAGAACCACCTCCACGGCCAATCCGCGCATATCGCGCAGGGCGTGGACGCCAGCGGCAACAAGGATGAAGGCGCGGGCGACCAGGGCATCATGTTCGGCTTTGCCTGCGATGAGACCCCCGATCTCATGCCCGCCGCGATCGATTACAGCCATAAGATCCTCGAACGGCTGGCGGCTGATCGCCATTCGGGCGCGGCCCCTTTCCTCGAACCCGATGCCAAGAGCCAGGTGACGCTGCGTTATCGCGGCGGCAAGCCGGTGGCCTGCACCGCGGTAGTCGTTTCCACGCAGCACGCGCCCGGATACGACGAGGGGGAAAAGGAGGCCGAGCTCAAGGCCTATGTCAGGAAGGCAGTCGGCGAAGTGCTGCCGCAGGGGCTGCTGAGCGATGAGACGGTGTGGCATATCAACCCCACCGGCGCGTTCGAGATCGGCGGACCCGATGGCGATGCCGGGCTGACGGGGCGCAAGATCATTGTCGATACCTATGGCGGCGCGGCGCCGCATGGCGGCGGTGCCTTCAGCGGCAAGGACCCGACCAAGGTGGACCGCTCAGCTGCCTATATCGCGCGCTATCTCGCCAAGAATATCGTTGCGGCGGGGCTTGCGCGGCGCTGCACCATTCAGCTGGCCTATGCCATCGGCATCGCCAGGCCATTGGCGCTCTATGTCGATACGCATGGCACCGGGACGGTCGGCGATGACCGGCTCGAAGCCGCGATCCTCTCTATCGAGAAGCTGGGCGGGCTGACCCCGCGCGCCATCCGCATGCATCTGGGGCTCAATCGCCCGATCTATCGCCGGACCGCGGCCTATGGCCATTTCGGGCGCAAGGCCGAAGGTGACTATTTCCCGTGGGAACGCACCGACCTGATCGGCGACCTCAAGGCCGCGCTGGACTGATCCAGTCCCCCTGATGCTCGCCGAGCATGGGGGAGGGCGCGTCGAGCGCCAGCTCGGCACCTGAGAAGGTGAACGGGCTGCGCACGGTGGGCAGTCCGCCCAGATCGAGCTTCATCCCGCGTGCGATCACCTGCGGATCGGCAAAGACCTGATCGATTTCATGGATCGGCCCCGCCGGGATGCCGTGGGCGTGGCATTGTTCGAGCAGCCATTCGCGGGGGTGCCGGGCGGTTTCAGCGGCGATCAGCGTGTCGAGCGCGGCGCGGTTGGCGAGCCGCGCCTCGTTGCTGGCGAAGCGCGCATCGCCCAGCAGATCATCGCGGCCCAGCATGTTCAGCAGCTTGCAGAACAGGCCGTCGTTGGCGGGCGACAGGATGATCGGGCCGTCGGCGGCGGGAAACACGCCATAGGCGCTCACCTGGGCATGCGCATTGCCCATGCGCGGCGGGTTCGTGCCGGTGACGAGATAGTGCAGCGCCTGGCTGGCGAGCAGGCCGACCGAACAGTCGAGCAGCGCCATGTCGACATGCTGGCCTGTTCCGGTGCGCTCGCGCATGGTCAGCGCGGCCTGGATGCCGATCACGGCATAGAGCCCGCAGACGAGGTCGGAAATCGAGATGCCCATCTTCATCGGCTGGCCTTGCGGCTCGCCGGTCAGCGCCATGAACCCGCTCATCGCCTGGATGACGAAATCGTACCCCGCCTCATGCGCGCGCGGGCCGTCCTGGCCGAAGCCGGTGATCGAACAATAGACGAGGCGCGGATTGACGGCGGCGAGCGCGGGGTAATCGAGCCCGAATTTCGCCAGCGATCCGGTCTTGAAATTTTCCAGCACCACATCGGCCCCGGAAATCAGCGCCTTGACCTGCGCCAATTGCTGCGCATCGCAAAAATCGGCGACGACCGAACGTTTGCCGCGGTTGCAGGCGTGGTAATAGGCGGCCTCGCGCTGCACCTTGCCATCAGGCCCCTCGCGCTCGATCCATGGAGGGCCCCATTTCCGCGTCCCGTCACCATCGGGGCTTTCGACCTTGATCACATCGGCGCCGAGATCGGCCAGAATCTGGCCCGCGAACGGCCCTGCCAGCACGCGCGCGAGCTCGACGACCTTCAGCCCGGCCAGCGGAGCATCCGGGTTGCGAGGTTTATCGAGCCACATGCCGCGTGGGCTTGCGCCCGGTCAGGGCTGCGGTCAAGTGGCGTAGACCCGCGAATCCTCATCCGGCCAGGTCACGAGCCGCGTTGCCTGGCGGTCGAGAAACAGCGTGGGCAACTTGGCCAGCATCAGCGACTTGTGGATCCAGTAATCGGTCCACTTTTCCCTCCAGCGCGGTTTGGGCCGGCGGCCATTCGCGCGCAGCCAGGCGTCGTAGGGCATCCAGTGGCTCGGCTCGTCCTTCTCGACCACCTTGAAGATCGCGGTCATCGCCCGGTCCGACAGCACATGCCGGTTCTTCAGCAGCACCTCGACCTGCCTCATGCCGCGCTGTTCGGTAATCATGATCACACGGCACAGCTTCTCGAACTCGTCGCCATTCGTAACGATCTCGCCAGTATCGAGCTCCTCGATCGGGCAGCCGAACACGCTCTGGATGAAGTGATCGATATGGCCGCAGGTGCGATCGACCTTGAGCGGCATTTCGCCCCTCAGCTCGAACCAGCGGCGGAACATGCGATAATGCTTTTCCTCGTCGGCGCGGTGTTTCTCGACCGCGGCGATGAACCGGGAATCGCCGGGGCAACGCGCCCGGACAGCCTCGAGCACCCGGTCGAGCGAGGTATAGCCGCGATGTTCGTTATAGATGTAGATCGACGCGAGCACATCGAGAAAGCGGCTGCGAAAGGCGGCAGCGAAACTCATAACAAATAATTATCTCATGCCGCCGCGAGTCTCGCCAAACGGAATCACCTGGGAAGCGCAACCTCATAGTGCGCCGTGGTCTTCGCCGCGACTTCATCGGCGGTCACGCCCGGTGCCAGTTCGATCAGGCGGAACGGGCTGGTATGATCCTCCCGCTGGAACACGGCGAGATCGGTGATCACCATGTCGATCACATTCCTGCCCGTCAGCGGCAGGGTGCATTCTGGGATGAACTTGGGGCTTCCGTCCTTGGCATTGTGCTCCATCACCACGATGATCTTCTTGACGCCCGCGACGAGGTCCATCGCGCCGCCCATGCCCTTGATCATCTTGCCCGGGATCATCCAGTTGGCGATGTCGCCGTTCTCGGCCACTTCCATCGCGCCGAGCACGGTGAGGTCGATATGTCCGCCGCGGATCATGGCAAAGCTCGCGGCGCTGTCGAAATAGGCGCTGTGCGGCAGTTCGCTGATGGTCTGCTTGCCCGCATTGATGAGGTCGGGATCGACCTCGTCGTCATAGGGGAAGGGGCCGATGCCGAGCATGCCGTTCTCGCTCTGGAGCGTTACGGTCATCCCGCGCGGGATGTTGTTGGCGACCAGCGTGGGGATGCCGATGCCGAGGTTGACGTAATAGCCATCGCGCAGTTCCTGCGCGGCGCGCGCGGCCATCTGGTCGCGGCTCCAGCCACTGGTTGCTTCGGCCATCATTGCGGCTCCCATTCGCTGTCGGTGGAGAAGATATCGTCCCAGCCCAGCCGGTCCCATGGGCCATAGACGGGATTGGGGAGCAGGAACCAGCCATTGTCCCACAGCGCGCTCGCGGCGGCACCGGTCGCCATCTGCATGCGGACGGAGGGGGGCAGCGCCCTGTCGTTGAACTGCTGGCTGAAATCACCCAGCTGGTCACCGGCGAGGACGATGACGCAGTAACGCGCGGCAATGGCGCCGCGGCGCAGATCCTTGCTCGATCCGCCCGCATCGTCGCCGAGCAGGAACAGCGTCTCGCCGTGCCTGAACTCGCCCAGCCCGGCGGCGCGCAGTGTACCCTCGGTGCCCGCGGCGTTGGCGGCGCTGCGGTTGGTGTTGGCGATGACGGTGATGCCCGCCGCGCGCAGGCCGTTCACCAGATCGACGCTGCCGGGCATTGCCCTGGCCTTGCCCGCACCTGTCTTTTCCCACTGGTCCCAGACCTTGGGATCAAAACCGATGCCGTGCTGCGCAAACCAGCGCATCGATCCGAGGTTCCAGATCAGCGTCTCGTCGGCATCGAAGACGGCGGCATAGGGCTTGTCGCCGCAAGGTTCGAAGCGCGGCGCATCGATACCGGCGCCAGCGGCCAGGACGACGCTGTCCTGCGGCCGCTGCATGATACGCATGGCTGCATAATCGGCGATGCGGGCATAGGTCGCGCGCACCGCGATTGCGGCCTCGGCAGAACCATAAAGATATTGCAGCGCGGTGGGCGGCGCGGGTGTGGCAGTTTCCTCCGCCTGGGGCACCGGCGGCGGCGCAACCGCAGGCGGCACGGTTCCCGCGCAGCCAGCGAGAAGCAGGCCGAGCGTCAGTGTCAAACCGCGCGTCATGCTACTGCTCCCGCCGTCTCACGCGCGCGCACGGTGCGGAACTCGATCTTCTTGTCACAGGGCGCGCCCACGATCATCCGCTGGACGTAAACGCCCGGCAGGTGGATGCAATCGGGATCGAGGCTGCCGGCGGGCACCACTTCCTCGACCTCGACCACGCAGACCTTGCCGCAGGTGGCGGCGGGCAGGTTGAAGTTGCGCGCGGTCTTGCGGAACATCAGATTGCCCGTTTCATCGGCCTTCCACGCCTTGACGATCGAAAGGTCGGCGAAGATGCCGCGCTCGAGAATGTATTCTTCGCCGTTGAAGGTTTTCGTTTCCTTGCCTTCGGCCACCAGCGTGCCGACGCCTGTTTTGGTGTAAAAGCCGGGAATACCCGCACCGCCTGCGCGCATACGCTCGGCCAGCGTGCCCTGCGGGCAGAATTCGACCTCAAGCTCTCCGGCGAGATACTGCCGCTCGAACTCCTTGTTCTCGCCGACATAGCTGGAGATCATCTTCTTCACCTGCCGCGTGCGCAGCAGCTTGCCGATGCCCTCGTTGTCGATCCCGGCATTGTTGCTGGCGAATGTGAGCCCCTTGACCCCGCTGTCGCGGATCGCATCGAGCAACCGGTCGGGGATGCCGCACAGGCCGAAGCCGCCACTGGCGATGAGGATGTCGTCGCGCAGCAACCCATCAAGAGCACTGGCGGCATCGGGATAAAGTTTCTGCATCGGTTCCTCACGCTGGAAGGAAGGGAGTTGGTGCGGCGCATAGCGCGTCGCCCGATACCTGTCATCCGCTGTATTGGCCGCCGTATTGGCCAATGCAGAAACGCCCGCTCCCCTCCGTCGAGAATTGGCGAGGGTTGATCGGGCCGGAGTTGCGGCGCAGCCGCGGATGGGGTCGGCCGGATTTCATGGTTTGAGGAAACGGAGGGAATGAAATGATTCGAACGAAGCTTTGCATCGCGGCTGCGGCAATGGCGCTGATACAGCCTGCGCCGCTGCTTGCCGACAAGGCGCAGGATGCAGTCGCCGCCGAAAGCCGCACCGATGCCGACCGGGCGCTGGATGCGGGCCGCCAACCGACCGAAGTCCTGAGGTTCTCGGGCATCGAGGCCGGTCAGTCCGTGGCCGATTTCATGGCAGGGGACGGGTATTATACCGCCATGATTGCCGATCTGGTTGGACCGGGAGGGGTGGTCTATGCGGTCAATCCCGTACGCTTCCACAATCCCGAGGTGTGGAAGCAAAGGCTGGCCGCACATACCAACATCCGGACGATGGCAGTCCCGCCGCGCGCGATGCAGCTGGCCCCGGGCAGCGTGGACACGATTTTCGCGCATCTTGTATTCCACGATCTGTACTGGGAATCGGAACGTTACGAATTTCCCCGGCTGGACGTGGACGGCGTGCTGGCAAACTGGTTCGCCGCAATCAGGCCGGGGGGCCAGGTCATCGTGGTCGACCACATGGGCCCTGCAGGCGATCCGCGCGAGGTGACCGGCAGGTTGCACCGCATAGCGTCCGACACGGTCATCGCGGCGATGACCGGTGCAGGTTTCAGGTTGACCGAGCGATCCGATATGTTGCGGCGCAGCGAAGATGATCACTCGCACAATGTCTTCGATGAGGAAGTGCGCGGCAAGACCGACCGCTTTGTGATGAAATTTCAGAAGCCTGGCGGGTAATTGCAAAAACCGTGTTGCGTTTGGTGCAACACAGCATGACCTTTTCGCACTTGCACAAAAATGTGCCGCCCCGCATATGGAAGGGGCCTTTTAGGCATCCTCTCCCAAGACTTTCAAACCCGGCCCTTGTGGCCGGGTTTTTTCTTTGGTGGTTCAATCTGATTTTGCCCTGGCATTGGCGGCATCGACTTCGAGCCGGTGGCGGATCAGCGAATCGGGCATATTGTCGCGCAGCCATTCGAGCATGTGCTCGCGCAATTCGCAGCGCAGTTGCCACAAATCGCCGATCGTGCGGGCGCTCACCGCCAGGCGCACCTCGATGCTTTCGGGGTAGGCCTCGGTGAGCAGCGCGTCGGCGGTGCGCTGGTCCCACAGTGGATGGGCCGACACGAAGCGCTGGAATTCTTCGCGGATCGGGGCGACCGGCGTCGCCGGGTCGAGATGGAGGAACACCGGCCCGGTCAGCCGCTCGTTCTTGCGCGACCAGTTCTCGAAACTCTGCTCGAAGAACCGCCCGGTGGGGACCGCGATCAGCCGTTCGTCCCAGCTGCGGATCAGGACGAAGGTCATGCGGATTTCCTCAACCCGCCCGGTATAGCCATCGACCTTGACCATGTCGCCGATACGGATCGGTTCGGTCATCGCCATCTGCAATCCCGAGATGAACGATTTGAGCGCAGGCTGCGCCGCCGCACCCACCGCCAGCGCCGCCAGCCCGGCCGAGGCAAGCAGGGTGGTGCCGATGCTGCGCACACCGGGTATCGCCATCAGCATCAGGCCGACGGTGACGGTCACGATCACCAGCGTTGCCGAGCGCGAGAGGATGGCAAGCCGCGTGCGGCGGCTGCGCATGGCCACCGGGTCTTCGGAGGCATCGAACCTCAGTTCGAACGCGGCGGTGAGCGCCTTGACCAGCGAATAGGCGATCCAGCCCAGGATGGCGGGACGCAGGAAGCGCGCCATCGGCTCCCAGGCCAGTAGCAGGCCCTGGTCGGCCTGCGCGGCAATCGTCAGGCCGAGCACGATAACGGCCCACTTGAGCGGGCGAGCCACCCGCTCGACCATCAGGTCATCGAGCGCGGTTTCCGACATCGCGGCAAGCCGCCGCATCGCCGCGAGGATGAGGCGATAAAGCAGATAGCCGCCGCCGATCGCCGCAAGCGCGGTCAAAGTGCCCGAGAGCGCCATATCCCAGGCGATGTTCCAGTTGGCGGGCCAACTCGAGGGGTTGAACCAGTCCGGCATCATCTGCGGGTTATGTCGCAGAGCTGAAACTGGCAAGCCCGGCGGCTCAATGCGCGGCATCCCAGCTCGCGCCGGTGCCGATATCGACGCCCAGCGGCACGTCGAGAGTGACCGCCGGTGCGGCAGCTTCGGCCATCACCCGGCGGATGATCGGCGTGGCCGCTTCAACATCGCCGTGCGGCAATTCGAACACCAGTTCGTCATGCACTTGCAGCAGCATGTGCACCTCGTTCAGCCCGGCATCGCGCAGGGCGGGGGTCATCCGCGCCATCGCGCGCTTGATGATGTCCGCGCTGCTGCCCTGGATCGGCGCATTGATCGCTGCCCGTTCCGATCCCTGCCGCTCTGCCTGGTGCTTCGAATTGATCCGCGGGAACCAGCATTTGCGGCCGAACAGCGTTTCCGACCAGCCGCGTTCGCGCACGGCGACGAGCGTATCGTGGATGTAGCGCTGGATACCGGGGAAACGCTGGAAATAGGTGTCGATCATCGCCTGCGCCTCTTCGGGCGTCACTTCCAGCCGTGCGGCCAGCCCCCAGCGCGAAATGCCGTAGAGGATGGCGAAGTTGATCGTCTTGGCGCGCGCGCGCGTGTCGCGGTTGACAGTGCCGAACAGCTCGTCGGCGGTGCGCGCGTGGATGTCCTCGCCTTGCGCGAAGGCTTCTTTCAGCGTCGGCACGTCGGCCATGTGCGCCGCCAGCCTGAGCTCGATCTGCGAATAGTCCGCCGCGAGCAGCACGTTGCCCTCGTCGGCCACAAAGGCCTCGCGGATCTGCCGCCCGATCGCGGTGCGGACCGGGATGTTCTGCAAATTGGGATCGGTCGAGGATAGCCGCCCGGTCTGCGCGCCGACCAGCGAATAGCTGGTGTGGACGCGCCCCGTTGACGGATTGATCGCCTCCTGAAGTGCATCGGTATAGGTCGACTTGAGCTTTGCCAGGTGGCGCCATTCGAGCACCAGCCTGGCAATCGGCGCACCTTCGCCCGCCAGCCGTTCGAGCACGCCCACGTCGGTCGAGTACTGCCCGCTCTTGCCCCTGGGGCCGCCTTTGTAGCCCAGCTTGTCGAACAGGATTTCGCCAAGCTGGCGCGGGCTGGCGATGGTGAATTCCTGCCCGGCAGCGGCATGAATCTCGCCCTCGAGCCGTGCCGATTCGCGGGCGAATTCCTCGGACAGTGCGGCAAGGCGGGTCCGGTCCACCTTGATCCCCTTGCGCTCCATCGCCGCGACCACCGCCACCAGCGGGCGATCGACCCGCTGATAGATCCGCGTACTTCCTTCTTCGGCGAGACGCGGCTTCAGATGCTGGTGCAGCCGCCAGGTGACATCGGCATCCTCGGCGGCATATTCGGTTGCGCGGTCCAGCGGAACCTCGGCAAACGAGATCTGCTTCCTGCCTGCGCCGCAGACATCCTTGAAAGCGAGCGGGGTATGGCCCAGATGCCGTTCGGACAGCTCGTCCATCCCGTGTCCGCCACCGATGCCCTGCTCGCTGCGCCCCGCGTCGAGCGCGAAGCTCATCACCATCGTGTCATCGATCGGCCCCAGCGCGATGCCGTGGCGGGCGAGCACGTTGATGTCGTATTTGATGTTCTGCCCGATCTTGAGCACCGCCGGGTCTTCGAGCAGCGGTTTCAGCGCCGCAATGGCTTCAGCAAGAGGAATCTGCACCGGCTTTTCGGCGAACATGTCGCTGCCGCCGTGGCCAAGCGGAATATAGCAGGCCTGGTTCGGGCCCAGCGCCAGGCTGACCCCGACCAGGTCGGCGCGCACTGCGTCGAGTGCGCTGGTTTCGGTATCGACCGCAATCTGGCGGGCCGCGAAGCCGCGCGCGATCCAGTCATCGAGCCGCTCCATGCTCTGGACGCATTCATAGGCGCTGCGATCGACCGGGGGCATTTCGGGCATGGCCTGCCGGTTGCCCCCGGCATTTCCGGTATCGCCCGCCGTCTGCGCCTTCGCCGGATTGAGATTTACCGGTCGTTCGGGGCTACCCTTACCCGCATTGAGGCGCCGTAGCAGGCTGGTGAAGCCGTGTCGTTCGAGGAATATGGCGAGCGGTTCGGGCGGGACGCCGTCGAGCCGGAATTCCTCCAGCGGCTGCGGCAGTGCGCAATCTTCCTTCAACGCCACCAGGACGCGGCTCATCTCGGCCTCGCCGCGCCCCTCGATCAGCCGTTCCTTAAGCTTGGAGGGTTTCATGTCAGCCGCCGAATCGAGCGCCGCGGTGAGCGAGCCATGCTCGGCAATCAGCTTGCTCGCGGTTTTCGGCCCGATACCGCGGATGCCGGGCACGTTGTCGGCGCTGTCACCCATCAGCGCCAGCACATCACCGACCAGCTGCGGCCCGACGCCGAACTTCTCCTCCACCTCGTCGATATAGATGCGCTGGTTCTTCATCGTGTCGAGCATGTCGATCCGCGCACCATCGTGCTCGCCCACCAGCTGCATCAGGTCCTTGTCGGAGGAGACCACGGTCACATTCCATCCTTCGCGCTGCGCGGCGCGGGCGTATGTGGCGATCAGGTCATCGGCCTCGAGCCCCTCCTCCTCGATGCAGGGCAGGCTGAAGGCGCGGGTGGCATCGCGGATCAGCGGGAATTGCGGCACCAGATCTTCGGGCGCGCGCGGGCGGTTGGCCTTGTACAGCGGATAGATGTCGTTGCGGAAGGTATGCGAACCCTTGTCGAGGATCACCGCAAGATGCGTCGGCCCCTCGGCCTTGTCGAGTTCCTCGGCCAGCTTCCACAGCATCGTGGTGTAGCCATAAACCGCGCCGACCGGGGTGCCCTGCGGATCGGTCAGCGGCGGAAGCCGGTGATAGGCCCGGAAAATATAGGACGACCCATCGACGAGATAGAGGTGCTGCTTGTTGCTCATCAGGAGCCCGTGTTAGCAGCCTCTGTGAGGGTCGGTAAGGGCTTTCGGGGCCGCTTGACACCTCTCGAGGGCGGCTCAAATACGGCAAAATGATGGCGGAATCGGCGAATACGGCTTGCCTTGCCTTAAAATCGCCATTATTTCCCTTGGCAGAGCCCGCCAGCATCGGCGGGCTTCGTGCAGGGACCGCATCAAGTGGCTCCTTGCATCCCACTCGCTGATCAAGGAATTCAT
Source organism: Sphingomonadales bacterium BRH_c42 (assembly GCA_001516125.1). Classification (GTDB taxonomy): domain Bacteria; phylum Pseudomonadota; class Alphaproteobacteria; order Sphingomonadales; family Sphingomonadaceae; genus Erythrobacter. The sequence goes on from LOEX01000131.1 coordinate 14,756, forward strand.
ATCATGCGTAAGATCATTCTTGCTGCTGCCGTTGCCGGTGCCGCTCTCGGCCTCGCCGCCTGCTCGCAGGGTGCCGACGAAGCAACCGAAGCTGCCGATGCCGCTGCTGCTGACACCGCCGCCGTTGCTGACGATGCGACCGCCGTTGTCGACGAAGCTGCTACCGCAGCTACCGAAGCTACCGGTGAAGCCGTCGAAGGTGCCGAAGCAGCTGTTGAAGAAACCACGGAAGCTGCTGCCGAGTAATTTTACTCGCGAAGGCGATTTATCGCTTGTCCAGGGGCGGTGCCGCAAGGTGCCGCCCCTTTTCTTTGGCTCGCCCCCGCAAATCTGCGAACGCAATGCCGCGGATGACGCGATCAGCCGCCCGTTTGCGTCGCGCGCTCGCCAGCGACGCTGTTCGTCAGGATCTGCCGCTGGGCATCGGCATTGAAACCGTCATAGAGCGCGCGGGCGATGGCCGCGATCCGCTCTTCGCGCGCGGCGCGCGCGCCCTGCCCGGTGACATAGATAGCCAGCGCGAATGCGCGTCCGTCAGGCGTTTCGATGATGCCGACATCGCTGGATGTGTTGTTCAACGACCCGGTCTTGTGGCTGACTTGCGCGCCGAGAGGAATCTGCGCCGGGATGCGGCGTTTTCCGGTGCTGGTCCGGCTCATCGCGCCGAGTATCACGCGGCGGCTTTCGGCCGAGAGATACTTGCCCTGGTAGAGGCCGCGCAGCAGCTCGACCATGGCGCGGGGCGTTGCCGCATCGCGCCGGTCGATATGCGTCGCCGGATCGAACTCGCCATCGTCGCGCACCAGAGTGGCGATGTCGCGGTTGATGCTGAATTCCCTGATGCCCTGGCGGCGGACCCAGTCGTTTACCTTGGCGGGGCCGCCCACCGCCGCGAGCAGCGCATCTGTGGCCGGGTTGCTCGAGCGTGTAATCATCAACTCGATCAGGTCGATCGCCGCCATGTGCTCGCCCTTGCGCACGGGCGCGACAGCTGAGGAGAACCTGGCCGAACCCACCGCAACAAGCAGCGGAAATTCGCTGGTCAGCGAGTATTTCCCCTGCTCGACCATCTCCATATAGGTCGCTGCCACCGCGATCTTGCTGGTTGAGGCCATGGGAAACAGCTGGTCGCCGAGCACGGCGATCTGCCGCCCGGTCGACAGGTCGATGGCCGCGACCCCGATCCGGCCCCGGGTGCCATCGGCGAGTTGGGCAATGCGCCGCTCAAGCGAGGTTTCATAGACTGCGTCGAAGGACTGCGGGCTGCGCGGCTCGGTTCCGAGCGCGCGGTCGAACGCGGCTCCCAGATCGCTGGTCTGCGCTGCCAGCGGGGAGGCCGCCAGCATCGCCGTGGCGAATGCGGCCCAGACAGGTGCAACCAGTCGTCCGATCATGCCCTCAAGTTACCTCCCGTATGGTTGGCAAACGATTAACGGACCTCGATTCGTTCGGGCAAGCACCTTGTGCGGTTACAGCGGTGAAAGGTGCCCTGACCGCGATGGACGCGGTATTTTGCCGTCGGTCAAGCAAAAAGGCCCGGCAGGATTGCTCCCACCGGGCCTTTGTTGTGCCTAGCCGAAGTCCGGGCTCAGAAGCCCATTCCGCCCATGTCGGGCATTGGCGGCGAAGCCGGCTTGTCTTCCGGCATTTCGGCGATCGCCGCTTCGGTGGTGATCAGCAAACCCGCGACCGAAGCCGCGTCCTGCAGTGCGGTGCGCACCACCTTGGTCGGATCGATCACACCGGCAGCCACGAGATTTTCGTAGGTGTCGGTCGCAGCGTTGAAGCCCTGCGTCTCGTCATCCTCGCGCAGCAGGTTGCCGGCAACCACAGCGCCATCGTGGCCTGCGTTTGCGGCAATCTGCCTGACCGGGGAGGTGATCGCCTTGCGGACGATGTCGATGCCCTTGGTCTGGTCGTCGTTGGCGCCCTTCAGGTCAGCCAGCACCTTGGTGGCATAGAGCAGCGCGGTGCCGCCGCCCGGAACGATGCCTTCCTCAACCGCGGCGCGGGTAGCGTGGAGCGCGTCGTCAACGCGGTCCTTGCGCTCCTTGACCTCGACTTCGGTGGCACCGCCGACCTTGATCACGGCCACGCCGCCGGCCAGCTTGGCGAGGCGTTCCTGCAGCTTCTCACGGTCGTAGTCGCTGGTCGTGGCATCGATCTGCGTGCGGATTTCACCCACGCGCGCCTTGATGTCGTCGGCATCGCCCGCACCGTCGACGATGGTGGTGTTGTCCTTGTCGATCGAGACCTTCTTGGCCTGGCCGAGCATGCCCAGCGTGACGTTCTCGAGCTTGATGCCCAGATCCTCGCTGATCATCTCGCCCTTGGTCAGGATCGCGATGTCCTGCAGCATGGCCTTGCGCCGGTCGCCAAAGCCGGGGGCCTTGACCGCCGCGACCTTGAGCCCGCCGCGCAGCTTGTTGACCACCAGCGTGGCCAGCGCCTCGCCTTCGATGTCCTCGGCGATGATCAGCAGCGGACGCCCGCTCTGCACGGTCGCCTCGAGCACCGGCAACATCGCCTGCAGGTTCGACAGCTTCTTTTCGTGGATCAGGATGTAGGGGTTATCGAGTTCGACCGTCATCTTTTCCGGGTTGGTGATGAAATAGGGCGAGAGATAGCCACGGTCGAACTGCATGCCTTCGACCACATCGAGCTCGAATTCGAGGCCCTTTGCTTCCTCGACGGTGATCACGCCTTCCTTGCCGACTTTCTCCATCGCCTCGGCGATCTTCTCGCCGACTTCGCGGTCGCCGTTGGCCGAAATGATCCCGACCTGCGCGATTTCGCCCGATCCGGACACTTCCTTTGAACGGACCTTGAGGTTTTCGACCACCTTGTCGACCGCCAGGTCGATGCCGCGCTTGAGGTCCATCGGGTTCATGCCGGCCGCAACCGACTTCATGCCTTCGGTGACGATCGCCTGCGCCAGAACGGTGGCGGTGGTGGTGCCGTCACCGGCAATGTCGTTGGTCTTCGAGGCGACTTCGCGCAGCATCTGCGCGCCCATGTTCTCGAACTTGTCCTTGAGCTCGATTTCCTTGGCGACGGTCACGCCATCCTTGGTGATGCGCGGCGCGCCGAAGCTCTTGTCGATCACCACGTTGCGGCCCTTGGGGCCCAGCGTTACCTTTACCGCATTGGCGAGGATATCGACCCCGCGCAGGATGCCTTCGCGCGCGTCGCGGCCAAACTTTACGTCCTTGGCAGCCATGTGTTTTCTCCTGAATTTGATGTGTCTAGAGGATTGCGTCAGGATCCGGCGATCAGCCGATGATCCCCATGATGTCGCTTTCCTTCATGATCAGCAGGTCTTCGCCGTCGAGCTTGATCTCGGTGCCCGACCACTTGCCGAACAGCACGCGGTCGCCAACCTTGACGTCGAGCGGGATGCGATCGCCGTCATCGTCGCGCGCGCCTTCACCAACGGCGATGATCTCGCCTTCGCTGGGCTTTTCCTTGGCGCTGTCGGGGATGATGATGCCGCCGGCCGTCTTTTCTTCCGCTTCGATGCGACGGACCACTACGCGGTCGTGCAGAGGACGAAATGCCATTGTCGTATGACCTTTCCTGTAAGTTGAAATATCGCGATTGGCACTCTCGCCCTGAGAGTGCCAGCGGGGCGCATATGTGGTCGCGGCCGACCCGAGTCAACCGTCAGTCAGGCAATTATTTTGCTTGGCGCCAAAGCTCTTGGCTCACCCTTCGGCAAGCGCTGCGTTATGCGTCAGGCCCAGGGTTTCGCGTTTCGACCAGCGCCAGCCAAGCAGGACTGCGGCAAAGATCAGGCCCGTTGCCAGCCCGATCCACACGCCGGTCCCTTCGAGCGGTGTGTTGAAGCCCAGCCAGGCCGCGATCCCGAATCCGGGCAGCCAATAGCTGAAGATCGCGATCAGCATCGGCACGCGCGTATCCTGCAACCCGCGCAGGGCACCGGCGGCAACCGCCTGGACTCCGTCGAACAACTGGAACGCCGCGGCGACCACCATGTAGCGGATGGCGAAATCGGCCATCGCCGCATTCCCCGGCAGGTCGGGATCGACATAGATCCGCAGCAGCAGGCCCGGCGTGAAGACCATCGCCGCCGCGGTGCTGATCATGAAACCACCACCCATGACGATGCCGGCCCAACCCGCCCTGCCAATCGCCGCCACATTGCCCGCGCCGTAGTGATAGCCGACCCGGATCGTCGTTGCCTGGCCGATGCCAAAGGGGATCTGGAACGCCAGCGAGGCGATCTGCAGCGCGACCGCGTGCCCCGCCAGTTCGGACGCGCCGATGCGTCCCATCAGCAGCGCGGCGGCACTGAACAGGCCGGCTTCGGCCACCACGGTCGCCGAAACCGGCAAGCCCAGCCGCACCAGCTGGCGAAGGCGCGACCATTCCGGCCGCCACCATTTGCCGAAGATGCGATACCGTCGCAGCCGCCGGTCGCGCGCGATCGCCACGACATAGGCGAAGACGATGTAGAGCGCGGTGGTCACGCTGGCGAGCGCCGAGCCGTTCAGCCCCAGCGCCGGGGCGCCAAAGTGTCCGAATACGAACGTGTAGTTGCCCAGTAGGCTGACCAGCAGCGCCGACGCGGTGATGGCGGTGGCAAAGACCGGGCGACCCAGCGCCGAAACAAAACTGCGCAGGACATTGGCGATAATCATCGGGATCATCGCCCACATGATCACCCGCAGAAAGCCGCCTGCCAATTTCGCCAGCTCGGCATCCTGCCCGGCCAGCAGCATTAGCCGTTCGCCCTGGTAACAGAGCGTCATGCCGATCATGCCGCAGAACACCGCCAGCCACATTCCCATCCGGGTCGACCGGCGCACTTCGCGCACGGCGTGGCGACGGCGGCCAAGCTCTTCCGCGATCAGCGCGGCGACCATTCCGGTCAGCCCGGCGAGCGCCCACATCAGCAGGCCGAACAGCGAAATCGCCAGCGAGGACGCCGCCAGCTCCCGTTCTCCCAGCCGCGCGACGAAGATCACGTCGACCGCGTGGACCAGCATCTGCAGCAGGTTTGCGAGCGCCAGCGGCAGCGCGAGGCGCAGCGTCTCGCGCAGCTCTTCGCGCCAGCCGGAGGTGCCGATCGGCAGGGGTTCGAGGGTATGATCGTGGGTCATGCAGCCGGCCCGGATAGGCGCGCTGCCCCATCCGGCCAAGCCTGTCGTGTCAGCTGCGGTGCATTATCGCCGCGACGCGGCTATCGCGCCACACCTGCGGCCGGATGTCAGCCCCCTTTGCGGCTTTGCTTCAGGGTTGCCAGCACATCGGCGGGCCAGGTCACCTGCGTCTGCGTTTGCGGGTTGAACGCATTGCCGGGATATTGCGCCTTGTTGGCGGCGGCGATTTCCTCAGCCGTCAGGAACTCGCTCGGCTCCAGCGCGAACACATCGAGCCCGCGGGAGATCTCGGTGGCGTAAATGCGGCCGTTGTACCAATAGGCCGACCAGTATCCGCCGGTGACCAGCTGCTCCTGGTCCACCGGGCCGCGATCGAAATAGGCGATTTCGACCGGATTGGCGGCATCGGTGAAGTCGATCACGCTGATCCCGCCCTGATACCAGGCCTGCACGAAGATATCGCGCCCCGGCACGGGGATGATCGAGCCATTGTGCGCGACGCAGTTTTCCTTGTCGCTCTGCGGCGGTGCCAGTTTGTAAAGGCTGCGGAACTCGAGCTTGCTGCCTTCGAGCGCATAGAACGCGTCGGCCCCCCAGTTCGTAGGATCGCCCGCCTGGCAGCGCGGGCGCGAACCGCCGCCCCATTCGTCGGTGAACAGCACCTTGGTGCCGTCATTGTTGAACGTGGCCGAATGCCAGTACGAAAAGCCCTTGTCGGTGACGTCGGCGATCCGCCGCGGCTGAAGCGGATCGGAAATGTCGAGCACGATGCCGTTGCCCGAACAGGCGCCCGCCGCGATCTTCTTTGACGGGAACACGGTGATGTCATGGCACTGGTCGGTGCGGCGCGTGTCCTGCGTGCCTTCGCCGTGGTCACCGCCGCGCCACAATCCGGCAATCTGCTCGCCATCGGCGAAGACCCGTGGGCTGGCGACGATCCGCGCAGCGGCAGGATCGGCCAGCGGTATCTCGATCACGTCGATGCTGAACAGCGCGGTGCGGCTGTCCTCGGCATCGCCAATGCAGCCGGGCAGCTCCTCTTCATCGCGGACATAGGACGTGCCCGAATTGTAGAGCACGATCCGCTTGTCATCGGCAGAGGCGATCGAATGCGTATGGCTGCCGCGGCAGGTCTGCACCTGGCCAACCTGGCGCGGGCGCCTGATATCGGAAATGTCGAACACGCGCACACCGCGGAAGCGGTCCTTGTTGACTTTGCCCGCGGCGCCGGTCAGCCCGCAATCCGTGCGCGCGCGGCTGTCCTCGACGCTCATGATCAGCAGATTGCCCACCACCGATACGTCGCCCTGCCCGCCAGGGCAGACGGTCGAGCTGACCAGCGCGGGCACCCCGTCCTTGCCAAGGCGGTAGATGTTGAAGCCGTGATAGCTGCCGGTCACCAGCAGGTCGTTCTTGAACGCCATGTCGGTGCTCCAGAAGGTGAGCAGCGAGCCGCGCTGGCCGAACTTGCGCTTGGCAGCGTCGGCTTCGTCGCCATCGACCCCATTATCTTCGGCGCCCTCTTCTGCCGCATCCTTGGCAGCGTCCTTCTTACCGACGATTTCGGGCTGGAGCTGCGCCGGGTTTTCAGGGTCGAAGAAACCGGGTGCCTTGGCCATGGCGGTGACGAGCCGCAGGTTGCGGATCGCCTCGCCCGCATCGCGGAAACCCGCGGCAAGCGTTGCGCGCGGATCGTTCGAAAGCCCGGCCAGCACCGCGTTCATGCGCGCAATCTCGGCGTTCTGGTCGCTCACGACATCGTTGGTGAACTTGAACACCGCCGGATCGTAGGCGGTGCCCGGCTGCCGGTGCAGCTCCTCCACCATGGTGACTGCGCCCTTGTGGTGTTCCATCATCAGGCTGAGGAACAGCCGGTCGAATGCCGTTCCGCTGGCAGCGGCCAGTTCGGCCATTTGCCCCGGTGTTGCCATGCCGCGCATCAGTGTGTGGTCACCATGAGCGCCGTGGCCGCTGTGACCGGCAGGCGCCGCGTCGGCGCCTTCACCGGCCTGCTCCAACCAGTCGCGCATGAAGGTGATTTCATCCTTCTGCGAGGCAAGGATGCGGTCGGCGATCTTCAGGATCGCTTCGTTGTTGGTGCGTGAAGGGACCAGTTCCGACATTTCCACTGCCTGCTGGTGATGGGGGATCATGTCCCGCATGAAGGCGATGTCGCCCGGGGCAAAGCGCGTGCCCGCAACCGCGATCGCTTCCTTGGCGCTCAATGTGCGCGATGCCTCTCCCGGTGCGCCGGGCTGAACGATCGGCGCCTGCTGCGCCAGCGCGGGCGTGGTGCCCAGCAGCACGGCCATGGCGGTGGTGGCGATGAAACGGGTCTTTGCATGCATGTCTGACGTCCCCCAAGGAATTGCTGCACAATGGTAGCTGGCGGCCAACTTGCGCAGTTTTGATCTGCTGCCAAGGGCAGTTCGTCGATTATTGACATGCGGTTGCAGATCGGACGGGGGAAACCGCGGGTTACGCAAAAGGGGCGGCGCCTTGCGGCACCGCCCCTCGCAATTCAGCCTCGACTGAAGGAAGCTTACTTGATTTCGACGGTACCGCCGGCAGCTTCGATCTTCGCCTTGATTTCTTCGGCTTCGGCCTTGTTGATCGCTTCCTTGACCGCCTTGGGGGCGCTCTCGACCAACGTCTTGGCTTCGGTGAGGCCCAGGCCGGTGATGGCGCGGACTTCCTTGATCACCTGGATCTTCTTTCCGCCGTCACCGATCAGGATGACGTCGAATTCGGTCTGCTCTTCAGCGGCTTCGGCAGCAGCGCCGCCGCCCGCAGGGGCAGCCACGGCAACGGCAGCAGCGGCGGAAACGCCCCATGCCTCTTCCAGCGCCTTGGCAAGGTCGGCCGCCTCGAGGACGGTCAGCTTCGAAAGTTCTTCAACAAGTTTGGCAATATCGGCCATGATGTAACACTCCTGATTCTGGTTTGGGGTTTCGGCAGATGGCCTGGCCCCTTGAATAATCGCTGTTTGCGATGAACCTTATGCCGCTTCCTTGGCGCCGTAAGCACCGAAGACACGGGCCAGCTTGGCAGCCGGGGCATTGACGACCTGGGCGATCTTGGTCGCCGGGGCGTTGATGAGACCCACGAGCTTGCCGCGCAGTTCGTCGAGACTGGGCATCGAGGCGAGCGCCTTGACCCCTGCTTCGTCGAGAACCTGCGCGCCCATCGAACCACCGACGATTTCCAGCTTGTCGTTCGTCTTGGCGAATTCGACAGCGGCCTTGGCAGCCGCGACCGGGTCAGTTGACCAGGCCAGCGCGGTCGGGCCGTTGAGGAATTCCTCGAGCCCGACGTAATCGGTGTCTTTCAGGGCGAGCTTGGCAAGGCGGTTCTTCGCTACCTTGTAGGACGCGCCGGCTTCCCGCATCTTCGTGCGCAACTGCGTGGACTGGGCCACCGTCAGGCCGAGGTTGCGGGTGACGACCACCACACCGACCTCGCCGAAGACTGCATTGAGCTGGGCGACCGCATCGGATTTCTGCGAACGATCCATGCCATACTCCTTCGTTGTCCGCCGCATGGACAAGCCATGCGATGGCACTATGATCGCGCGGGGATGGCTCCCCACACGACCGGCTACGTTTGTCCATGCCGCAGGCGCGGCATGGGCGAGTCCGTTGATGGGGAAGGAGGCACGCCGAAAGGCGAAACGACGCAGCCGCTGTGGCCGCGCCTGAAACTCTGTCCCCGTCTAGGCTGGAAATTAAGACTGGCAAATCCCGGTCACCAACTGTCTCGGACGGATGACCACGCGAACGCGGTCGGGCCGGGCCATTAGCAGGGATGATGGCCGTGTCAAGAAATTGCGCGGGCGGGGGGGATAGTGGGTCAGTTTGAAATCCGACGCCCCTTTTTGCCCCAGCCGGGCCAGGTCTGCATCGTCATCATCCCGCCCCACACCTTTAATTAACCATGTCCGTGCGATCCCGCTTGGCCATGAGCACTTCGATTGACAGAGCGGCGCAAGCGCGCGCGCCCCGCTGGCTGACCCCGGCACGGCTCGACAGGACCGAACAGGTCGTGATCGTGCTGCTGTGGATGTGGCTGGCATGGCGGGTGTTCGCATCGGCCAATGGCCTCGCCTGGCTGGCGCTGATTTCCGAAACCGCGATCATGTTCTTCGTGCTGATCCGCCGCCCGACCGACCAGATCAGCCTGCGCCTGGGTGATTGGCTGCTGGCGATCACCGCGACGCTCGCCCCGTTGCTGATCATGCCGGGGCCGAGCCTGTGGCAAGCTGCGGTGCCGCTGGGGATCGGGCTGATCCTGCTGGGCAATGTCTTTCAGTTGTGGGCCAAGTTCTGCCTGCGCCGCAGCTTCGGCATCGGTGCCGCCAACCGGGGCATCAAGATCGGCGGGCCCTACCGCATCGTCCGCCACCCGATGTATGCGGGCTATCTGGCGGTTCACGTCGGTATTTTCCTGACGATGCCATCGGTGATCAATCTCGTGGTCTATGTCATCGCCTGGTGGGCGCAGCTGCTGCGGCTCAATGCCGAGGAGCTGCTGCTGTCCCAGGATCAGAGCTACCGCGAATTCACGGGCAGGACCCGCTGGCGGCTGATCCCCCGGATCTACTGACGCCTCGTCTGCGGCGATAGCGACGGCCCCGGCCCGGGGGGAGTGGGCGGGGCCGTCTGTCGGCGTCTGCGCGGCGTGACCTAATTGACCTCATACCCCAGCACGTCGCCGGGTTGGCAGTCCAGCTCGCGGCAGATCGCCTCCAATGTGGAGAAGCGGATCGCCCTCGCCTTGCCGGTCTTGAGGATCGAGAGGTTGGCGAGCGTGAGGCCGACGCGTTCGCTGAGGTCGGTGAGCGTCATGCGGCGCGCATGAAGCAGGTCGTCGAGTTTGACCACGATGTTGGTTCCTTCGTCTTCTGCGGACATCACACGGTCCCTTCCAGGTCTTCGCGCATTGCGGCGCCGTGGCGGAACACGCGGGCGAGGATGAACAGGATCAGCACCAGCAGGATTCCTTCCCCGTCGATGCCGAAATCGGCATCGATCCTGAGCGAATGGGCGGCGGCGAGATCCTTCAGTTCGCTGGCGATCCACAGCACCAGGGCGCCGACCGGAATAGAGGCCAATTGACCCCCCAGCGCGATCCAGCCCATGCGCGACAAGCGCTCGCTGTTCTCGCGCGTGAAGGGCTCGCCTTCGCCGACGCTGGCAATGATGCGCAGCAATACCAGCATGAACCACACCGCCAGCGCCAACAGGCCGGCGGTGCCGACCATGACCATGGCCACCGCGCCTGTGAGTGCGGCTTCGGTGCCGGTGACGCCCTTTTCAGCGAGTTCGGCGAGAAAGCGGTCCTCGAAAAACAGCAGCGCCGGGGCGCCGACGAGCAGCATCACGGCGGCAAGGCAGCACACCGCGATGAAGATGGCGATCAGGATGCGCGCGGCATCGAGCAACGGGTCCTTGAACATCATGCGCATGGTTTGTTTCCTCCCTCTCCGCCGGGCTCAGGCGAGAATCGGCGCGCTGACGTGCGCCGTTCCGGCAGGCGGAACGTTGGAGATGACGCCCATCGATGCGATGGCGATGAAGAGCGCCGCGGCGAGTGCGGCGGTTTGGGTGGCAAAATGGGTCATTTATCGATCTCCTTGATGGTCAATATCGATAATCAATAATGGCGATTCGTCTTATTGTCAATCGATAATATCGAAAAACGATAAATCGTTGATCGATAAACGGAGATCCGGCGTCTGAATTGACAGGTCTGCGCCCCCTGACTATAGGGCGCCTTCCGCACGCTTCGAGCAATGCTGATTCTTGCGCGGGGATCGGCAACAGGATGGAGGCGGCGGGCCCCATATTCGCGACGGATCGGAATGCTGCGGTGGCGCCCGGAAGGGGTGTGCCATGTCCGCGGCCCGTTTGCGTCGCAGTGGTGGGCCCTCTCTCGCGAGCGAACTGCACATTTTTGACGCCCGGCAGGAGCATTTCGGCTGCGGCACAGATTGAAAGAGGCGAATTTCCTCCATGGTTACCAAGGCGAAAAGCACCGGGGGCATTGCGCCCCGGAAGGTATCGGGCACGGCGAAAAAGCGGATCCGCAAGATCTTCGGCGATATCCACGAAGTGGTTGAGATGCCGAACCTGATCGAGGTTCAGCGCGAAAGCTATGAGCAGTTCCTGCGTTCGGACAAGACCACCGGCTATGTCTCGGGTCTTGAAAAGACGCTGCGCTCGGTCTTCCCGATCCGCGATTTCGCCGGCACAGCCGAGCTCGATTTCGTGCATTATGTGCTTGAGGATCCCAAGTACGATACCACCGAATGCCGCCAGCGTGGCATCACCTATGCGGCGCCGATGAAGGTGACGCTGCGCCTGATCGTGTTCGAGGTCGACAGCGAAACCGAGACCCGCTCGGTACTCGATATCAAGGAACAGGACGTTTACATGGGCGACATGCCGCTCATGACCGAGAACGGCACCTTCATCATCAACGGGACCGAACGCGTGATCGTCAGCCAGATGCACCGTTCTCCCGGTGTGCTGTTCGATCATGACCGCGGCAAGACCCACTCCTCGGGCAAGTTGCTGTTCGCCGCGCGTGTGATCCCCTATCGCGGTTCGTGGCTCGATTTCGAATTCGACGCCAAGGACATCGTCAACGTCCGCATCGACCGCAAGCGCAAGCTGCCGGTTACCGCGCTGATCTACGCGCTCGGGCTCGATGCCGAGCAGATCCTCGACTATTTCTATGACAAGGTGATCTGGGAACGGGTCGCGGGCAAGAACGGCGTGGACGGCTGGAAGATTCCGTTCATTGCCGAACAATGGCGCGGGCAGAAGCCGGCCTTTTCCCTGATCGACGCCAAGACCGGCGAGGAAGTGTTCGCCGCCGGGCAGAAGATCAGCCCGCGCGCGGCCAACAAGGCTGCCAAGGACGGACTCGAAAACCTGCTGCTTCCGACCGAGGAAGTGTTGGGCCGCTATGTCGCCTGCGACCTGATCGACGAGGCGACCGGCCGCATCTATATCGAGGCGGGCGACGAGGTTTCGCCCGAGAACCTGGAAGCGCTCGACAAGGCCGGAATCGATCGGCTGGCGCTGCTCGACATCGACGAGATCAACACCGGTCCGTGGATCCGCAACACGCTCAAGGCCGACAAGGCCGAAAACCGTGAAGAAGGCCTCGAGGCGATCTACAAGGTCATGCGCCCGGGCGAACCCCCCACGAAGGAAACGGCGGAGGCATTGTTCGAAGGCCTGTTCTTCGATGGCGAGCGCTATGATCTTTCCGCAGTCGGGCGGGTCAAGCTCAACATGCGCCTTGGTCTCGATGCGGAAGACACGATCACCACGCTGCGCAAGGAGGACATCCTGGCCGTGGTGAAGGAACTGGTCGGGCTCAAGGACGGCAAGGGCGAGGTTGACGATATCGACAACCTCGGCAACCGCCGCGTGCGTTCGGTTGGCGAGCTGCTCGAAAACCAGTACCGCATCGGCCTGCTGCGGATGGAGCGCGCGGTCAAGGAACGCATGTCGAGCGTCGACGTCTCGACCGTCATGCCCAACGACCTCATCAACGCCAAGCCGGCAGTGGCCGCAGTGCGCGAATTCTTCGGTTCCTCGCAGCTTTCGCAGTTCATGGACCAGACCAACCCGCTGTCCGAAGTGACGCACAAGCGCCGCGTTTCGGCGCTCGGGCCGGGCGGGCTCACCCGCGAACGCGCGGGCTTCGAGGTTCGCGACGTCCACCCGACCCACTATGGCCGTATCTGCCCGATCGAAACGCCTGAAGGACCGAACATCGGCCTGATCAACTCGCTGGCGAGCTTCAGCCGGGTCAACAAGTACGGCTTCATCGAGACGCCTTATCGCAAGGTCGCGGGCGGCAACGTCACCGATGAAGTGGTCTATCTTTCGGCAATGGAAGAACAGAAGCACACCGTGGCGCAGGCCTCGGCCGAACTCGATGCCGAGGGCTACTTCGTCGAGGAGCTGGTTTCGGCGCGCCAGAACGGCGATTACTTCATGGCTCCGCGCGACCAGATCACCTTGATGGATGTCAGCCCCAAGCAGCTCGTTTCGGTTGCCGCTTCGCTCATTCCCTTCCTCGAGAACGACGACGCCAACCGCGCGCTGATGGGCTCGAACATGCAGCGCCAGGCGGTGCCGCTGGTCAAGGCCGAGGCGCCGTTCGTGGGCACCGGCATGGAAGAGACCGTGGCGCGCGATTCGGGTGCTGCGATCACCGCCACACGCGGCGGGATCGTCGATCAGGTCGATGCCACGCGCATCGTGATCCGCGCGATCGGCGATGTCGAACCCGGCCAGTCGGGCGTCGATATCTACACGCTGCAAAAGTTCCAGCGTTCGAACCAGAACACCTGCATCAACCAGCGCCCGCTGGTGAAGGTGGGTGACGTGATCGAGGAAGGCGACATCATCGCCGATGGTCCCTCGACCGATCTGGGCGAACTGGCGCTGGGCCGCAACAGCCTGGTCGCCTTCATGCCCTGGAACGGCTACAACTACGAGGACTCCATCCTGATCTCCGAACGTATCGTGAAGGACGATGTGTTCACCTCGATCCATATCGAGGAATTCGAGGTCATGGCCCGCGACACCAAGCTGGGGCCGGAAGACATCACCCGCGACATTCCCAATGTCGGCGAGGAGGCGCTGCGCAGCCTCGACGAAGCGGGCATCGTCTATATCGGCGCCGAAGTGCATCCGGGCGATATCCTGGTGGGCAAGATCACCCCCAAGGGTGAAAGCCCGATGACCCCGGAAGAAAAGCTGCTGCGCGCAATCTTCGGCGAAAAGGCCAGCGACGTGCGCGATACCTCGCTCCGCCTGCCGCCCGGCGTTGCCGGAACGGTGGTGGAAGTGCGCGTGTTCAACCGCCACGGCATCGAGATCGATGACCGTACCCGCGCGATCCAGCACGAGGAAATCGAGCGGCTGCGCAAGGACTCGGCGGATGAACGCGCGATCCTCAACCGGGCGACATACAACCGCCTGCGCGACATGCTGCTTGGTCAGACCGCCGCAGCCGCACCTAAGGGTGTCAAGAAGGGGGCAACGATCACCGAAGAGCTTCTGGAAGAGATCGAGCGCTTCGAATGGTTCAAGTTCGCGGTCGCCGATGACAAGCGCCAGGCGCAGATCGAAGCCGTCAAATCGCAGTACGACGAAGCCGTCAAGAGCATCGACGACAAGTTCGAGGACCGCAAGGAAAAGCTCGAACGCGGCGACGAACTGGCTCCGGGCGTGCTCAAGATGGTCAAGGTCTTTGTCGCGGTGAAGCGCAAGCTGCAACCGGGCGACAAGATGGCCGGTCGTCACGGCAACAAGGGTGTGATCAGCCGCATCCTGCCGATGGAAGACATGCCGTTCCTTGCCGATGGCACCCCGGTCGATGTGGTGCTCAACCCGCTGGGCGTGCCCAGCCGCATGAACGTGGGGCAGATCTTCGAGACGCACCTGGGCATGGCGGCGCGCGGCCTCGGCCAGCAGATCACTGCCGCGCTCGACGAGTGGCGCGAGGCCAATCCCGATCCGGCAACCGCTGCGCCGCCCACGGCGGTCGTCGAGCGGCTCAAGGACGTCTATGGCGAGCAGTACCATGAGGAGATCGAGGCGCGCTCGACCGACGAAGTGGTCGAGTTGGCGGCCAATCTGGCCAACGGCGTGCCGATGGGGACACCGGTGTTCGATGGTGCGCGCGAAGGCGATGTCACCGCGATGCTGGAAAAGGCCGGGCTCGATTCCTCGGGTCAGGTCACGCTCTATGACGGGCGCACCGGCGATGCGTTCGACCGCAAGGTGACGGTGGGCTATATCTATATGCTCAAGCTGCACCACCTGGTCGATGACAAGATCCACGCGCGTTCGATCGGCCCCTACAGCCTCGTCACCCAGCAGCCGCTGGGCGGCAAGGCGCAGTTCGGCGGCCAGCGTTTCGGCGAAATGGAGGTCTGGGCGCTTCAGGCTTACGGCGCGGCCTATACCTTGCAGGAAATGCTGACGGTCAAGTCCGACGACGTGATCGGCCGCACCAAGGTCTATGAGGCGATCGTCAAGGGCGACGACACCTTCGAGGCCGGCATACCCGAAAGCTTCAACGTGCTGGTCAAGGAAATGCGCAGCCTCGGCCTCAACGTCGAGCTGAAGTCGCTTACCGATGGCGACGAGGATGAGGACCAATGGCCTCAGGCGGCGGAATGAAGGCAAGGGGCTGATGCCCCCTGCCGATTTCGCCCCATCGATGTTTCACCCGTAAGGGAATTCGAAAAATGAACGAACTGAGCAAATTCACCAACCAGCTGGCCAAGCCGGAAACCTTCGACCAGATCCAGATCGGGATCGCTTCTCCAGAGCGCATCCGCTCGTGGTCGTTCGGCGAGATCAAGAAGCCGGAAACGATCAACTACCGCACGTTCAAGCCCGAACGTGACGGGTTGTTCTGCGCGCGCATCTTCGGCCCGGTGAAGGATTACGAGTGCCTGTGCGGCAAGTACAAGCGCATGAAGTACAAGGGCGTGGTGTGCGAGAAGTGCGGCGTCGAGGTGACCGTCACCAAGGTCCGCCGCGAGCGCATGGGCCATATCGAACTGGCCGCGCCCGTCGCGCACATCTGGTTCCTCAAGTCGCTTCCCAGCCGCATCGGCCTCCTGCTCGACATGCAGCTCAAGCAGCTTGAGCGCGTGCTCTATTTCGAAAGCTACATCGTGATCGAGCCGGGGCTGACCCCGCTCGAGAAATACCAGCTGCTCACCGAAGACGAGCTGCTCGAATACCAGGACGAGTACGGCGAGGATTCCTTCAGCGCCGGGATCGGTGCCGAAGCGGTCAAGCAGATGCTGATGGACCTCGACCTGGTTCAGGAGCGCGAGGACCTGCTCGAGGATCTTGCGACCACCAAGTCGGCGCTCAAGCCCAAGAAGATCATCAAGCGCCTGAAGGTGGTGGAAAGCTTCATCGATTCGGGCAACCGCCCCGAATGGATGATCCTCGAGGTGATTCCGGTGATCCCGCCCGAACTGCGCCCGTTGGTGCCGCTCGACGGTGGCCGCTTCGCGACCTCGGATCTCAACGATCTCTATCGCCGCGTGATCAACCGCAACAACCGCCTCAAGCGCCTGATTGAGCTGCGCGCGCCCGACATCATCGTGCGCAACGAAAAGCGCATGCTGCAGGAAGCTGTCGATGCGCTGTTCGACAACGGCCGCCGCGGCCGGGTGATCACCGGTGCCAACAAGCGCCCCTTGAAGTCGCTTTCCGACATGCTCAAGGGCAAGCAGGGCCGCTTCCGCCAGAACCTGCTGGGCAAGCGCGTCGATTATTCGGGTCGTTCGGTGATCGTGACCGGTCCCGAGCTCAAGCTGCACCAGTGCGGGCTGCCCAAGAAGATGGCGCTCGAACTGTTCAAGCCGTTCATCTACGCCCGGCTCGACGCCAAGGGGCTGTCGATGACCTTGAAGCAGGCCAAGAAATGGGTCGAGAAGGAACGCAAGGAAGTCTGGGACATCCTCGATGAGGTGATCCGCGAACACCCGGTGCTGCTCAACCGCGCGCCGACGCTCCACCGTCTCGGCATCCAGGCTTTCGAGCCGGTGCTGATCGAAGGCAAGGCGATCCAGCTTCACCCGCTGGTCTGCGCCGCGTTCAACGCCGACTTCGACGGTGACCAGATGGCGGTGCACGTCCCGCTCAGCCTCGAGGCGCAGCTTGAAGCGCGCGTGCTGATGATGAGCACCAACAACATCCTCTCACCCGCGAACGGCAAGCCGATCATCGTGCCGTCGCAGGACATGGTGCTGGGTCTCTATTACCTGTCGATGGAACGTCAGGAAAAGACGCCCGAATACATCGAGGAAAAGGGCGGCGAGAAGATCGAGAGGCTGCCGCGCTTCTCCGACATGGCCGAAGTGCACCAGGCGCTCGAAACCAGGGCGGTAACGCTCCACACCCGCATCATCGCCCGCGTCCCGCAGGCTGACGAGCAGGGCAACGTCGGCATGAAGCGCTTCGTCACCACGCCGGGCCGCATGCTTATCGGCGAGTGCCTGCCCAAGAGCCACAAGGTGCCCTTCGATATCGTCAACCGCCTTCTGACCAAGAAGGAAATCGGCGACGTGATCGACCAGGTCTATCGCCACACCGGGCAGAAGGACACCGTGCTGTTCGCCGATGCGATCATGGTGCTGGGCTTCCGCCACGCTTTCCGCGCGGGCATCTCGTTCGGCAAGGACGACATGATCATCCCCATCGAAAAGATCGAGCTGGTCGAACAGACCAAGGCGCTGGTGGCCGATTACGAACAGCAGTACCAGGACGGCCTGATCACCCAGCAGGAAAAGTATAACAAGGTGATCGACGCCTGGAGCCGCTGCGGCGACCAGGTGGCCGATGCCATGATGGACAAGATCAAGGCGCGTCCGATCGGCGAAGACGGCAAGGAATCGCAGATCAACTCGATCTACATGATGAGCCATTCGGGCGCGCGCGGTTCGCCGGCGCAGATGAAGCAGCTCGCCGGGATGCGCGGTCTGATGGCCAAGCCTTCGGGCGAGATCATCGAAACCCCGATCATCTCGAACTTCAAGGAAGGTCTGACCGTTCTTGAATACTTCAACTCCACCCACGGCGCCCGCAAGGGGCTGGCCGACACCGCGCTCAAGACGGCGAACTCGGGTTATCTCACCCGCCGTCTGGTCGACGTGTCGCAGGATTGCGTGATCGTGGAAGAAGACTGCGGAACCGAAAACGCTCTCGAAATGCGCGCCATCGTGCAGGGCGGCTCGGTCATCGCGTCGCTTGGAGAACGCATCCTGGGCCGCACCGTTGCCGAGGATCTGATCGATGCCAAGAGCGGCGAGGTGATCGTCAAGGCGGGCACTCTGGTCGATGAAGCCATGGTTGCGGCGATCGAGGCGGCAGAGGTGCAATCGGCCAAGATCCGCTCGCCGCTGGTCTGCGAAGCCGAACAGGGCGTGTGCGGCACCTGCTATGGCCGCGATCTGGCGCGTGGTACACCGGTCAACATCGGCGAGGCGGTGGGCGTTATCGCCGCGCAGTCGATCGGCGAACCGGGCACGCAGCTGACCATGCGTACCTTCCATATCGGCGGTGCGGCACAGCTCAACGAAACCTCGCATCTCGAGGCAATTTCGGCGGGCCGGATCGAGTATCGAGATATGCCGACCATCACCGACAAGCGTGGCCGCATCCTCAGTCTTGCCCGCAATGGCGAACTGGCGGTGATCGACGCCGAAGGGCGCGAGCGCGAGATCCACAAGGTGCCCTATGGCACCATGCTGATGCACGAGGTCGGCGCCAAGGTTAAGGCGGGCGACCGCCTGGCCGAGTGGGACCCTTTCACCCTGCCGATCATCACCGAGACATCGGGCATTGTGAAGTATCAGGATCTCGTCGAAGGCACCACGCTGGAAGAACGGGTCGACGAAGCGACCGGTATCGCCCAGCGCGTGGTGACCGAGAACCGCGCCTTTGGCCGCAAGAAGAACGAAGACCTGCGTCCTCGCCTGACACTGCTTGGCGAAGAAGGTGGCAAGAAGGGTGAGGAAACCGAGGCGCAGCGCTACATGCTCGCACCGGGCACCACGCTCTCGGTCAACGACGGCCAGCAGGTCGCAGCGGGCGACATCCTTGCCCGTGCATCGCGCGAGGCCGCCAAGACGCGCGACATCACCGGCGGTCTGCCGCGGGTGGCGGAGCTGTTCGAGGCGCGTATGCCCAAGGACGTTTCGGTCATCGCCAAGATTTCGGGCAAGATCGAATTCGTCCGCGAATACAAGGCCAAGCGCAAGATCGCGATCGTGCCCGAGGAAGGCGATACAGTCGAATACCTGATCCCCAAGACCAAGGTGATCGACGTGCAGGAAGGCGACTTCGTCAAGAAGGGCGATACGCTCATCTCCGGCTCGCCCAACCCGCATGACATTCTGGAAGTGCTCGGCGTCGAGGCGCTGGCCGAATATCTCGTCGATGAGATCCAGGAAGTCTACCGGTTGCAGGGCGTGAAGATCAACGACAAGCACATCGAGGTGATCGTTCGCCAGATGCTGCAGAAGGTCGAGATCACCGATGGCGGCGACACCGTGCTGCTGCCGGGCGAACAGGTTGACCTTGACGAGATGAACGAGGCCAATGCCAAGCTGGCCAAGGGCAAGCAGCACGCGACCGGTACGCCGATCCTGCTTGGTATCACCAAGGCAAGCTTGCAGACCCGCAGCTTCATTTCGGCGGCTTCGTTCCAGGAAACGACCCGTGTGCTCACGCAGGCGGCGGTCGAGGGCAAGAAGGATTCGCTGATCGGGCTCAAGGAGAACGTGATCGTCGGCCGCCTGATCCCCGCCGGGACCGGTGCGGGCATGAACCGGATGCGCGTTGCCGCCTCCAGCCGCGATGCAGCGCTGCGTGCCACTTGGCGCGCGCAGCAGGAAGCGCTGGTTGCGGCCGGCGCGGCGGCTGAAGTGGCGCCTATGGTTGAACCTGAACCCGAGGCTGACGCCATTCCTTCGGAAGAAGCGATGAAGGCTGCCATGGGCGCGGTCGAAACGGGCGAATAATTACGCCCCACGCTTCATGCCAAGGGTGAAAATCGTGAGAGCCCCGCTGGAGCGATCCGGCGGGGCTTTTGCTTGCACAGTAGAAATTCCATAAATTGCTATTGCGAGGCGATCGCAATAAAGTTAGTCAGTCCATCCTTGACATGAGTGGAGGCGTGGATGGAACGAAATGGCTGAACCGGGAAATTGCACGCCGCAGGGCAGACAGGCATGGATCGCGGCGCTGGGGCAGCCTCGCGCAGCTGCCACGCTCGATCCGGTCGCCCTGCGCTTCGTCCGGTATTTGCGGTTGATCGCGATACACCGCTGCGCGCGCCGCGATCCTGTGCCCGAACTGGTGGCGCAGACCGGCTGCATCGCGCTGGCGGTGAAGGCGCTGCAACTGGCCGAGGCGCTGGGCTGGTCCTGGCCCGAGCCCATCCAGCTTCGCCGCTTCTGCTGCGGTGTGCTCAGCCATGACGAGGTCACGATTGGCGCACTGGTGGAGGCAACCCGCAGCCATGACCGCGCGCACTTCGCTGCTCAGATCGCCGGACTGGTCCGGCCCGAGCGGATCGAGCACCTGTGGCAGGCTTCGCTCGAACTGGTGGCTTGCGAGGCTGCTCGGGCTTGTGGCAACCACGGCGGCGGAGTACCGCGTATCGCATGATTACCACCCGTTTTGCGCCCTCTCCAACCGGCAGATTGCATGTCGGCAATATCCGCACCGCGCTCCACAACTGGATGCTCGCGAGGAAGTCGGGAGGCCGCTTCCTGCTGCGGATCGACGATACCGATGCCGAACGTTCGAGGGAAGAATTTGTCGATGCCATCCGCGCCGACCTCGCCTGGCTGGGGCTGGCGCCTGATGGCGAGGAGCGTCAGTCGCAGCGGCTGGCGATTTACGATGCCGCGTTCGTGGCCTTGCGCGCGGCAGGCCGGGTCTATCCTTGTTATGAGAGCGGGCAGGAACTCGATCTCAAGCGCAAGATTGCGCTGGGGCGCGGGCTGCCGCCGATTTATGATCGCGCGGCGCTGGCGCTGAGCGATGCCGAACGCGCTGCGAAGGAAGCGGCTGGGATTGCCCCGCACTGGCGCTTCCAGCTCGATCACGCCGAGCCGATCGAGTGGGAGGATGGCATTCGCGGGCACCAGCATTTCGATCCCGCGGCCCTATCCGATCCGGTGATCCGCCGTGCCGATGGATCGTGGCTCTATATGCTGCCGAGCGCGGTCGATGACATCGATATGGGCGTCACGCATGTGCTGCGCGGCGAGGATCATGTCTCGAATACAGCCGTGCAAATACAGATGTTTACCGCACTACTTGCTGCGCAGCATGGGGCGCGGCAAAATCTGCCGCACTTCGCGCACGAGGCGCTGCTGGTGGGGAGCGAGGGCAAGCTGTCGAAGCGGCTGGGCGCGCTGGGCTGCGATGCGTTTCGCAACAAGGGGATCGAGCCGCAGGCGCTGGTCGCGCTGCTGGCGCGGCTGGGCACTTCGCTGCCGGTCGAGCCGATTGCGGATCGCGCCGCGCTGATCGAGAGCTTCGATCTATCGATCTTCGGCCGTGCCCCGGCAAGGTTCGACGATGCCGAGCTCGAACGGATCAACAAGGCCATTATTCACCAGCTCGAATTCGCCGAGGTCAAAGACCGCCTGCCCGGCGGAATGGACGAGGCCGGCTGGCACGCAGTGCGGCCCAACCTGTCGCACGTCGGGGAAGCGGGCGAATGGTGGCGGCACGTCACCGGCCCGATCGAGCAGCCGGATTTTTCAGGCGAGGACCGCGCCTATCTCGCTGAAGCTGTGCGGCTGTTTGTGTGGGGCGATGACCCCTGGCACGCGCTGACGGGTGCGCTCAAGGATGCGACCGGTCGCAAAGGCAAGGCGCTGTTCCTGCCGCTGCGCCAGGCGCTCACCGGCATGGACCACGGCCCCGACATGGCCGAACTTTTGCCGCTGATCGGCGACGCCGAGGCGCGGGCACGGTTGGAGCGCGCGGCTACCTAAGCTCCAATTCAGGAGTGGCCATTCTATCCCCCATGCTTCTCCAGCTCGTCGCCGGCCAGCGTCACCACATGCAGCAGGTTGGTGCTGCCCGGCGTCCCGAAGGGAACGCCTGCCAGGGCAATCAGCTTTGACCCGGCCTGGCCCAGGCCATGACGCAGCGCCATGCGTTTGCCCTTGCCGATCATTTCCTCAAAACTGCCAATATCCTTGGTCATCACCGCATGCGCGCCCCACAGCAATGCGACGCGCCGCGCGGTGCGCAGCGATGGGGTGAGCACCAGCATCGGCGTGGCCGGGCGCTCGCGTGCCACGCGCCGCGCGGTCGATCCCGAGGAGGTGAACACGGTGATCGCGCTGATCGCAACCGTATCGGCGATGGTCATGCAGGCGTGGCTCAGCGCATCGGCGGTGGTCGGATCGGGCCGCGTTTCGAGGAAGCGCACGCGCGCCTTGTAACCTTCGTCCTGTTCGACCTGCACCGCGATCTTGTCCATGATCGTCACCGCCTCTTCGGGCCATTCGCCCGCCGCCGTCTCGGCGCTCAGCATCACCGCATCGGCACCGTCATAGACCGCATTGGCGACGTCGGAGACTTCGGCGCGCGTCGGGGTGGGGCTTTCGATCATCGATTCGAGCATCTGCGTCGCCACGATCACCGGCTTGCCCGCGGTGCGCGCGGCATTGACGATCCGTTTCTGCAGTGGGGGGACTTCCTGCGGCTCAAGCTCGACCCCCAGATCGCCGCGCGCCACCATGATCCCGTCGCTGAGTTCGATGATTTCGCCCAGCCGCCGCACCGCCATCGGCTTTTCGATCTTGGCGCACAAAGCGGCCCTGCCGCCGATCAGCTTGCGCGCTTCGGCAAGGTCTTCGGGGCGCTGCACGAAGCTCAAGCCCACCCAGTCAACGCCTTGTTCGATGGCAAAGGCAAGATCGCGGCGGTCCTTCTCGGTCAGCGCGGGGATCGGCACTTCGGCATCGGGCACGTTCACGCCCTTGCGATCGGAGATTACCCCGCCAACCTCCGCCGAACAGAGAATTTCATCGGCACCGGCGCGGATCACCCGCAGGCGGATCTTGCCATCGTTGATCAGCAGCCGCTGGCCCTTTTCGAGAATGCCGAAGAGTTCCGGGTGCGGCAGGCAGGCGCGCGTTTCATCGCCGGGTGCGGGATTGCGGTCGAGCGTGAAGTGGCCCGAATGCCGGATCACCGCCTGCCCGTCCTTGAACGTGCCTACGCGCAGCTTGGGCCCTTGCAGGTCCGCCAGGATCGCGATCGGGCGGCCATATTCCTTTTCGAGCGCCCGGATCGCCGCAATGGTTTCGCCGTGGACTGCGTGATCGCCGTGGCTCATGTTGACGCGGAAGGCATCGGCCCCCGCCTTGAGCAGCCGCGCCAGCATCTCCGGCGAGCGGCTGGCCGGGCCGACGGTTGCGAGGATCTTGACCTTGCGGCCCCTTGGATCGAGCCGATCGTGCGCTGGCTTTGACATGGCGGGAAGCTATGGCACAGCTGTATTGCAAGACAAGGAATAGTGATGATGGATACGAATGCGCCCGAAACAACCGGCGACCCCCTCGACCGGCTCGATGACGCGGTCGCCGCTGCCGCGTTCCGCCGCCTGGTTCGGCATTTGCGCCATCGCCACGATGCGCAGAACATCGATCTGATGGGGCTTGCAGGCTTCTGCCGCAATTGCCTGGCCGATTGGATACGCGATGCCGGATATGACGGCGACAAGGCCGAAGCGCGCGCATTGATCCACGGCATGCCGATGGATGAATGGAAGGCGACCCGGCAGACGCCCGCCACCGCAGAACAGATCGCCGCGATGGAAGCGAGCCTGTCAAAGAACGCACAGGAATAATCGCCCGCCGATCTTCACCCGCGCGGCACGGCTGGCTATCGCGCCGCCAAGTGATTCTTATTGCAATGGAGACTGCAACTCATGGCTGAAGCCACCGACGACCGCCTGCGCCTTCTGATCGAGCGCATCGAACGCCTTGAAGAAGAGAAGAAGGGTATCGCCGATGACATCCGCGATGTCTATTCAGAGGGGAAGGCCGTGGGTTATGATGCCAAGATCATGCGTCAGTGCGTTCGGCTTAGAAAAATGAAGCCCGATGATCGGCACGAAATGGAGACCATCCTCGAAGTTTACAAAGCGGCCCTGGGCTTGGGTTGATTCACTCCTTGCCTGTATTACAAGGGCAACACGCAAACAGGCATAGGAGCAAGGCATGGCTGGACCCTGGAAGGACGCGCGCGGCGTGATCGTCACTACCACCCCCACGATCGAAGGTCGGCCGATCCGGCAGTATCTGGGGATCGTGACCGGCGAGGTGATCGTGGGCGCCAATATCTTTCGCGATCTGTTCGCCAATATCCGCGACATCGTGGGCGGGCGTTCGGGCAGCTATGAGCGCATCCTTGCCGAGGCGCGCGAGCAGGCGATCGAGGAATTGCAGGCCGAATGCGCGACGCGCGGCGGCAATGCGGTGGTCGGCGTCGATCTCGATTATGAGGTGATCGGCCAGAACGGTTCGATGCTGATGGTCAGCGCCAGCGGCACCGCGGTGGTTGTGTAAGCGCCCGCTCTCGGCTAGGGCGCGCCGCAGTTTCCAACACCAGCTGACGACACCAAAACTATGGCAGGCCATTCCAAATTCAAGAACATCATGCACCGCAAGGGTGCGCAGGACAAGAAACGCTCGGGGCTGTTTTCCAAGCTCAGCCGCGAGATTACCGTCGCCGCCAAAATGGGGATGTCCGATCCTGACATGAACCCGCGCCTGCGGCTGGCGATCAACGCGGCCAAGGCACAGTCGATGCCCAAGGACAATATCCAGCGCGCGATCGACAAGGCCAGCGCTGCGGGCGGCGAGGACTATATGGAGGTCCGCTACGAAGGATATGGTCCGGCCGGGGTGGCGTTGATCGTCGAGGCGCTGACCGACAATCGCAACCGCACCGCCACCAATGTCCGCACCGCGTTCAGCAAGAATGGCGGCAACCTGGGCAGCGAAGGCTCGGTCAGCCACGGGTTCGAACGGCTCGGCCTGATCGAATATCCGTCCGGAGCGGGCGACGAGGACAAGGTCCTCGAAGCCGCCATCGAAGCGGGTGCGCAGGACGTCGAATCTTCCGAAGACGGCCACGAGATCTGGACCGCGCCAGAAGACCTGCACGAGGTTGCGGGCAACCTCGAGGCTGCACTGGGCGAGGCCGAAAGCGTCAAGCTGGCGTGGAAGCCCAGCCTTACGGTCGAAATCGACGAGGGTGCAGCGGCCACACTGCTGAGGCTGGTCGATACGCTCGACGACGATGACGACGTGCAGACCGTGTGGGGCAATTACGAGATAGCCGACGAGATCATGGAGAAGCTCGGCTGATCGTCCTCGGCCTTGATCCATCGCTGTCCTGCACCGGATGGGGCGTCGTGCGAGCCGAGGGATCGCGCATCGCGCATGTCGCCAACGGCGAGGTCAGGACCGATGCCAGGGCTCCCATCGCCGAACGGTTGGCGCAGCTTCACCGGGAAATTGCGGCGGTGATCGCCGCGTATGCGCCCGGGCGAGCCGCGGCCGAGGAGATCTTCGTCAACAAGAACCCGCAATCGACATTGAAGCTGGCTCAGGCGCGCGGCGCGGTGCTGGCGGCTTGCGGGGCAGCCTATGATGGCAGAGGACTGGAAGTGCGCGAACACGCCGCACGGCTGGTCAAGAAGGCCGTGGTCGGTACAGGCGCGGCGGAGAAGGCGCAGGTCCAGGCGATGCTGAAAATCCTCCTGCCAGGCGCAGCAATCACAGGCGTCGACGCCGCCGATGCGCTGGCAGTGGCGATTGCCGATGCGCATCTGTCAGGGCGGACGGAGGTTTGAGTGATCCACCTTTACGGCATTCCCAATTGCGACACGGTGAAAAAGGCGCGGAGCTGGCTCGATGCGCGGGGAGATGCCTTCGCCTTCCACGATTACAAGAAGGAAGGCGCCGATCCGGCGCGCCTTGCCGCATGGGCGGATGCAGCCGGGTGGGAGGCGCTGCTCAACCGGCGCGGCACAACATTTCGTAAGCTGCCTGACGCGGACAAGGCGGATATCGACCGTGCCAAGGCGTTGGCATTGATGGCGGCGCATCCGTCGTTGATCAAGCGCCCCATCGTTGAGCACGCAGGAGGAATTCTGGTGGGGTTCAGCGGGGACGAATGGGAAGCCGTTCTCTAGCTGGCGGCTCTAGTCGGCGTCCGGTCCCCAGTCGCTATGGTCAAGGCCGGTCTGGCCGGAGACCTTCCGGGCCTGCTGGCCGGCCAGGTGCTGGATATCGTCCTTCATCGCAGTTACATCGTAACCTGCGCCCCACAGGCCAATCATGACGATAAGCGTCGCCAGGAGAAGCTTCTTGAACATAGCCGCACGATTTTGCCCGATTTGGCCTAACGAAATGTTAATCAGGGCTCTGATCGCGATGTTAACCAGCCTCGGTATCGGTCTTGGCCTCGCTCAACCGGCTGCGGCTGCGGGGACGGACATGCAGATCATCGCGCATCGCGGCGCCAGCGCCGAACGGCCGGAGCATACGCTTGCAGCCTATGAACGGGCGATCGATCAGGGCGCCGATTTCATCGAGCCCGACCTGGTTGTCACGCGCGATCTGGTATTGATCTCGCGCCATGAAAACGAGCTTTCGGACACCACCGATGTCGCCTCGCGCGAGGAATTCGAGAGCCGCCGCCGCGAAAAGACCATCGACGGGCAGCGCGTGGCCGGCTGGTTTGCCGAGGATTTCACCCTGGCTGAAATCCGCATGTTGCGCGTGCTTGAGCGCATTCCCTCGATCCGTCCGGCCAACGCGCGATACAACGGCCTCTATCAGGTGGCCACGTTTGACGAGATCGTCCAGCTTGTGCGCGTGAAGGAGGCCGAAACCGGGCGGCGGATCGGCCTTTACCCCGAACTCAAACACCCCGGCTTCCTGTTGCAGGAGGCGGGCATCGATACGGTCGATCTCCTGGCCGGGGCGCTGCGCAGGCACGGGCTCGATGGTGCGGGTAGCCGCGTGATCGTCCAGTCGTTCGAAATCGCGCCCTTGCAGCGGCTTCGCCGGATGCTCGACGTCAGGCTGGCGCAGTTGATCGCGCACGAAGGCGGCCCCGCCGATGAACCGGGCATGCGTTATGCCGAAATGATCGCGCCCAGCGGCCTCAAGGCAATCGCCAGATATGCCGATGCGATCGGGGTCGACGTGCGATTGGTGCTTGGCGCGGAGGGCACGCCCACCACCCTGGTGGCAGATGCGAAGGCGGCAGGGCTCGAAGTGCACGCCTGGACCGTGCGACCGGAAAATGCCTTCCTGCCCGCCGCGCTCAAATCGCCGGGCGGCGATGCGGTGCATGGCAATGCCGCACAATTGCTCGAGATGCTGCGGAAGGCCGGTGTTGATGCGGTCTTCACCGATGCCCCCGCGCTTGCGAACGAGCTCAGGCCGCCCGCACCGTGACGAGATAGTTGAGCGCCAGATCGCTCGACAAATGGAGCCCCTTGCCCGGGCTCCATGAAATGCCCTGCGGCTCGCCCATCACGAGAGCCACTTCTGTAAGCAGGTCGCGCAGTTCGTCGGGAGTGACGAAATCGTCCCAGTCATGCGTGCCGCGCGGGACCATCCCCAGCCGCTCGGCCCCCTCGACCAGCAGCAGGCGGCTGGCCAGGGTGCGGTTGGGGGTGGAAAGCACCATCAGCCCGCCCGGCTTCAGCACAGCTGCGAGGCTGGCGAGGAATGCGCGCTTGTCAGCGACGTGCTCGATCACCTCCATGCTGATGACGAGATCGAATGTGCCAATGTCGAGAAACGCAAGCTCGCCAGTGACGTAGCTGATGTCGAGGCCAGAGCCTTGCGCATGCGCCCGTGCGGCAGCGACGTTTTCGGGTGCGGCATCGACGCCGGTGACCTCTGCCCCCAGCCTTGCCAGCGGCTCGCACAGAAGGCCCGCGCCGCAACCTGCATCGAGCGCACGCTTGCCCGAAAGCGGGGCGAGCGATGCGGCAACGTCCGGCCAGTGCGCATCGATCGCCCCCCGGATGAAGCGCAGCCGCAGCGGATTGAGGCGGTGCAACGAGGCCATGGGCCCCCGGGGGTTCCACCACTCCAGCGCCAGTTTGCCGAAGTGTTCGGCTTCCTGTGGGCGTATGGTTGTGCCGTCCCAAGATTTGTTTGCAGCAGACGTTGTTGCATCGCTCATGCGCGGGCCCTAACAGGCCGAGGCGAAAGGCACCAGCAAAAGGGGGCTTCAACTTGGCACGGATCGTGATGAAATTCGGCGGCACCTCGATGGCGGGGACCGAGCGTATTCGTCGCGTGGCCAATATCGTGCGCAGGCAGCAGGCTGCCGGACACGAGGTGGCGGTGGTGGTGAGCGCGATGGCGGGCGAGACCGACCGGTTGGTGGGCTTCTGCCGCGAGGCCAATGCGCTTTACGATCCTGCCGAGTACGACGTTGTCGTCGCCAGCGGCGAGCAGGTGACCGCCGGGCTGCTGGCGCTGACCCTGCAATCGATGGGCTGCAAGGCGCGCAGCTGGCTCGGCTGGCAGCTTCCTGTCAGAACCGTCGAGGCGCACGCGAAGGCGCGAGTGGCCGGGATCGACGCGCCCGAGATGATTGCATCGCTCGAACGCGGCGAGATTGCGGTGATTCCCGGATTTCAGGGCATTTCCGATGATGGCCGGCTGACCACGCTGGGTCGCGGCGGATCGGATACGTCGGCAGTCGCGGTGGCGGCGGCAATCAAGGCCGATCGCTGCGATATCTATACCGATGTCGATGGCGTCTATACCACCGACCCGCGCATTGTTGCCAAGGCGCACAAGCTGAAGGCGGTGACATACGAGGAAATGCTCGAGCTCGCCTCGGTCGGGGCCAAGGTGCTCCAGACCCGTTCGGTCGGGCTGGCAATGAAGGAAGGCGTGCGGATCCAGGTGCTTTCGAGCTTTCTGGGCGACGATGCCATCCCTGCGGATGAATTGCCCGGCACGTTGATCGTGTCGGACGAGGAAATGGACCAATTAGTGGAGAAGGGCGACATGGAACGCCAGCTCGTGACCGGAATCGCGCATGACAAGAACGAGGCCAAGGTGATCCTCACCCGCGTGCCCGACCGGCCCGGCGCGGTGGCCAATATCTTCGAGCCGCTCGCTGCCGCCAGCATCAATGTCGACATGATCATCCAGAACGTCGGGCGCGACAAGGGCGAGACCGACGTCACCTTCACTGTGCCGCAGGCCGACCTTGCCCGGGCGCAGGCGCTGCTCGAGGACAAGCGCGATGTGATCGGCTACAACCGCATCATCACCGACAGCAAGATCGCCAAGATCAGCGTGGTGGGCGTGGGAATGAAGAGCCACGCCGGGGTGGCCAGCACCATGTTTCGCGCACTTTCGGACCGCGGTATCAATATCCAGGCGATCTCGACCTCCGAAATCAAGATCAGCGTGATGATCGACGAGGACGAAACCGAACTGGCGGTGCGCGTGCTGCACACTGCCTATGGCCTGGATGCCAGCGAAGAAGCGGCGGAATAACGCATTTCGACCAATCCGGAGTACTGCGACGGTGCCGAAGGGTCACTGTGACCCCTCGGCACCGACCGATCGAACCGCGCTGCGGAATCAGGGCTGTGCGTCCTCCTCCGGCTCGCCGACCACGGCATTACCCTGGCCCATGACCAGCGCGCTGCCGCTGGCCCCAAGGTTTGCTGCCGGGATCATCTGCTCGAAGTCGCCGTTGGACACCAGCACCTGCTCCACTTCGCCGCGCGAATTGGCGACGATCTCGCGAACATTGCCAACCGGCAGGCCCTCGGGCGATACCACCGGCATGCCCGGGGCGATGCTGGTGGCGCCGCTCGCGGCACCGGCGGCAGAGCCCGCC
>LOEX01000132.1 GCA_001516125.1 Sphingomonadales bacterium BRH_c42
CGTGGCGCGCTGGCCCGCATCGCCCTGCGCGCCTTCATCGACGGCGGGTTCGGACGGGGGCGGCTCTTCGAGAGCGGTGACGGTAACGGTGAAGGCGGCGACTACCTGGCGCTCGACCCCGGCGGTGAAATCGGGCGCCAGCGCGCGCGAAAGACCATAGAGCGCCGCCAGATGGCCCACGACGATCAGCGCAATCAGGCCGGGGCGCGGCCTGCGCCGGTTTGCGGCAAAGCCCTGATCACTCGCTGCCATTCCTCGTCATTACCGCTCGTGCGCACATAAGCAAACGGCGGAACCCTATGGGGTCCCGCCGCTCGCGTATTACAGACCTGACCCGTGTGGATCAGAAATCGTAGCTGACGCCCACCTTGACCCGCCACACCGACGAGCTGACATTGACCAGATTGTCGTTGTTGAACGCATCTTCGCCCGCAAAGCCGGAGATGATGTAGCGCCCCTGAGCATCGATACCGGAAATTGTGGCAATGTCCTGCAGGCCGGAGAAATTGCGGCGGCGCTGCACGTTCCAGCTGCTGTCGAGGAAGTTGAGGAAGTTGTCGAACGAGGCAAACAGCTTCAGCTTGTCGTCATGTCCGAACAAACGGCCCGGCCCCGGAAGTTCCTGCGAGAACGACAGGTCCATGTCGTAATACCACTCGTTCGAGCAGGTATTGCGCGGGATCGAGGTGCCGATGTGCTTGCTGGCACAGCCAAGGCCATTGGCAAAATCAACCAGGCCTTGCACAGCGGCCGCATTCGAGAAGCCCGCGCCGACACCAACCGGCGCGATGTTCGGATCGCTTACTCCGGTCGGCAGATAGACCAGCGCATTATCGTTGCCCGAAACGCTGTCATTAAAGACTCCGCCGCCGGTGAAGGTCAGGCTGTAGGGCCTGCCCGAGCGCGCGACGAACGAAATCGAGAAGCGTGTTGCCAGGTCGTCGAAGAACTCTTCCTTGAACGACAGTCGCGATGTGACGTTGTGACGAGAGCCGAAGAAGCCGCGCGAAGCATCGGGGTTCTGGCGGTCGAACGCTGCGGTCAGGTCGAAGTTTGATCCGGCGGTCGAGTTGAACATGTTGCGCCGGTCACGCGCGTCGGTGAAGGCATAGCCGACATTGAAATCGACTGAACCGCCTTCGGTGAAAACGCCGCCATCGAACTGCTTCGCGAGGATGAACGAGGCAATCTGGCTGTTGAAGCTGCCGGCATTGGTCAGCATCAGTTCGTCATCGCGCTGAGTGTTGAAGCAGGCCGCCGTGACGCCAGAGAACACTGGGCCGGGATTGAGATCGACCAGTTCTGCATTACAGTTCGCAACTGTAGGATCGATCGCGCGATAGATCGGGCGACCGTCAATGGTAAAGCCGTTGAGTCCGAGAGGAGTGCCATTCGGACCCGCTGCGATGGCCAATGTCTGCGACAGATCGACAATCGTGAACGGGTTACGCATGTGGCTGTAGATGTAATCGAGCGTCAGGTTCCAGCCGCTGAACAATCCACTGTCGGCGAAATCGAGATCGGCAGTGAAGCCGATATTGGCACGCACCACGCTGGGCAACTTGATATCGGGATTGACCGATTGCGTATCGCCCAAACCTGCCGCCGCGCGGCCAGTCGCCGCCGAAACGAAGCAATCGGGCAGGCCGGTGAACTGACCGTTGACGACGACGTCGATCTGGCCCGCAGGGCAAGGTGCATCACCGGTCGTGCCTTGGGCAAAGCCTCGGCCATCGTTCTGGAAGGCATTGCCGAACCACACCAGCGGATCGCCGCCCGAGAATACACCGACACCGCCGCGCAATTGCGCGCGCGAGAACACCGCGAAATCGTCCATGTCATAGGTCAGCGCCAGGCGCGGCATCACGATCGGATCGAGCGAGCTGAAGCCGGTGTTGTTGCCGAAGCCATACCGCTCGACGAAATTGGGGTTGATCGCCGGGGCACCGCCATCATACCAGTCAACCCTGACGCCGATCACCGCGCTCAGCTGTTCGCTGACACCCCATTCGTCCTGCGCGAACACCGAATAGATCGACCGGTTGAATTGGGCCGCTGCATCGTTCACGTCGCCAGTTGCCGAGAAGTTGCCGAACGCGCCCACGGTCCGCCCGTTGACGACGTTGACAGGGGTGGTGGTGGTAGTGCCCGTGGTGCCGGGCGAGAGCAGACCTGCCTCCAGATCGGCAATGTTTCTGAACACCAGCGTGCCGGTGGCATTCTGGACGAACAGGTTGAACAGCGAGGCACGATTGTATTCGACGCCAACCTTGAACTTGTGTGCACCCGCCTCGAGCGTGGCAGCGGCGCGGAACTGGTCGACATCGGTCCGCAGGTCGTTGGCCGAGCGTGAATTGCCCGGGCCTGCCAGCACGGTGCCGTCGATCCCGGTGGGGTTGTCGATACCCACAATGATGCGTGGAATCGGATTGTCCGACTGCGCCTCGCCGCCGCCTATCGGATCCTGGAGATCCCGGATCTCGGAACGTGAATAGCGGATTTCGGTCGAAAGCTCGTCGGTCCACTGCGAGAACAACCGGCCCGAATAGTAATTCGACTTGGTGCCACTGATGCGGAAGGTGTTCTCGCCGATGGCCTGCGGGCTGTTGCCCGTGAACAGGTCATCAGGCAAAGTCGAGCCTTCCTCGAGCCGCTGATAGGTCGTCTCGAGCCGGTGATCGTCCGTAATCTGCAAGTCGGCGCGAACAAAGTAGCGATTGTTCGTGAAAGGTCGGTTGGTGACGAGATCGCCCGTGTCGATCCCGTAAACACGATTTAGCACTTCGCGGATGGCATTGAACTGATCGACCGAAATGCCGGTCTGTTCGTTCGGGAACCCGGCGCCGGTCGGGCCGTCATCCTGCGATTGCCCCGCTTCCTGGTGTTCGTAGGCGCCGAACAGGAACAGCCGGTCCTTGATCACTGGACCGCCGAGATATGCACCCCAACGCTTGTCCGCCTTGATCGGCGCGACATCGCGGGTTTCGCCGTCGGCCACGATCGTGTTGCCGCGAAGGCCGTTGGCCGAATATTCGAAGAAGCCGCCAAAGTGGTAATCATTGGTGCCCGATTTGGTGACGACATTGATCGCGCACCCGGTGAAATTTCCGTAATCGACGTCGAACGGTGCGAACTGGACCTGTGTTTCACGCACCGCGTCAAACGGGATCGGGGTCGAACTGCGCGAGCTGAAGCCGGTGTCGTTGAGCCCGTAGATGTCACCCTGGCTGATCCCGTCGACGGTGAAGGCATTGCCGCGATCGTTGCCGCCGAGGCAGCTGATACGGTCAACGCCAGCACCGCTATCGTCGCGGTCAAGGCTGACTCGCGGATCAAGGCGGATGATGTCGCGGATGTCGCGGTTGAAGCTGGGCGAAGTTTCGAGCACTTCGAGCGAGAAGGCCGTGCCGGGACCAACCGCCAATTGCGTTGTCACCACGCGTGAGCCGGTTACCAGGATTTCGCCTGAACCCGATGCAAGGCTGAAGCCAAGTTCGGTTGCGCCTTGTAGCGAGATATGCACGCCTTCAAGCGACTGTCCTTCAAACCCCGGGGCGCTCGCTGCCACCGTGTAGGGCCCGCCGACGGTAAGGTTGACCACGCTGAAGCCGCCGTTGTTTCCGGTGGTGAGGGTGCGCGATGCATTGGTGCGCGTGTCGGTCACAACAACCGTTGCGCCAACGATCGGTTTACCTTCTTCGTCGACCACAGTGCCCTGGATGCCCGAGGTGATCTGCTGCGCGGCGGCTGGCGTGGCGATGGTGGCGGCTGCGGCGGACAGGCTGACAACACTGGCAGCCAAAAGATATTTGATCTTCATCGTGTACCCCTGGATCGAATCTGGATTGGGAAGGCTCAAGCCCTCGTGATCTGGCGATAAGCCCGATCAGCGTCGGTCAAAAGTCAGTTTGTTGACAAAATTGTGAAAGCCTTGGCCGCGTATCCTGCATTGCAGCATCAGGGCGCGAATTCACCCGGCCTAACGCTAGGGAATCCGCGCTTTCCGGCCATGTGTTGCGCCCTCGCAACAGCGCTCAGGAATCTTCATGAGGCGCGCAATAAGTGGGCAAAATCAGGCGAGATTGATCTCGCGCAGCCGCTGCTGGAGGAACTCGTGACTCGATAACGGCTCAGGCGCCTCGGATTCGCGGCCCGGCTCGATGCACGACGGCAAAGTCTCGATCACATAGTCGGGCCGGAAGTGCAGGAAAAAGGGCATCGAATAACGCCCGCGCCTTGCCGCATCGCCGGACGGGTTGACCACGCGGTGCGTGGTCGAGCGCAGGCGCGAATTGGTCAGCCGGTCAAGCATGTCGCCGACATTGATGACGAGCGCGCCTTCGGGCACATCGACCGCCTTCCACACGCCTTCCTTGGTCAGGAGCTCGAGCCCGGCCTCTTCGGCGCCGAGCAGCAGCGTGATGGTATTGATGTCGCCATGCGCGGCGGCGCGGATCGCGCCTTGGGGCACGCCGTCGCCGAGCGGGGGATAGTGCAGCAGCCGCATCACCGAATTGCCGTCCCTGACCGTGTCGGTGAAAAAGTCCCGCTCCAGGCCCAGGTGCAGCGCGATTCCCTCAAGCACGCGCAGTCCCGCCTTTTCGAATGCCAGGTACAGTTCGTTGAAGGTCTCGCGGAAGCCGGGAATCTCCGCTGGCCAGACATTGGGCGCCATCAGAGCCGAAAACGGGTGTCCGTCAGGCAGGGTGCGGCCGATGTGCCAGAACTCCTTGAGATCCTGCACCAGTGCGTCCTTGGCCTTTTCGGTGCCGAACGGAGTATAGCCGCGCGCACCGCCCCCGCCGGGCTGATGATAGGCGCGCTTGGCCGCTTCGGGGAGCGCGAAGAACTCCTTCGACTTTGCCTCGGCCCGGTCGATCAGGTCCTGCGGAATGCCATGGTCGCGGATCACCGCGAATCCATATTCGGCAAAGCTGCGTCCCAACTCGTCGGCAATGCTTTCGAGCGGTCGGGCCAGCGAAACAACGGCAATATCGGTCATGCGGTTCATTTAGTACCTGCGGCGTCAATAGGGAAGAAAAACACTGGCGAGCGCAGCGCTCATCAGGTTGGCAAGCGAGCCCGCTGCCAGGGCCCTGATACCCAGCCGCGCGATCACCGGTCTTTGATTTGGCGCAAGTCCGCCCGTCACCGCCATCTGGATCGCGATCGAGGAGAAATTGGCAAAACCGCACAATGCAAAGGTGACGATCGCCCGGCTGCGCGCGCTCAGCGTGGCAGCATCCATGGCGCCAAGGTCGATGAAAGCGACGAATTCGTTGAGCACGATCTTGGTTCCGAACAGACCGCCCGCGGTGCCGGCTTCCGACCACGGAATTCCGATCAGGAACATCACCGGTGCGAACAACCAGCCGAGCAACTGCTGGAATGAAAGATCCGGCTGACCGAACCAGCCGCCGATACCGCCAAGCAGCCCGTTGGCGAGCGCCACCAGCGCCACGAAGGCGAGCAACATTGCCGCCACCGCCACCGCCAGCTTGACGCCGGTCTGCGCGCCCTGCGCGGCAGCCTCGATCACATTGGCGGGCTGGCTGCCCTCCTCGAAGGTTTCCGAAACGGTGACGTCAACCCCGTCGTTCGCGTCATCACCCTCCTCGTCGGGCATGATGATCTTGGCCATGAGGATTCCGCCCGGTGCCGACATGAAGGCGGCGGCGAGCAGGAACGGTAGGTATTTCTCGCCCAGCAGGCCGGCATATGCCGCCAGTATGGTTCCCGCCACGCCCGCCATGCCCACGCTCATCAGCGTGAACAGGCGCGCAGGCGGAAGCGCGGCGAGATAGGGCCGCACCACCAGCGGGCTTTCCGACTGGCCGACAAAGATATTGGCCGCCGCCCCCAGCGATTCGACCTTGCTGACACCTGTCACGAAGGCAATCGCGCCGCCCACCCAGCGCACCACGCGCTGCATCACGCCAAGGTAATAGAGGATCGCCACCAGCGAGGCGAAGAACACGATCACCGGCAGCGCTCCCAGCGCAAAAGTGTTCTTGAGCGGATTGTCCGCGCCGAACAGGAATGCGGTGCCCGCGCCCGCATAGGACAGCAGCGCCGCCACCCCGTCGGACATGCCCTGGATCACCGCTCTGCCCCACGATGTCGCCAGCACCAGAAACGCCATCAGCGCCTGCAACGCAAAGGCCGCGCCCACTACCCGCAGCCTGATCCGCTTCTTCCCTGTAGAAAGCACGAAGGCGATGGCGAGGATCGCGGCGATCCCCAGTAAGCTCGAGAAGATTTGCGGCATGGCCCCTCACTGCGATCGCGTTTGAATTATCGTTATCGGCAGCGTCTTGCCTGTTGCCGCGCAACAGTCAAACCCACAGCGCGATTTTGCCGGTGGCTTTCCTTTTGCCCGCCGCCGCAATAGTCACCTGGCGATGAACGATTCCCGCCCTGCCGCCCCTGCCGCCAGCCCTGCCGCCGTCGCCGCCATGCCGCGCGCACTGCTTTCCTATCTGATGCTTTACGGCGGGATGACCGTGCTCGCGGGCGTGCTCGCCTTCAAACAGGTGCAGCTGCCCCCCAGCCAACTGGCGGTGGAAGCCGGCATCTTCCCCTATCTGCTGCTGGTGGTGATTTCGAGCACGGTGGCGCAGCTCTATGGCCAGGCCACCGCCAACCGGATCGTGTGGTGGGGGTTTGTGCCGCTGGGCATGTCGGCGCTGCTGATGCAGCTGGTGCTGGGCCTGCCCGCATCGACCGAGATGATCGCTTTTCGACCCGATGATCTGGCCGCCTTCGAGCAGGTGCATCATTCGACCTGGCGCGTGTGGATGGCTGGACCTGCGGCCTATATCACCTCGCTGCTGCTCAACGTCTGGATCTTCTCGCGGCTGCGCGGCAGCGGCGAGGCGACCACGCTGGGGCTGATGGCGAGGGGAGCGGTCGCCTCCGCGCTCAGCCAGGCGATCGATTCGGTGATCTTCATCAGCCTCGCATTCTACGGCGAGTTTGACATCACCAACCTGATGATCGGACAGGTGCTGGCCAAGGTGGCGCTGAGCGTGGTGCTGGTGCCGTTCCTGATCACCGGCGGGGTGGCATTCGCCCGCTGGCTGGACGCGCGGGGATAGCGGCACGACCGCTACATCGGCGTTTGCCATCCTCCCATTCCGGATCAATCGAGTAGCAGCGCCAGTTCCGGCGCGGGCACGGCGGCCGGATCGACGAAATTGGAGAGCGTTACACCGACGAGGCGGATGCCGCTGGGGGGCGGGAACACCGTGCGGATGAGGGTGAGGCTGACCGATTGCAGCGCCTCGCGGCTGGTGACGGGCGCCGGCAAGGTCCGGCTGCGGGTCGATTGCTGAAAATTCGTCCATTTGATCTTGACCGTGATCGTCCGCGCGCGGGCACCGGTCTTTTCGCACCATGCCCAGACATCGTCGGCCATGGCGAGCACGCCGGCCTCGATCTGAACGGGTTCGGTAAGGTCCTGGGTAAAGGTGGTTTCCGACCCCGAGGACTTGCGCGTGCGATCGGGATTGACCGGGCGATGATCCTCGCCCCGCGCGAGATGGTGGTACCAGGCCCCCGCCTTGCCGAAGTGCCGGACCAGTTCCTCACGACTACGGGTCTTGAGCGCGGCACCGGTGTGGATGCCGATCTCTGCCATGCGCGCGGCAGTCGCCGGGCCAACGCCGTGGAATTTCCCGATCGGCAGCGCGGCGATGAATGCCTCGCCCTGGCCGGGCAGTATCGCGAATTGGCCGTTGGGCTTGTTCTGGTCGGAGGCGAGCTTGGCGAGAAACTTGTTATAGGAGACGCCCGCTGAGGCGGTGAGGCCTGTTTCCTCCAGAATGCGGGTGCGAATCGCTTTTGCGGTGGCCCAGGCAGAGCCAAGCCCGGCCTTGTCCACCGTCACGTCGAGATAGGCCTCGTCGAGCGCCAGCGGTTCGATCAGATCGGCGAAATCGGCAAAGATGGAGTGAATCTGGCGCGAAACGGTGCGATAGACGTCAAACCGCGGCGGCACGAAGACCAGATCGGGGCACCGCCGCAGCGCGGTTACCGATGGCAGCGCCGAGCGGACCCCGAAAGTTCTTGCCTCATAGCTGGCCGCTGCGACCACGCCGCGCCGCGCCGCATAGCCCACTGCCACCGGGCGCCCACGCAGGCTCGGATCGTCACGCTGCTCGACCGAGGCGTAGAAGGCATCCATATCGACATGGATGATCTTGCGGATGGCTGCGTCGCTCACCCGCAAAGCCTATCACGGCATGAACGAAAAGGGAACAAGGGCGCGATCCAAACTGCCGAAGACTGGCAGCTATCAAGGCGGCGTCGTATTGGACGATGCCGCCGTAGCCAGCTACCGGCTAACCCTTATGACCCCGGCCGCCTGTCAGGCAGCGCCCAGCAGCATCAGCGCGTCGAGCGCGACGACGCCTTCACCCTGCGGATAGAGGATCACCGGGTTGAGGTCGATTTCGCGGATATTGTGATTGCCCTCGATGATCCGGCCAACGGTCAGGACGAGCTCGGCCAGCGCTTCGACGTCGAGCGGCGGTGAGCCGCGCCAGCCGTGAAACAGCGGCGCCTGCTTGAGCCGCCCGAGCGCGGCGATGACGGCGGCCTTGTCCATCTCGGGCGTGACGAGTGCCACGTCCTTGAGGATTTCCGCCGTGACCCCGCCGAAACCGGCCAGGACCACGCCGCCCCATTCGGGATCGCGCTTCGCGCCGACGATCATTTCGACGCCGCGCGCGCCCATTCGTTCGATCAGCACACCGTCGAGGACAATACCGGCGTCGTAGGCGCTGACGCTGCCATGCATTACCGACCAGGCGCTGCGCACCGCAGCTGCATCGGCAAGGTTGAGCGCGACGCCTCCTGCATCGCTTTTGTGGCCCAGCGCGGCCGCCTGCGCCTTCATCGCGACCGGATAGCCGAGCGCTTCGGCGGCTTCGACCGCGCCATCGATCGTCGTCGCAAAGCGCCCATTCGGGAAGGCGATGCCCGCTGGGGCCAGCAACTGCTTTGCCCGGTATTCGGGAACCATCCCGGCGATCCCGGCCAGGCCCGGAAGTTCGATTGGGTTGCCGCCGCTGCCTTGCCCGCCTTGCGAGGCAGCCGCGATCAAACGGGCCAACGCGCGCAAGGCGCGCTCAGTGCTGGGGAACCAGGGAACTCCGGCCGCGCGCAGCGCGGCAATCCGATCGGGCGGAATGTCAGCGCCTTCGTCGAGCCCCGCGAAGACAAGCGGCTTGTCGATCACTCTGCCTTCAAGCGCGGCCATGATCGGCGGAAACTTGATTGCGCAGGTGACGGGATCGGACTGGATGATGCCCGCCACAATTGCGCCGACGCGGGGATCGTCAAGCAGGCTTGAAATCGTGCGGGTATAGATCGCCGGCTCGGACAGACCCTGCGCGGTTAGGTCGAGCGGATTGGATACCGGCACGAAATCGGGCAGGGCCGCGCGTAGCGCAGGTGAATCCGCGTCATGCAGGTCTGCGAGCGGCAGGCCCAGTTCCTCGGCCAGGTCCAGTGTCAGCGCCTTGAACGCGCCCGATTCCCCCAGCACCGCCGCCGCGCCGCGTGGCAGGGCCGGGGCCCGTAGCGCGATCTCGCTGATGTCGCTGAGTTCTTCCAGCGTCTCGGCCATGACCACGCCCGCCTGCTCGACATTTACGCGCATCAGCCCATGGTCGCCGGCCATGGCGCCGGTATGCGTGGCCGCGCTCTCGCGCGCGGCGCTCGACTTGCCGGGGTGCAGCAGCACGACCAGCTTGCCCGCAGCACGCAACTTGCGCGCCGCCGCCAGGAAGTCCTGCGGACGCCGGAACTGTTCGACTATCATCGCGATGACGGATGTGTGCGGGTCTTCCGCGAGCCAATCGATGTAGTCCTCGACGCCGCTTGCCGCTTCGTTGCCCGTGGAGACCGAATAGCTCACGTCGAGGTCGCGCGAGAGCAGCATCGTCGCGAGGACGGCGGCCATGGCCCCACTTTGCGAGACGATGGCAACGCCGCGCTTGCCGCGTGGGGCGTTGGCCTCGGTCTCCACGAACGTCAGCGGTATGCCGTCGATATAGTTTACGCAGCCGAGGCAGTTGGGGCCTTCGATCACCATCGCATGCTCGGATGCGATCCGCGCGATTTCGCGCTGCTGGGCCAGCCCTTCCTCGCCGCCTTCGGCAAATCCGGCCGAGAAGATCACGACCGAACCGACCTTGCGCGCGGCGAGTTGCCGGACCGTATCGACAACCAGCGGTTTGGGCACGGCGAGCACCGCGCAATCGACGCCTTCGGGCAGTTCGGCGGGTGATTTCAGGCAGGCCAGCCCGGCAATCTCGTCACGGTTCGGATTGATCGGATAGAGCATGCCTGAAAAGCGGTTGCGTTGCAGGTTGGCAAGCAGCGTGCCGCCCAAGGCCCCCGGCTTGTCCGAAGCGCCGACAATTGCGATCGAACGCGGTTTCAGCAACCGCTCGATCTGAGCGCGGGTAAACGATTTCCTGCCCTGCACCTGCATTCTCCAGCGTTTGGCCCAGCATTCGGCGATCCGGCTGCCGGATCAGTCCTGCTTCAACTTGCTCTTGTCGAAAGCGCCAAGGCCCGGCTTGAACGTCTTCTGATCGAGGAACTGTTTGGTGGCCTCCTTGCGCGTAGCCCAGCCGCCGAAGTCGTTCAGCGCTTCCTGTGCGCGGATCAGATAATCCTCGGCGTTGTCATAAGTCATTTCGCGCACCCGGCGAATGGCCCATTTGGTCGCGCGCAGGGCGTGGCCATCCTTCTTGGCCAGCTTCTGCGCCACTTCGGTGACACGCGCCTTCAGTTCGCCTGCCGGGACCGATTCGTTGACCAGGCCCTTGGCGGCAGCTTCGGGACCGCTCAGGTTCTCGCCCATCATCGCATGGTACATTGCATCGCGGAAATTGAGCAATTCGGCAGCCACTTTGGAGGCGCCGCCGCCTGGCAGGATCGCCCAGTTGATCTCCGACAGGCCGAACTGCGCATCGTCGGCGCAGAAGGCGAGGTCGCAAGCGAACAGCGGGCCATAACCGCCGCCGAAGCACCAGCCATTGACCATCGCGATGGTCGGCTTTTCGTACCAGCGCAGGCGTTCCCACCAGCCATAGGCTTCACGTTGCGCCTGACGGATCGCGCCCAGGCCCTTGTCCTCGTTCATGCGGAAATATTCGAGCAGGTCCATGCCCGCCGACCAGGCCGCGCCCTCGCCGGTCAGCACCAGCACGGCGACATCGTCACGGAATTCCAGCTCCTCGATCACCCGCTTCATCTGGCGGTTGAGCTTGGGACTCATGCAGTTCCGCTTGTCGGGGCGATTGAAATAGACCCAGGCGACCTGATCTTCGATCACATATCGGACAGTCTCTTCTTCCGGGCGGGGATCGGGCTGCGAAGGGGTTACCATGGTGCAAAATCTCCTGATGGGCATTGCGCGCCGCTGCTTTATGCTATGGGCCATAGCAATGATCATTGCTATATGCAACAACACTTGATAGGACTTTCCGCATGAAGGATCCCCTGCTCGAATTTCCGGGATATGCTCTGCGCCGGGCGGCCAACGCCGCCGGGGCGATCCTGTCCGAACGGCTCGGCGAACTGGGGCTGCGGCAGGCGGATGCCTCCGCGCTTATCCTGCTTGACGCGAACCCCGGCCTGACTTCGAGTCGATTGGGCGCGGCCTTGGGCATTCAACGCGCGAACATGGTACCGTTCCTCAACAGGTTGGAAACCGAGGGGTTTGTCGAACGTGTGCCGATCGACGGACGCACGCAGGGCATCCATCTTACCGACCAGGGCCGGGCGCGCCTCACCGATGCGCGCCGGGTGATCGAAACGTTCGAAGCGGAACTGATCGCGATGGTGCCGCGCGAACACAGGACGCACCTGCTTCCGGCCTTGCTGGCGTTGTGGAAGTGACAGGCGC
Organism: Sphingomonadales bacterium BRH_c42; assembly: GCA_001516125.1. Lineage (GTDB taxonomy): Bacteria > Pseudomonadota > Alphaproteobacteria > Sphingomonadales > Sphingomonadaceae > Erythrobacter. Next base: position 11,924 of record LOEX01000132.1, read on the forward strand.
CAGCACAGCACCGGCACCGCGCGAGCAGCAGGCAATCGGGCTACGTCAGCTTGCGATCGAGCGGCGAGTGCAACGCCTTTTCCAATAGCTGCAACAATGTGACGCGTTCCTGTTCGGCCAGGGCCGCGAGCGCAACCTTGTCCGATTCGGCAAGCTTCGCCAGCATCACCGGCAGATCGGCCTTGGCCTTGTCCGTCAGGTGCAGCGCATTGGTGCGCAGGTCGCGGCCCGGGCGGCGCTGGACCAGGCCATGTTCTTCGAGGACATTGACGAGCTTCATCGCGCTCGCGCGGTTGATCGACAGCGCGCGCGCAAGCGCCGATTGCCCGCAGCCCGGATTGGCCGCGATGAGCCCGAGGGCCGTCACTTTCGCGGGCGAAATCCTGAATTCGTCCAGCGCTTCGCGGGCCGCGTCATTGAGCCGCAAGCTCATCATTCTGGCCTGGTAGCCAATGAGGCCGTCCATCGCGGGATTGGAGCGCAGAACCTTCTTCATCTTGTCAAATAAGTATGCCTGGGATACATTAATTGCAAGCGAAGAAGATTCTGCACGGCGATTCGCTTGCATAAGGGAGAGAATTGGGTGGAACGCGAATTCAAGCTTCTCATAGATGGTGCCCTGGTTGACGGCGCATCGTGCTTCGAAGTGATCAATCCTGCAACCGGCGAAGCGTTTGCATCGTGCCCCAAGGCAGATGAGGCACTCCTCAATCGGGCGGTGGCAGCAGCCAAGGCGGCGTTTCCGGCCTGGTCGGCGACACCGATCGACCGGCGCGCGGCGCTGGTCGATATTCTGGCCGACAAGCTCGATGAGCGGGCGGACGAGTTCGCCGCCTTGTTGACCCGCGAACAGGGCAAGCCGTTGCCCCAGGCACAGTTCGAAGTGATGGCGAGTTCTGGCACCCTGCGCGCTTTCGCCCAGATGCGCCCCGAATCGCGCGTGCTGCGCGACGAGGGCGGCAACCGGGTGTTCGAACATCGCACGCCGCTGGGCGTTGTCGCGGCGATCACGCCGTGGAACTACCCGGTCATTCTGGCGATGAACAAGATCGGCCCGGCATTGGTGGCGGGCAATACGGTCGTGCTCAAGCCGGCTCCAACGACGCCGCTGACTTCGCTGCTGTTCGGCGAAATCTGTGCCGAGGTGCTGCCGCCCGGCGTCATCAACGTGATCTGCGACCAGAACGACCTGGGGCAATTGCTGACCGGCCATCCCGACGTCGCCAAGGTGGCCTTCACCGGCTCGACCGCGACCGGCAAGAAAGTGATGGCTTCGTCGGCCGGATCGATCAAGCGGGTTACGCTGGAACTCGGCGGCAACGACGCGGCGATCGTGCTCGACGATGTCGAGCCTGCGGTTGCCGCCAGGAAGGTGTTCGACGGCGCCATGATCAACGCCGGGCAGGTCTGTGTCGCGATCAAGCGCGCATATGTGCCCAGGTCGATGTACGATGACTTCTGCGATGAACTGCAACAGCTGGCCGGACAGGCAGTGGTTGACGACGGTATGTGCCAAGGGGCCACGATCGGCCCGGTCCAGAACGCCGTCCAGTACGCGAAGGTCAAGGAACTGCTCGACGATGCGCGCGAACGCGGAAATGTGATCGCCGGCGGTTCGGCACTCGACCGCCCTGGATACTTCATCGCGCCGACGATTGTGCGGGACATTCCTGATGATGCCCGCATCGTGCGCGAGGAACAGTTCGGCCCCGTCCTGCCGGTACTGAGCTACGAAGACACCGACGAGGTGATCGCGCGCGTAAACGATTCCGAATACGGCCTGGGCGGGACAATCTGGGGCAATGACGTCGCGCGTGCGACCGAGGTCGCGATGCGGATCGATTCGGGGACCGTCTGGGTGAACCAGCATATGGCGATAGACCCTTTCATCCCTTTCCGCGGCGCGAAGCAATCAGGTATGGGCGGCGAGCTGGGGCAGGCCGGTCTGCATGAATATACGCAGGCGCATATCGTCAACGCCGTGCCGTTGGAGCCGGTCGCCTGAGCGCGCCGGTCTTCTTCTCGACACAGGTGGTGCCGCCCCAGCGGCGGCGCCAGTACTGGTGCGACGTACTGGCCGAATCGTTCCCCGGCATGACCACGATGGGCGCCCAGGACCTGCGCGCCGATCTGTCGCGGTGGAAACTCGGGCCGACCGGACTGGCGCGCGCGCGCAGCAGCCGCACCCGGGTCAGCAGGGTCGCCAATCAGGACGGCCACAACGTCGTGCTTCACCTGCTGCGCAAGGGCCGCCTTTCGCTTGAACACGATCGCCATGTTGTGACCGCCGGGATCGGCGATATCGTGATCGCCGACGATTGCAGCCCCTATGCGATCGAGATATCCGACGCCAACGATTGCCTGATCCTGCAGATGCCAGCCGCGCTGTTTGGCGAGAGTTACCAGGCCGCGAGCTGGCACGGCCGAGTGCTGCGGGCCGGCGATCCAAACGTCGGGTTCTTCGATTACATACTGCGCGGCCTGTGGGGCCGGCGCGAACAATTTGGCGAGATCGACGACGGCATGGGCGATGTGCTCGCCCAGGCCGCGCTCATCGCCTGCCGTTCGGCAATCAATGCGCCGTGCGAGGAGCAGTCTGGCAGCTCGCCGGTGGAATTCGCCCTGCGCCATTTCGACAATCCCGAGCTGGGCACCACGACCATATGCCAGGCCACCGGGCTATCGCATCGCGCGGTCCAGAAGGCATTCTTGCGCGAAACCGGGCAGACCCCCACCGCCTTTATCACCGAGCGGCGCCTCGAACAGTCCGCGCGGCTCATTGCGACTGCCGATGCGGCGACGATTACCGAGATCGCGCTCGATGTCGGCTTCAACGATCCGGGATTCTTCAGCCGCTGCTTCCGCCGCCGCTTTGGCCTCTCTCCGACCGAATGGCGCCAGGGTCGGCGCCCCTCTTAAGTCACCTGTGCCATATTGCCGTCGCGGTGCGCATGAGTCCTTGTCACAGGTTCGTGCTGATCCAAGACACCGGCATGCCCCTCCGGTAGAATCTCACTCAAACGCCAGAATGGGTGTGATGGGATAAAGGGGAGTTCACATGAAAAATTCAGTCGCGATTCTGCTGCTTGGTTCGACCATGTTGGCGACGGCTCCGGCCATGGCGCAAGATGTCGGCACCGATCAGGCGGTTGACGCCGAACAGGATACAGCCGGCATCGCGGAAATCCTGGTGACCGCGCAAAAGCGCGCCGAAAACGTCCAGGATGTCCCCATCGCGATTTCCGCCTTTACTGCCGAAGCCCTGCAGGAACGCGCAGTTGGCAGCGTGGCGCAGCTTTCGGCAATCGCGCCCAATGTGAACCTCGATGCGGGCACACCATTCTCCGGATCGCCGTCGGTGCTGTCGGCTTATATTCGCGGGATCGGTTCGGACGATTTCGCCTTCAACATCGATCCGGGCGTCGGCATCTATCTCGATGGCGTTTATCTTGCGCGGACAGTCGGCGCGAACCAGGACCTGATGGATGTCGAGCGGGTCGAGGTGCTCAAGGGCCCGCAAGGCACGCTGTTCGGTCGCAACACCATCGGCGGGGCTATCTCGATCGTCACGCGTGAACCGGGCGACGTCTTTGCCGTGCGCGGGGACATCACCACCGGCAGCGGCAATCTGTTCAAGGCGCGCGGATCGGTCGATCTGCCGATCACCGACAGTCTTTCTTCGATCGTCAGCTTCGGCGTCCAGACGCGCGACGGCTATCTCAAGCGCATTCCCTTTCCCGATCAGCGCGCCAACAATGCACCGTCCTTTACCGCCTTTTCGGCGGCCGGCTTTGACAGCGCTTCGCGCGAGGGTGTCAACGACAACTGGAACCTGCGTGGCAAGCTCAAATGGGATAACGGCGGCGCGCTGCGTGTGACCGTGTCGGGCGACTATTCGCGCGATAAGGGTACAACGGCCAACAAGCTGCTGGGCACGACCGAGTTCGTTCCGGGCAATTTCGCTGGCGACCCTGCGTTCAACCTTCCGGGCACCGCCTTCGATCCCACCGGCACCACCGGCTTCCTGTTCGCGGGCCTCTACAACTTCTGCATCGGCGCCACCTCGGCGGAAATCGCGGCGCGCTCTGCCGGTGCATTGTGCGGCGTCGCGGGCACCCAGTTCAATCCGCAATTCCAGCTGCCAAGCTATGCAAGCGTGAATGTCGATGGCAATCCGGCGAACGATCGCCTGCCGTGGGATAGCCGCTATCTGATCGCCGATCCCGATACCAGCTATGCCAGTGGCAACAGCTATTCGCACCTTGAGACCTGGGGGCTTGCCGGGGTGGTCGACTTCGACCTGTCCGACAGCATCGCGCTCAAGTCGATCACCGCCTATCGCGAACTGGCCTGGAATGCCGGCCTCGATGCCGACGGCTCCCCGCTCAATTTCCTCCAGCTCAGCTTCACCATGAACCAGTGGCAGTTGAGCCAGGAATTGCAGCTGCTGGGCAACGCGCTCGACGAGAAACTGAACTTCGTGCTGGGTGGCTACTACTTCGAGGAGGCCGGTGACCTACACGATTTCGTGACCTTCGCCGAAGGACTGATCCAGGTTGACGGGCCGAACGATCTCAAGACCAAGAACTATGCCTTCTTCGGGCAGATCGACTATCGCCCGATTGATCTGGTCAGCTTCACCCTGGGTGGGCGCTACACGGATGAAAAGAAGCGCTTTGAAGGCGGTCAGCAGGAACTCAATGGTTTCAACTACAAGCTGTTCGGCTGCGCGGATGCCGATGGCAATGTCTTCCCGTTCGGCGATTTCCCGCTGGCACCGCCGCAGGCCGCGGGCGGGCCGCCGTGCTTCGCGGCGCTCGGATACCCCGATCCGACCAATCCGGTCAGGGTCTATGTTCCCGGCGTCAACCGCAAGTCGTTCAGCAATTTCTCGCCAAAGGCGGGCGTGCAGATCCACCCGAACGACGATGTCATGCTCTACGCCAGCTGGTCCAAGGGCTACAAGACCGGTGGCTGGACCACACGCCTGACCAACCCGCAAGGTGCGGTTGCTCCCGACTTCGACGAAGAGAAGGCCACGACTTGGGAGGCGGGCGTGAAATCGACGCTGCTTGATCGCCGCCTTCAGCTCAACGCCGCTGCCTTCACCACCGATTACACCGGGATCCAGCTCAACATCCAGATCGGCACATCGCCGACCATCGCCAACGCCGGTGACGCGCAGATCAAGGGCTTCGAACTCGAGGCGATCGCGGCGCCGGTTGACGGGCTGACGATCAACACTGCGCTTGGCTATGTCGATGCCTATTACACGTCGGTGTCGGCGGCGGCTGCGGTGGTCGGTGGGGTGACCCCCTTCCAGGCGGGCACGCTGGTGGGCGGCGATCTGCCCAAGACGCCGGAGTGGAAGCTGAGTGTCGCGCCGCGTTACGAGGCGCCTCTGGCCAACGGAGCATCGCTGGTGTTTCTGGGCGACTGGAGCCACACCAGCAGCGCGTGGAACGATACCGGCCGCACTTTCTTGTTGCGCCGTCCGGCCAGCGATCAGGTCAACGCCAGCGTCAGCTATCGCGAGCCCGAAGGCCGCTGGTCGCTGACCTTCGGGGGCACCAACCTGACCAAGGACCGCTATATCACATCGGGCGGCGCCAATGTCGCGGCGGGTGCAATCTTCGGAACCTATAATCGACGGCGCGAATGGTATGCGCGCTTCGGGTTCGAATTCTGATGACGGACGCGATCGCCATTCAGGCGGCGATCATCGAACAACCGGGCGGGCCATTCCACTTCGCGCAGGTGCGGATGGACCCGCCCGGGCCGGGCCAGGTGCGGATGCGGATCGTCGCCTGCGGCGTCTGCCACACCGACATGGTCATGCGCGATGGTGGCTTGCCAGTGCCGTTTCCTTGCGTTTTGGGGCACGAGGGCGCCGGGATCGTCGAGGCGTTGGGGCAAGGCGTTGCGTCGGTTGCGCCGGGGGACGCCGTGCTGCTCAGTTTCGCATCGTGCGGTGCGTGTCCGGCCTGCGACGACCACCAACCGGGTTACTGTGCGGAATTCTTCCCTCGAAATTTTCTGGGTGGTCAGAGCCCCGGAGAGGGAGGCCTCTGGCGCGCGGATGAGCAGATTGGCAGCAACATATTCGGCCAGTCCTCCTTCGCCACATACGCGCTTGCCCATGAAGGCAACGTGGTGAAGGTCGATGCCGACCTGCCGCTTGCCATGCTCGCCCCGCTTGGCTGCGGGATCCAGACCGGCGCAGGCACTGTGCTCAAGACGCTGCAAGTGCAGGCGGGGCAATCGATCGCGGTCCTGGGTGCAGGGGCGGTGGGGCTTTCGGCGATAATGGCGGCCCGGATTGCCGGAGCTTCGCGTATCGCCCTGCTCGACCGGCATGCTCACCGGCTCGAGCTGGGCCGTTCGCTCGGCGCCACCGAAACTGCCTGCGCGATGGATGCACTGGCGGGGCCGTTCGATTACATTATCGATACGACCGGAGCGCCAGCGTTGTTGGCGCAGGCGGTGGACCTGCTCGCGGCAAGGGGTACGCTCGCGCTCGCGGCAGCATATCCCGACGGCCAGACCTTCCCGTTGGAGCCGGCCAGCGTGATGAGCAGGGGGCGCAGGATAATCGGCGTGGTCGAAGGCGGGATCGACCCGAAACGCTTCATCCCCGAACTGGTCGCCTATTACCGCGCGGGCCAGTTACCGCTGGAAAAACTGGTGCAAATCTATCCGTTCGGCGAGATCGAGCAGGCCGTCCATGCATCGGAAAGCGGGGCGGTGATCAAGCCGGTCCTGTTGATGGAGAGCTAGCCGGAAAAACGGGGTGTTCCATGATGGCTGCGGCCTAGCCATGCAGTTCATTGTAATCGACGATCCACCTGATCGTTCTGCCAATCCCGCCGAAGGGATAGAAATGCAGCCGCACCCGCCCATGTTCCTCGCCGAGATTGGCGGCATAGGCGTCAACCAGCCTGTCCGGCCCGGCGCTGCCGAGCAGATTGGTGATCGACGCGCCATATTTCATCATGACGCTGGCAGATGCGCCAACGCCGCAGCGCGCGGCGAAGCGCAGTAATGTCTTGATCCCCGCAGGCCCCGGAATGCCGATGCGCACAGGCGTGTCGATCCCGCGCAGACGCGCTTCCTTGAGCCAGGCGAGGAAAGCGTCGGGGTCGAAACCGAACTGCGTCACCACCAGCGGCGCCATGCCGCGCCGCTCGATATCCGCCAGCTTGCATTCGAGCACGTCCCAGCATTGCTGACGCGACATCACCGGATGGCCTTCGGGGTGGCCGCCGACGCCGATCGCCTTGATACCTGCCCGCTCGAACGCTCCGGTTGCGATCAACGCGGAGGTGTCAAAGAACGGCCCCTGCGGTTCGGGCGGGTCACCCGCGACGATGAAACAGCGCCGCACCTCGGCCTCGCGCGCCACCGCCGCAAGATAGCTCTCAAATTCGTCGTGTGAGACGATCCGCCGCGCCGAAAAATGCGGCATCGGTTCGAAACCAAGCTCGCGCACAGCCACCGCCGCTGCGACGCGCGCGTGCGCTTCCTCGCCCGGTAGGAATGTGATCGCGACGGGCGTATCGGCGGGAATCAGCGGAGCCGCTTCGCGCAGCGCCGCGACATCTTTCGCCGTGATTTCGAGCGAATAGCCTTCGGTTATCCCGATCGGCGGGCGCGCCCAATTGGGGTGTATCAGCGGTGCGGCCATCCGGCCCTCCCCGTCAGAAAGGATCGGGATCAGCGCTGGGTACGCCAGCCCTGATGATAGCCTTCGCGCGCGACCCGGCTGTAGGGCACGGGGCTGACCACGGCGCGGACCTCGATCTGCTTGTGCCGCTCGACCGTCGTCTTGGTGGTGCCGCCGCCCTCCTCGCCCCAGACAACGCGCAATTCGGTACCGATGGGGATTTCGTGATCGATGGTCGCCAGCGAGAGCGCCTGCTTTTCATTATAGCTATAGCCGGTGAACATCGACAGGCCGACGGTGCGCCCGCCCGCATCGACTACCCGGTCGTAGTTGGACGATGCATAATTGGCCAAGGGCACATCGAAGAATTTATACTGGTCGCCGTCGGGGTCGAACAGCGAGGCCATGATCTTCGCCATGTCCTCCGGGTTCCACGCCAGTGTCACCTTGGCGCGCTGCTGCGCAGGATCGAGCGCTTCGAGCGCTTCGCGGCCATGGAAATCATGGTCGAATTTGACGAACGGGCCGTAACCCAGTTCCCAGGGGTTGAGGTAATAATCTTCGATATTGTCCGATACGAACGAGCCGCCGATCGAGCCGGTCGCCTCATAGCTGTCGGCGCCGAGCCATTCGCGATAGGGCTTGAGTTTGTCGCCGGTATAGATGGCGGGCAGCGGCGAGGGGATCCAGCCCGATTCGAGCGTGTTCGACGGATAGGCGCGGCTGCCGCAGGGGACCATGCCGAATTCCTTGCCCGCCTCCAGGATGGCCGCGCGGACCTCTTCCTGCTCTTCATAAGGGCCCCAGATTTCCAGCCCCGGCGCGCCCGACATGCCGTGACGCAGGGTGCGGATCGTCTTGCCCGCGATGTTCATTGTGGACATGTTGAAGAAGCGTAGTTGCTCGAGCGGGCCGCCGTGCAGCTTTTCGATGATGGCCCACGCATTCGGGCCCTGAATCTGGAATCGCCAGCATGTGCGGGTGACGGGCTTGCCCATCGGGCGCATCGGCGAACGATCGTCGTGCTCGATCTCGACGTCATAACCGCCGGTCGCTGCCTGAAAGCGCAGCCAGTTCGCAGCAGGTGCACGCCCGACATAGGTGAAGCTCTGTTCCGCCTCCCAAAAGATGATGCCGTCACCTATGACGTGCCCATAAGGGGTGGTGGGGACATATTGCTTGGCCTTGTTGACGCCCCAACCCTGGACCGAATTGACCATCGTGTCGCTGAGCAGTTTGAGTGCGTCCTTCCCGCGGATATAGAGGTTGACCATATGGTGCGACTGGTCGAACAAAACTGCGCTGTGCTGCCAGGCCCACTGCTCGCTGCGCCAGTTGGAAAATTCGGGCGCAACTACCGGATAAACATAAGCGCCAAGCTGCGAATTGCGCAGCATGTTGACGGTGTTGCCGGCAGCGGCCAGCACTTGCTCCAGATTGCGAGCTGCCATTTCTATCTCCCCAACTTGCAAAATACCGCAGAAAACCTGTTGCCTGAACCATAGGCATTTTTGTATGCAACACAAACAAAAAGTTTCGCCAGCGATCAAGAGGAGTTTTCCATGAGTGTTTCCGGCCATGTGCTGAACCTGTCCTGCCCGGACCGTCCCGGCCTGGTGGCCGATGTGGCGCGCTTGCTGGCCGACAACGGCGGCAATATCCTCGATTCGCAGCAGTTCAACGATCAGGCGGGGAAGCGGTTCTTCATGCGGATCGCCTTTGCGCTTGCCGATGGCCGCAGTGTCGAAGCGTTGCGCGGTGCCTTTGCGCCGCTCGCCTCGTCAGCGCGGATGGACTGGGCGGTGCGCGCCTCAGGAACGCGGCGCAAGGTTGTGCTGATGGTCAGCAGGTTCGATCATTGCCTGGGGGATTTGCTATACCGCCACCGGATCGGCGAATTGCCGATGGATGTCGTGGCGATTGTCGGCAACCACCCGCGCGAGGCGCTCAACATCTCGCTGATTGGCGATATTCCCTATCACCATTTCCCGGTTACCAGCGAGACCAAGCCGCAGCAGGAACAGCGGATCATGCAGCTGGTTAGCGATAGCGGCACCGAGCTGGTGGTGCTTGCGCGTTACATGCAGATACTGTCCGACGATCTTGCCGCATTCCTTTCTGGGCGCTGCATCAATATCCACCACAGCTTTCTACCCGGGTTCAAGGGTGCCAAGCCCTATCACCAGGCGCATGCACGCGGCGTCAAGATGATCGGCGCGACCGCGCATTATGTGACCGCAGACCTCGATGAGGGGCCGATCATCCACCAGGATGTCGAGGAGATCAGCCACTCCGACAGCCCCGAGGATCTGGTGCGCAAGGGTCGCGACATCGAACGCCGGGTGCTGGCGCAGGCGGTGCACTGGCAGCTTCAGGACCGGGTGTTCATGAATGGCAACCGGACGGTTGTGTTCAAGGACTGACTTCGCCCGGAATCGCCCCGATCAGCGCCGCCTCGAGATCGTGCGGACGCGACAGAAAGGGGGAATGGTCGGCATCGAGCGTGACCACATGCGCACCGGGAGACATCGCCTGCATCTTGCGCTGGCTGGCGATGGGGATGGTGCGATCTGCCGTGCATTCGACATATGTTCGCGGCAAGCTCCCCCAGCGTTCGGCGGTCAGCCGCAACTTTGTCGAGCGCGGACCATGCGGTTCGGCGACAAGCCGCGCCATCGCGCTTTCGACCAGCGCGGGCGGCGACAATTGCGCGAAGACGTTGCCCGCGCGCGAAGGGTCGACCACGGTCCCTGCGCCGTCATGCACTGCGGCGATGATCGCGTCGAAATTGGGGTTGGGCTCCTCCATCGCCTTGAAATCGGCGCGCGACACACCATCGGGCAGCATCATCGCGCAGATATAGACCAGTGCGTCGATGGCTTCGGGCGCGGTTTCAGCCGCCTGGCTCACGACCAGGCCGCCCCGGCTATGTCCGGCAAGGATCACCGGGCGCTGCGCCGCGCTGCGGCACAAGCTGACAGCGAAATCGGCCCACGCCTGTAAGGTTGCTGCGCGCAGCTCCGCCTCGTTGCCGCCCATGCCGGGTAGGTCGGGGGTGAGAACCTCGTGCCCTTCCGCTTCCAGCAAAGTGCGCACTTCATCAAAGCACCAGCCGCCGTGCCATGAACCATGAATCAGGACGAATGTAGCCAAGGTCTATCTTTCCGGTGTTTGAGTTTCGGTGGCCGGACGAATCATTCAACCGAGACCCAGCAGTTTTGCCGCATTGTCCTTCATGATCGCCGGCAGCACATCGTCCCTGAAGCCGACAGCTTTGGCCGCCTCGATCCATTTCGCCGGGTGAATCAGCGGGAAATCGGAACCGAACAGCATCTTGTCGCGCAACTGGGTGTTGGCATACTGGATGATCTGCGGCGCGAAATACCTGGGGCTCCAGCCCGACAGGTCGATAAACACATTTTCCTTGTGCAGCGCCATCGACAGGCTTTCATCCACCCACGGCCAACTGGGATGCGCGAGGATGATCTTCATGTCGGGGAAATCGACCGCGACATCGTCGATCAGCATCGGGCGGCCCCATTTCAGCCGCACTCCGCCGCCGCCGCGCATCCCCGTGCCCATTCCCGAATGGCCGGTGTGAAAAATGGCGGGCAGGCGATGTTCGGCGATTACTTCATAGATCGGATAGGCGATTGGGTCGGAAGGGTCGATGTCCTGCATGATCGAGTGGAATTTGAACCCCCGCACGCCATGATTTTCGACGAGGTCGCGCGCCTCGCGGGCGCCCAGCTTGCCCTTGCGCGGATCGATGCTGGCGAAGGGGATGCAGATATCGGCGTTCGCAGCCGCTATTTCCGCGATTTCGTAATTGGACACGCGCCGCGCGCCGAGGCTGCTCTCGCAGTCGACCGTGAACAGGCAGAACGCAATCTGCTGCTCACGATAAATTTCGATTATTTCCGGGATCTTCGGCCGTTCGCGCGGGGCCTTGAAATAGGCGCTGGCAGCGTCGAAAAACCGGCCCATCACGGGGTCTTCGGGATCGTGGCATGACACGTCGGCATGGACATGGACGTCAATCGCCCTGATCCTGGCGAGATCGATAGTCATGAGCATGGCCCTCTCAAACCGGTGTTGGTCGGACCTGTCAAATTGCTGCACGCCAGTCAACCGCAGACGCGAAGCGGAGTGTTGCGATTCAACGCTTGTCCCATTCCATAAGCATGGGCTAATTTAATGCGATGGAGATATGGGCCTTCAACTTGCGCCACCTGGCAGCTTTCGCAGCCACAGTGCGGTTAGGTAGCCTCTCGGCGGCGGCGCAGGAAATCAGTTTGACGCAGCCCGCGGTGACGCAGGCGTTGGCAAAGCTCGAGCGATTGATCGGTGAAACGATGTTCGAACGCAGCCAGGGCGGGATGGTCGCGACCGATGCGGCAAGGCTGTTCGCGCGGCGCGTAGAGGACGCGCTGCGCCATATCGCATCGCCGCGCGTCACGATGGCGCAAATGCGTGCGCTGATCGAACTGGCCGATGCCGGAAGCTATGCCGGGGCCAGCGCGGCAACGGGCCTGTCCCAACCGACGCTGCACCGCGCGGTCGGAGATCTTGCCATCGCGCTGCGCCGCGCTCTGGTCGAACGCAGGGGCAAGGGAGTTGCCATTACTCCAGGCGGGCGGCGGACGCTGCGCTCGTTCCGGCTGGCGCGGGCTGAGCTTTCTGCCGGATTGTCGGAAGTTTGCAGCCTGCGCGGCCGCGAAGTCGGTCGCATCACGATTGGAGCGATGCCGCTTTGCCGGGCCAGGCTGCTGCCGGCCGCCGTGATGGGATTTCACCGCGAATATCCCGGCGTGAAGATCCGGATCGTCGAGGGGTCGCACGCCGAATTGATAGAACCCTTGCGCGATGGCGACATCGACTTGTTGCTGGGCGCACTGCGCGAAGTGCCGCTGGGCGACGATGTCGAACAATGCAGATTGTTTGACGATCAGCCGGTCGTCCTTGCGCGCGCCGACCACCCGCTTGCCGGGGTGAGCCAGGTCGATATCAATGCGCTGTCTGCCTATTCGTGGACCATCTCGGCGCATGGCACGCCGCTGCGCACGCTTTGGGAAAAGATGTTCAGCCATAACTGCGTCGCGACTCCGCAGGTTCCGATCGAATGCGGATCGGTGATCACCATCCGCCAGATGTTGCTCGACAGCGACATGCTGACCATGCTGTCGCCGGACCAGGCGGTGCTCGAACTCGAGGCAGGCTGGCTCATCAAGATTGCCGCACCAACCCAAATGCTGCGGCGGACGATCGGCATGACTTCGCGCGCCAGGTGGCGACCGACCCCGGCACAAGCCCGCTTCGTCGAACTGCTTAAATCGTCGCTTAGCTAAATATTATAGCTGGATTGCTAATTCGATTTGCCGCCTGTTGTGCGGTGCCATAGTTCAAGTCGCATGATCGCGGCGACGACATTCATCGGCTTTGGGGAAGCGGGTTCGGCGTTCGCCGGTGCTATCTCGGCACCGCTGAACGCCTACGACAGCAAGACCGATGATCCGGCAACACGCGGCGCGATGCGCGCGGTCTTTGCTGATACCAGAGCGGCTGGCCACGACAGCGCCGCAGAGGCGCTTGCAGGGGCGCGGGCGGTGCTCAGCCTTGTGACAGCGTCAAGCGCCTTGCAGGCAGCAAGCGATTGCGCACGCTTCCTTGCGCCTGGCGCGCTGTGGATCGACATGAATTCGGTCGCGCCTGACACCAAACGCCGCGCTGCCGAGGTGATCGAGGCTGCTGGCGGGCGCTATGTCGATGCTGCCATCATGGCGCCGGTGCAGCCTGCAGTGCTGGCGGTCCCTGTGCTGCTTTCGGGTCCCCATGCAGACGATGCCGCCACGGTACTGAGCGTCCTGGGTTTTTCCAATATCCGCATTGTCGGCAGCGACGTCGGTCGCGCCTCGACCATCAAGATGCTCCGTTCGGTCATGGTCAAGGGCATCGAGGCGCTCACCGCCGAGATGGTACTGGCCGCCCGAAGTGCCGACGTTGCCGACGAGGTCCTGGCTTCACTGGGAGAGGATTGGCCGCAAAGGGCGGCATATAATCTCGAACGGATGGCCATGCATGGTCAGCGCCGGGCCGACGAAATGGAAGAGGTTGCGAAAACGCTGGAGGCGCTCGGCGTCGAACCCCTGATGACTCACGGCACAATCGTCCGCCAGAGGGGGTTGGCTCAATGACTTTGATCATCGATTGCCATGGCCATTACACCACCGCGCCCGAAGCGCACAGCCTGTGGCGTGAGGAGCAGAAGGCAGCGTTCAAGGATGGACGCGATCCCCCGCCCTATCCCGACATTTCCGATGACGAAATCCGCCGGACGATCGAAGAAAACCAGCTCCGCCTGGTCCGCGAACGCGGCGCCGACCTGACGATCTTCTCGCCGCGCGCTTCGGCCATGGCGCATCACGTCGGCGATCAGACGGTGAGCGCCGAATGGGCGCGGCATTGCAACAACCTCATCTACCGGGTCACGCAATTGTTCCCCGATAGCTTCGTCGGTGTGTGCATGCTGCCGCAATCGCCCGAGGCCGATCTGGCTGCGTCGGTGGCCGAGCTGGAGCGCTGCGTCACGCAGCTTGGATTTGTCGGTTGCAATCTCAACCCCGATCCTGGCGGCGGGCATTTCAAGCTGCCGCCGCTGACCGATCGCTACTGGTATCCGATATACGAGAAGATGGTCGAACTGGACGTGCCCGCGATGATCCACGTTTCGGGCAGCTGCAATCCCGGGCTGCATGCCACCGGCGCATTCTATATCGCCGCTGACACAATTGCCTTCATGCAACTGATCGAGGGCGATCTATTTGCCGATTTTCCCACGCTGCGTTTCATCATTCCGCACGGCGGAGGCGCTGTTCCCTATCACTGGGGCCGCTACCGGGGCCTCGCCGACATGCTGAAGAAGCCGGATCTGGCCGGGCACGTCATGAACAACGTCTATTTCGACACCTGCGTCTATCACCAGCCCGGCATCGACCTGCTGGCCGACGTGATCGAGACGAAGAACATCCTGTTCGGCAGCGAAATGGTGGGTGCGGTGCGCGGAATCGACCCGCAGACCGGGCATTATTTCGACGACACCAAGCGCTATGTCGATGCGTTGGCGATCACCGCTGAGCAGCGCCATGCCATCTACGAAGGCAATGCAAGGCGTGTTTTTCCCCGCCTTGATACGCTGTTGAAGGAGAAGGGGTTATGAGCGGCACCTTGGGCAAACAGTCCATTCACGAATACCTCGCCCAGTTCGACGACATCCCCGGTACGCGCGTTTACACCGCTGCGCGCGCGCGCAAGGGCTATCACCTGAACCAGTTTGCGATGAGCCTTATGAAGCCGGAAAACCGCACCCGCTTCAAGGCTGGCGAGCGCGCCTATCTGGATGGATGGCCGCTGACCGAGGAGCAGAAGCAGGCGGTGCTCGCTCGCGATTACAACCGAATGCTCGACCTGGGCGGCAACGTCTATTTCCTGTCGAAGTTATTTTCGACCGACGGGCTGAGTTTCGCCGAAGCAGTCAGTTCCATGACCGACATGACCTTCGAACAATACAAGGCAATGATGAATGCCGGTGGCCGCTCGCCCGAGGGCGTGCGCTCGATCGAGCAAGGAAACTGATATGGCCAAGATAGTCGCAGGTGTAGCCTCCAGCCATGTTCCGCTGCTCGGCGTGGCGGTCGACCAGGGAAAGACCCAGGACGATTATTTCAAGCCGATTTTCGACGGCTACGAATGGACGCGCGAATGGGAAGCCCGTGAGAAACCCGACGTCGTGATCCTGGTTTACAACGATCACGCATCGTTCTTCGACATGAAGATCATACCGACCTTCGCGATCGGTTGCGGCGAGCGATTCAACATTTGCGACGAGGGCTGGGGGCCGCGCCCGGTGCCGGTGGTCGAGGGGCATCCGGACCTCGCCTGGCATATCGCTCAGAGCCTGATTCTCGACGAGTTCGACATGACCGTGGTCAACGAAATGGACGTTGACCATGGTTTGACCGTGCCCATGTCGATGATGTTCGGCCAGCCCGACAAATGGCCGGTCAAGGTCGTGCCGCTGGCGGTGAACGTCGTCACCTATCCGCCGCCCTCCGGCAATCGCTGCTGGGCGTTGGGCGAGGCGATCAAGCGCGCGGTCGAAAGCTTCCCGGAAGACCTCAACGTGCAGATCTGGGGAACGGGGGGCATGAGCCATCAGATCCAGGGACCGCGCGCCGGCCTGATCAACCAGGAATGGGACAACATGTTCCTCGATGGCCTCGTCGGCGACAGCGATGCCCTGCGCCATATCCCTCACATCGAATACCTGCGCGAAACCGGTAGCGAAGGCATCGAAATGGTGATGTGGCTGATCATGCGCGGGGCGCTGGGCAGGCAGACAAAGGCGCTGCGCCGGTTCTATCATGTTCCATGCAGCAATACCGCAATCGGCCACATCGTTCTGGAGCCAGCATGATGAGAATCGCACTGGCGGGCGCCGGCGCCTTTGGCGAAAAGCACCTCGACGGTCTGATGAACATCGACGGAGTGGAAATCGTTTCGATCATCAGCCGAACGGGAGAACAGGCTGCCACTGTCGCGGAAAAATATGGAGCAAGGCACAGTTCGACCCGGCTCGAGGATGCGCTCGCGCGCGACGACGTTGACGCGGTGATCCTGTGCACGCCCACGCAGATGCACGCGCAGCAGGCCATCGCCTGCATGGACGCGGGCAAGCATGTCCAGATCGAGATTCCGCTGGCGGACAGCCTCGCCGATGCAGAGGCGGTTCTGACCAAGGCCGAGCAAACCGGCCTAACCTGCATGGTTGGCCACACGCGGCGCTTCAACCCGTCGCACCAATGGGTCCATCGCCGGATCGTGGCGGGTGATCTGGCTATCCAGCAGATGGACGTGCAGACCTATTTCTTTCGCCGCCAGAACATGAACGCCAAGGGTGAGGCGCGCTCGTGGACCGACCACCTGCTGTGGCACCATGCCGCGCATACGGTCGACCTTTTCGCCTGGCAGGCCGGCCCCATCGTCAAGGCCAATGCCATCGCGGGGCCGCTCCATCCTGAGCTGGGCATCGCAATGGACATGTCGATCCAGCTCCAGAGCGAGTGCGGCGCGATCTGCACTCTGTCGCTGTCGTTCAACAATGACGGGCCGCTGGGCACCTTCTTCCGGTACATCGGCGACAGCGGAACCTATATCGCGCGCTATGACGACCTCGTCACAGGGCGCGAGGGACCGGTCGACCTGTCGGGCGTGGCGGTTTCAAACAATGGCATCGAACTGCAAGACCGCGAATTTGTCGCCGCGATCCGTGAAGGCCGTTCGCCGCTTTCCAGCGTTGCCGATGTCATGCCCTGCTACCGGGTACTCCACCAGCTTGAAGGACAGTTATGACCATGCGTACGGATGTTGTCATCATCGGGGCAGGCCCGGCCGGTCTTCTGCTTGGCCATCTGCTGCGCGCCGAAGGGATCGCCTGCGTGGTGCTCGAGAGGCAAACCCCCGATTATGTGCTGTCGCGCATTCGTGCCGGCGTGCTCGAAACGGTGGCGACCGACCTCATGACACGGCTTGGCCTGGACGCGCGCATGAATGCCGAAGGCCTGTGGCACAACGGCTTCAACCTGGCCGATGGCGAGCGGCTGGTGCGGATCGATCTTGCCGAACTTACCGGCCGCAAGGTGATGGTTTATGGGCAGACCGAGATCACGCGCGATCTGATGGATGCGGCGCCCGGGCGCGGGCTTGAGGTCATCTATGAGGCGGAGGATGTCGCCCTACATGATATCGAGGGCGATGCGCCCTATATCACCTATTCCGCGGACGGCACGGGCCATCGTATCGACGCGCGCTTCATCTGCGGCTGCGACGG
The DNA here is from genome assembly GCA_001516125.1 of Sphingomonadales bacterium BRH_c42. Classification (GTDB taxonomy): domain Bacteria; phylum Pseudomonadota; class Alphaproteobacteria; order Sphingomonadales; family Sphingomonadaceae; genus Erythrobacter. Next base: position 29,473 of record LOEX01000132.1, read on the forward strand.
TTTCTACGGCCCCTCGCGCGCAGCGATACCTGACAGTGTCGGCCGCCCGTTCGAACGGGTCTATCCCTTTGGCTGGCTGGGCATTCTGGCAGACGTTCCGCCGTGCAATCACGAGCTGATCTACACCAATCATGAGCGCGGTTTTGCACTGGCATCGATGCGTTCTATGCAGCGCAGCCGCTATTATATCGACGTGCCGTTGACGGAAAAGATCGAGGATTGGCCTGATGACCGCATCTGGGACGAACTGGCGATCCGCCTGGGGCCTGACGCCGCAGCAGGGATGACGCGCGGACCCTCGATCGAGAAAAGCATCGCGCCGCTGCGCTCGTTCGTGTTCGAGCCGATGCGTCACGGCAGCCTGATGCTGGCCGGCGACGCCGCGCATATTGTTCCGCCAACAGGCGCCAAGGGGCTCAACCTGGCTGCCTCTGACGTCCACTATCTGTGCGATGCCCTGACCGCCTATTTCCGGCACAATGACGCTGACGCGATTGCCGGTTATTCTGACAAGGCGTTGGCCCGCGTGTGGAAGTCCGAACGGTTTAGCTGGTCGCTGACCAATCTGATGCACCGCTTCCCCGACGATGGTCCGTTCGAGAGGCGGATGCAGGTTGCCGAGCTCGACTATATCGCCTCGAGCCGCGCGGCGCAGATGGTGATAGCCGAAAACTATGTCGGCCTGCCGGTATGACGGCAGAGCGGGCGACCGGGTCCTGACCATAATTGTGCATACCGTGACGCCCCCCGTTGCCCTTCCCTGCGCGAGATACTGCAAATAGGGGCTGGCGAGGTCCACTGACATATTGTATGTAATACTTACAATATGTGGTTCTTGGGGATCTCGTGAAGGCATGGCGAATATCATCGACGGGCGCGCCATGGCGGGGCGCCTGCTGGACAGTGTTGCAAACAATGTGTGCGAGCTGCGTGCCCGCCACGGCCTGCATCCCGCACTGGCGGTCGTGCTGATCGGCGATGATCCAGCCAGCGACATCTATGTCCGCAACAAGCTGAAGGCCTGCAAGAAGGTCGGCATTGCCTCGCGCGAGCACCGCTTGCCCGCGACTACTACCCAGCGTGACCTGATGGCGCTGGTCGACGCGCTCAATCGTGACGGCGATGTGCACGGCATTCTGGTCCAGCTGCCGTTACCGAAACACCTCGATGCCCAGCCTGTCCTCGATGCTATCGCGCCGGAAAAGGACGTGGACGGTTTCCACCCGGTCAACGTCGGACGCCTGACGACTGCCGGCGGCGGCCTGGTTCCGTGCACTCCGCTCGGCTGCATGATGCTGCTGGATAGCGTGATCCCCGATTTTCGCGGGCTGGACGCCGTTGTCATCGGCAAATCGAACATCGTTGGCAAACCCGTGGCGCTGCTGCTGCTCGAACGCGAATGCACGGTGACGGTCACGCATATCGAAACGCGGAACCTCGCCGATATCGTGCGCAAGGCCGATATTGTCGTCGTCGCGGCGGGGCATGCCGGGTTGGTGCGGGGGAGCTGGGTCAAGCCCGGTGCAACCGTCATCGATGTCGGGATAAACCGGGTTGTCGATGCCTCGGGGAAAACCCGTATCGTCGGCGACACATGCTTTGGCGCGATGGACCATGCCGCCGCAGTCACACCTGTGCCAGGCGGCGTCGGCCCGATGACGATTGCCTGTCTGATGGCCAACACTGCGCGTGCGGCGCAGATGGCGGCGATGGCGCGGGAATGTGAATATGGCTGACACGCGCATCGTATCGCAGACCGTATCGGTCGACGATATCCGGGTCGAAGCCTTCATCGGAGTGCACGCGCATGAACGGCTGCATCGCCAGTCGCTCAACATATCCGTCAGGCTTACTATCGATCCGCCGCTGTCCGACGATCTTGCCGCGACGCTCGATTACAACCGGATCGTCGATGAATGCCGGGAGCTGGCGGATGAAGGCGTCGCGCTCATCGAGACGTTTGTGCATCGGCTGGCATACAGGTTGATCGGCTATGCCGGGGTTCGCCGCTCCGAGGTCCGCGTCGAAAAACGCGGCGCGCTGGCCAACGGCATGGCTGGAGCGGCGATCATGCTGGAACGTGGCTAGGGACTGATGCCATTACATAGACCTGCGGTGACGGACGCAGTGCCCTGGCCGACTCTTGCTCGACAGACGGATATTGTATGTTGTACCGACAATGACCGGCAATGCGTTGAGGCAGAAATGAAAAGTGCACAAGAGACACTGGTGCCGACCACCCCGCATGTTGAGGGCGACGAGGACATCGGTGAAATCCGCAACATCGTGGGCTTTCATATCCGCCTGGCGCATGGCGCCGTCTATCGTCACTTTTCCGAGACGTTCGCCGCACTGGATTTGACGCAAAAGCAGGTTTCGGTGCTGTGGCTGGTCGACGATCATCCCAATATTGCCCAGACCGGACTCGCGCAGCGTATGCGGATGGACCGTGCGACCACGATGGCGATCATCAACCGGCTGGAGGGCCGCGGTCTTCTGGTCCGGGGCCGTTCGCCCGATGATGGGCGCAAGCAGACGCTCAATCTCACCGATTCCGGGCGCGCGATGCTCGGCACCGCCAAGGTGGCAATTGCCGAGCACGAAAATTGGCTGAAGGCGCGCTTCACCGATGCGGAAGTGGCGCACTTGATCGAGCTGCTCACCAGAATCCACGAATAGCAAGAATGAATGGCGGCGCGCGATTCGCAATTAGGGCGCGCATGCAATTGGTGTAGCGATAGACGCTCGACTCGCGTGCGACGAGATCGATGTTTGGGGAGGGATGAGTGATGGCAGGCGAGGCTATACGCCGCGATGCAAAATCCATTATCGACGATGGACCGATGAACGCCTGGCAATGGGCGATCATCGCGGTCACCGTCGGGCTCAATGCGCTCGACGGATTCGATGTGCTGTCGATCAGCTTTGCCTCACCGGGGATTGCCAGCGAATGGCAGCTAGACAAGGCCACCTTGGGCTGGCTCCTGTCGATGGAACTGCTGGGCATGGCGTTAGGATCGGTCACGCTGGGCGGGGTTGCCGACAAGGCGGGGCGCAGACCCACGATATTGGGATGCCTGATCGCGATGACGGCGGGAATGTACGGTGCATCGCAAGCTGACGGGCTGACTACATTGCTCAGTTGGCGGCTGCTGACCGGGCTTGGCATCGGCGGCATGCTGGCCGCCATAAATGCCGCGGCGGCAGAGTTTTCCAACATGCGCTGGCGCAATCTGGCGCTGGCTTTGATGGTCATCGGCTATCCCGTTGGCGGGGTTCTGGGCGGCCTGGCAGTGCAGCAATTGCTGGAAACGGGGACATGGCGTGACGTGTTCGCTTTCGGCGCCGTGGCCACAGCCGTGTTCATCCCCATCGTATGGCTGATCGTACCTGAAAGCGTTGCCCTGCTTGACCGCAACCGGAAACCGCGCGCGCTCGAGCGGATCAACCGCACGCTTGCGCGCTTCGCCCTGCCGGCGGCGCAGGCTCTGAGCCTGGTCAGCGAAACCGAACCCAAGCGGTCGATCATCGACATATTCCGGCCTGCGATGATCGCCACGACATTGCTCATCACCTTTGCCTATTTCGCGCATATCACCAGCTTCTATTTCATCCTGAAATGGGTGCCCAAGATTGTCGTCGACATGGGGTTCGAGGCAAAGCTGGCAGCCGGAGTGCTCACCTGGGCCAATGTCGGCGGGGCCACCGGCGGCGCGATATTCGGGTTGGCGGCCACGCGCGTGGGATTGCGCAAGCTGACCATCTTCACGCTGTTCGTTTCATCGGGCATGATCGTGTGGTTTGGCCGCGGGGCAGGCGATATTGTCACGCTCTCGGCCATAGTGGCTATCGCGGGGCTGTTTACCAATTCGGCGGTCGTCGGCCTCTATTCGTTGTTCGCCAAGGTGTTTCCGACGCATGTTCGCGCGACCGGCACGGGCTTCGCCATTGGGGTCGGGCGCGGCGGCTCGGCATTGGCCCCGATACTCGCCGGTTATCTGTTCCAGGCCGGATTTGGCCTGCAATCCGTGGCGATCGTGATGGGCACTGGTTCGCTGCTCGCGGCGGCGGCACTGTTGATGCTCAAGGAACGCGCTGGCGATTGAGGGCTGGCGCCCGATGCGAAAAGGTGAAGCAATCCCGCCGCGTTCGCCGTTCCGCCGATAAGTCGATTACCGCAATGAAATGGGGAGCGTGAAATCCGCTTCACGCTCCCCGTTCCAATTATGCTCTTCGCACATCTCTGATGGTTGAGGCTCTAGAAGCGATGCCCCACCGTGACGCCATAGCTGCGCGGCGGCATCAGGGTTCCGCCGATGGCACGGCTGGTCGAGATCGAGAAGCTTCCCGAATAGACCAGCTCATCGGTCAGGTTCTTGCCCCACACATTGATGGTGAATGCCCGGTCAGGTGATTCATACAGGATGTTGGCATCGAGCATGATGTAGCCATCCTGCGACAGGCGGTCGTCGTTGAATTCGGTATGGAACTGCTTGCTTCTATAGGAGAAATTGCCGCCGAAGGTAAGCGAGCCGCCATTGTCCAGGTCCACCGTGTAAGCCGGGGCGAGATTGGTGCTCCAGTGCGGTGACATGCGCGTGGCATTGCCCGACAGGTCGAGGGCCGGCACGCTATCCCCGCCCGGGCCGAACAGCGCCGGGTCGAGCGGATCGCGCGAGAAGAAGTCGGTGAACTCCGAATCGAGATAGGCGACCGTGGCATTGACGACGAATGCCGGGGTTACCCGCCAACGAGCCTCAAGCTCGACGCCGTAAGCTTCCGATTGGGCAGCATTGGTCAGCGTGCTGGTGAAGAACGGAGGAGTCGGGATCGGACGTGTCAGGGAAAACTGCCCGTTCTTGAGCGTCTGGTAGAATGCAGCAAGGTTGAATTGCAGCGGTCCGCCCGATGTCTTGACGCCGACCTCGAATGCCTCGACCTTCTCCGGATCGACAAACGGCAACGGTTGCGTCAGCGAAAGGCGCCGGGTCGAACCGATTTCCGCGGTGCCGCTCTTGAAACCGCGCGACCAGTTGGCAAAGAAGAGCAGGTCGGAATTCGGGCGGAATTCGAGCCCGAGCGAGGGCGAGAAGTCGTTCCATGACTTGCTCGCATCCCATTGCAGCGTATCGAGAACGAGCATGTTGAGCGCTGCCGAACCCAGCCCGGTATTGTTGCGCAGTCGCCGCTCTTCCCAGCTGTAACGCGCCCCCGCCTTGATCGACAATTGCTCGGACAGATCGAAGGTGAGATTGCCAAAGGCAGCCCATGTCTCGACATCCAGGCGGCCGTCAAACTGCACGCGGAACGGGTCGCTGTTGGTCAACACATCGAAGCCGATGTGGTTTTCGACATTGATAGTTTCGTTGAGATAGAACAGTCCAAACACGCCGTGCAGCCGGTCGGTTTCAAGGTTCAGCTGGAGTTCCTCCGAAAACTGATGCTGGAACACTGGCTGCCAGTGGTTGGCGCTTTGTTGCAGCGCATTGGTTTGAGCCAGCGGAAACCCGAGATAAGACGACATGTCGAAATCGTGGAAGAAGATCGCTTCGAAATCACGGTAACTGGTCAGCGATTTGATGGTCAGCGCGTCGCCGGCCTCAAGCGTTACCAGCCCCGTCAGCGCCCATTGATCGCGGTTGTTGATCGGGTCGAAATTGGTGCGCAGATTGCGCGGATTGCTGGAAAAACTGGCGGGCGAACCATCGGCGTTGGTGCGCTGGCCAAGCGCGCTCAGGCTGTCGTTTGCGGCAATGGCGTCATCCAGAACCCCGGGAAACGATACCTCGCGGAACTTGATCGCGTAGGAGCGATCGTCTTCGCTGTGATATTCTCCGGTCAGCAGGATCGAGAGCGTCTCGGTCGGCAGGAATTCCAGATGTGCACGGGTGGAAAACTGATTGGCATTGTCGATGTCGTTGCCGGTCAATTCGTTGATGCCATAGCCATCGCGCTTGACCGCCCGGAACGCCAGGCGCCCACGGATCTTTTCGGTCAGAGGCCCGCCTACGGCCGCCTCGCCAACCAGGTTGAGGTCGGGACCGCCAACGGTCAGGCGAGCATAGCCTTGGATTTCATCGGTAGGCTTGGCGGTAATCAGGTTGACCGCGCCGCCGGTCGCATTGCGCCCGTAAAGCGTGCCCTGCGGCCCGCGCAGCACCTCGACGCGCTCAAGGTCGAACATCGAGCCAAGCTGGGCCTGCGCCAGCGATACAACGGCTCCGTCGACATGGAGTGCGACCGAAGGGTCAACGCCGGGCAGCGAGCTGTTGAGGCCGATACCGCGGATAAACAGCTTGGCGAAATTGAAGTCATTGCCGAAGCTGATCGTCGGCACCAGATTTTGCAGCGATTCGATGCCGGCCGTATTCGAACTGGCGAGCGTTTCGGCGCCGACCGCTGAAACCGACAGCGAAACGTCCGATAGCGACTGGGCGCGTTTCTGTGCGGTAACGACGATCTCGGATTCAGTCTCGGTTTCGGCATCTGCATCGGCGCCCTGCGCCAGCGCCGGCGAGCCAATGCCCAGCAGTGCCAGTGCGGATACGCCCCACAGCGATCCCTTGAACGACTTCGTGTTGCTTAAGCTTTTCATGATATTCCTCCCCGTTGTGCCGCATTCTTCCACGTCCCAATGCGTGGAGCTGCGCGCTACGTTTCCCTCATTCGACCACTATAAGACCCGGTCCAAAACCGGAAATTGGAATCGCGACCGAGGCATAAGATGTATCTAATTCATATTTTCGCATTTCGGTTCGCTCCTGAATGGGCCGAGTCCTGCGGGGTCGCGCCGGTCATGCCCGGAATGTCGGCCTTGCGCGATCCGGCCGGGTCCCGGAAATTTGGCCCAAGCAGGATCGCCGCCTGTCGTATCGGCCCGAATTGCCACGGGAAAGAAACGCGCCCGTCCGGGCCAGCAAGCCAGATTTCGTGCGTCAGGCCGCATCTGAGTTGCCGGAAATTGCTTTGGTGCGCCAACTGTCCGCATAAATAGTGCGCGCGACTTCCGAATAGGGCGCGGGCGAAACGACAGCCCTGATCTTGACCTGTCGGTGCGGCTCAACCGTTGGCTTGGAAGTGCCGCCATCCGGTTCGCCCCACACCAGATCGACTTCGGTTCCTGGTACTGCAAGCGCTTCGTCGACCATGGCCAGGCTAAGCATCCGTCCTTCGTTGGCGCTATATCCGATCCATGTTGACAGGCCGACCAAGGCTCCTTCGACCTCGACCCGGTCGAAGGGATGCATGGCGTAAACGGCGCTGGGAAATTCGATATATTTCGGGCGCAGGCCGGTTTTTTCGAATTGACCGTAGATTGCGTCGGTCACCGATGCGCTGTCGAGCGCCAGCGTCACCTTTTTGCGGTGCGGACCTTGCGCCATCTTCTCCAGCGCACCGCGGCCGATGAACTCGTGGTCGAATTTGACGAAGAGGCCATACCCCAGGTCCCAGGGCGACAGATAATAGCCTTCGATGCTTTCCGGGACGTAGCTGCCGCCAATCGAAGCGCGTGCTTCATAGTGGTTTACGGTCAACCATTCGCGATAAGGCTTCATCGCCTCGCCCGTGTAGATTGCGGGAAGCGGCGATGGAATCCATCCGCTTTCGAGCGTGTTCGATGAATAGGTTCGCCCGCCGACCAGCGCCATGCCATGCGCGCGTCCCGCCTCTACCAGCGCGCTGTGCACCGCATCGCAATCTTCCCATGGCCCCATCAGCTCATAGCCCGGCTGGCCCGCCATTCCGTGGCGTAGCGCGTGAACGCGTTTTCCGCCGATGGTCATCCAGCACATGTGGAAGAACTTGAGATCCGGCGCGGGAGCACCGGTTGCATCGGCGATAACCTTGGCGGCGTTCGGCCCCTGCACCTGAAACCGGTAGTGGCGCCTGTTCCCGGGATCGGGGCGGGCTGCGGTACGCTCGTCATAAGTGACTTTGACGTCACCGCGCCCTTCGGCGTGGAACATCAGCCAGTTGAGCGTGGGCGCGCGCCCGACCAGATTGAATTTCTGGTCAGCCAGGTAGAACAGGATGACGTCGCCGATGACATAGCCATCGTGGCTGACCGGGACGAATTGCTTGGCGCGGTCGGGAACGAAGCCCTTGAAGCTGTTGATGCCCAGGCCGTTGAGGAATTCGAGCGCCCCGGGGCCTTCGACCATGAGTTCGGCCATGTGATAGCTCTGGTTGAACAGCACGCAGGTGTTCGCCCAGGCGCGTTGCTCGCTGCGCCAGTTGGAAAACTCGGCCGGGACGCCGGGGTAGACATTAGGCCCAACCTGCTGATTGCGCAGCATGGTCACAACGTCGCCGACTTCGTTCAATTTCGCTTCGAGCGATGCAGCTTTGCCCATGATGGCCTCTCCCAAACACATGCCCGCGGCCTGCGTGATGGCTGCGGAGAATCGGTAATTGATTACCTGATCCGGCCGATAGTTCGTATGTCAGGCATACGAATGTCAAGCGTATATTGTATTCGAGGCATACACTCCTGCTCGGGCCTTGCCGCAGCGACGCCATGTTTTCGGGGATTCTGCGCTGCACGGCGCGCGGTTGTGGCCAAGCCCGGGCGTTGTCACCGTGCTGCAATCGGGTCAGGCCTTGCGGATGCGCGGGGATAGCGGAACGTGGTGGTGAGCCCTGCGCGGCTCGAACGCGCGACCTACTGATTAAAAGTCAGTTGCTCTACCGACTGAGCTAAGGGCCCCCACGGGGTCGGCGCCGGGCACATGAGCGCGGGGCGCGGGACGCTCACCTAGTGATGCCCTGCTGGCGGGTCAAGCGCGCATGTAGCTGGCGCAGCGTCAGCCCGGTCACCGGATCGCGCCAGGCGCCCGCGATCGTAGCCGCCGGGGCCAGCACAAAACCGCGCTTGCGAAACGGCAGATGCGGCACGATCAGGTCTGCGTCCTGCCAGCATCCGCCCGACCACAGCACGATATCGAGGTCGATCACCCGTTCACGCCAGCGCTGCCCGCGCATGCGGCGGCCAAAGCGTGCCTCGACCCGCTTGAGCAGCGTCAGCAATTCGGATGGATCAAGGCTGCATTCGACCAGCGCGGCGGAATTGGCAAAGCGCCTGTGCGAGGGGCCGAGCGGTGCACTGCGGACCACGCGCGAGCGTTCGAGCACCATGATCCCCGCGCGCTCCAACTCGCCCAGCGCGGCGCCGATCACCGCGCCCGGCTGGCCATAACGCGGGTGCCGCCGGTTCGATCCCAGCGCGATGAGATAGCGGTGCGTGAACGCGTTCAGATATCCTCGCAGATTCGTGAATAGAGCTGCGGGCGGCGATCGCGGAAGAAACCCATACCCGCACGGTGTTTCGCCGCGCGATCGAGATCGAGGCCGGCGAGCACCATTCCCGCCTCGCCCGCGCCCAGTTCGGCCACCACGTCACCCCATTCGTCGCAGATGAAGCTGTGGCCGTAAAAGGACTGATCTCCCTCCTTGCCGATCCGGTTGGCGGCGACAACCGGCATGCAGTTCGAAACCGCATGGCCCTGCATCGCGCGGCGCCACATCCGGCTGGTATCGAGGTCCGCATCATAGGGTTCTGACCCGATCGCGGTGGGATAGAGCAGCAGTTCCGCCCCCTTGAGCGCCATCACGCGCGCGCATTCGGGATACCACTGGTCCCAGCAGATCCCCACGCCGATCCGCGCAGTCCCCCCGGCCATTGGCACGTCCCAAACCTTGAACCCGTCATTGCCGGGGCGGAAATAGTACTTCTCCTCATAACCCGGGCCGTCGGGAATGTGGCTCTTGCGATAGGTGCCCATCACCTCGCCATCGGAACCGATCATCGCCAGCGCATTGTAATAGTGGTGCCCGTCACGCTCGAAGAAGCTTGTCGGGATCGCAACCTTCAGTCCCCGCGCCAGCGCGCGCATGGCCGCGACCGAGGGATGCTCGGTCACCGGGCGCGCCAGCGCAAACAACGCCTCGTCCTCGGCCGCGCAGAAATAGGGGCCGGAGAACAGTTCGGGCGGCAGCACGATCTGCGCGCCGCGCGCCGCGGCCTGTTCGACCAGCGCACCGACCGCGGCGATATTGGTAGCCTCGTCCTCGTCCCCAAGGGCGAGCTGAAGGGCGGCGATGGTGATCTCTCTCATGCGCCGCCCATAACGCTAAGGCCGCTTCCTGAACAGCAGCGTCATGCGGTCGGATTCGCCAATCGCCTTGAGCGTCTCGTCGCGCGAGGCCCAGCTCGGCGGAATCTGCCACACTCCGCCGACATGGTTGGCCGGGTCCTTGGGATTGGCGTTGATCTCGCTGCGATCAACCAGCTCAAACCCATGCGCCTCGATCAGCTTGACCAGGTCTTCCTCGCGCAGATAGCCGTTGTTGCCATCGGCATAGGAGTATGGCGCATCGGGCTTGGCGCGGTGCTGGACAATCCCCAGCAGGCCATCGTCCTTGAGCAGCGTGCGAAAGTTCGTCAGTTCGGCATGGGCCACGCCCCAGCGCTGGATGTTGTGCATCATGCGGAAGACCAGCACGCGGTCGAGCGTACCTGCCATTTCGGGCGGGACGGCGGTGGTGTTGATTGCCCCTACACGAGCCGTGCCCTGCACCCCGGCCTGCGCGACAAGCTGCGCCATCTGCTGCGGATAGGTTTCGGGGAAGGCCTGCTGTGCCTCCTGCTGGCGCGGCGTTGCGAATGGCAGCGTGCGCGTCGCGCCGATATAGGCTCCATCGGGGCCCAGGTAGGGCAGCAGGATCTTCGCGTACCAGGTGCCGGGCGAATAATCGAGCACGCTCATCCCCGGTTCGATGCGGAAAAAACGGATTGTCTCGGCGGGATGGCGAAACTGGTCGCGCGCCTTGTCCTCCCCGCGCCACTCGGCGGCGACTGCGTCGGTGAGCGCCTGGGCATTGGCCGACTGGTCGCCCGCAGCGTGATGCTGGTGCTGGGCCAGCAATGCCAGCGGTGTGCCCAGCGCTAGCAGTGCGGCGGCGGTGAGAATCTTGCGCATATCGAATTTCCTGTTGGAGGGACCATCCCCGGTCGCGGATCATTCTAGGGACGTCTCATGTGATGACAAGCGCCCTCAAGCCACCTATTTGTTAGGCACAAAGGAGAAAATGCGTGGGTCAACTTGAACAGGCGATAATCGCGGGCGGGTGCTTCTGGTGCACCGAGGCGGTGTTCCGCGACGTGGTGGGCGTGAGCGAGGTCGAATCGGGCTATATCGGCGGCACGAAAGCGAACCCGACCTACAAGGAAGTGTGCAGCGGCGCGACCGGCCATGCTGAGGCGATCCGCGTCACCTATGATCCGGCCACGATCAGCTATGCCGATCTGCTCGACGTGTTTCTGGGCACGCACGATCCCACGCAATTGAACCGGCAGGGCGGGGACGTGGGCACGCAATATCGCAGCGCGATCTTTGTGGCCGATGACGATCAGCATGCCGAGGCCGAAGCCGCCATCGCGCGCTGGAATGCGGATCATCCGGGCCAGCAGGCGGTGACCACGATCGAAGGTCCGGCTGAGTGGTATCCGGCGGAGGGCTATCATCAGGAATACTGGGAGGGGGAGGGCCAGCGCAATCCCTATTGCCTGGCGGTGATCCCGCCCAAGCTGATGAAGCTGCGCAAGAGCTTCCAGAACAGGGTGAAACCGGGCTGATTCGCACACCAGAGCCCTACTGGATGGAACACATGGAACACGGTCCGCGATAGATGGCGAAATGGATGCTGAAACGAGTTCAGCATGACGATGCCTTTTGGGGCAACTCCGCTTTCCCCCACTCACAAACGCTGCGGCTACCTCCTCCACCGCGCCACGAAGAATCCGTCCATGCCGCCCGCTTCACCCAACATGCCGGGATGCGTGCGCAGCCAGCCCTCAGGCGATGGGTGCAGGCCTGCGGGCAGTTCTTCCGCTTGGATCGGAAGCGGCTCCAGCGTGACCTGCGCGGCCTGATCCTCGCCCTCCTCGCGTTCGAGCGAGCACACCGCATAGACCAGCACGCCGCCCGGCCTCAGCCAGCCCAGCGCACGCGCCAGCAGCGCCGCCTGCAATTCAGCCATCTCGCCGATCTGGTGCGCACCGATCCGGTGGAGCACATCTGGATGGCGGCGGCAGGTGCCCGTCGCGGTGCAGGGCGCATCGAGCAGCACCGCGTCAAAAGTCCCAGCAGGCTCCCACTCCAGTGCATCGGCGCGGACCACCTCCGCATCGAGACCCGTGCGCGCGAGGTTGTCGCGCAGCCGGGCGAGCCGCGTCTTGCTCGCATCGACCGAAGTGACCTGCCAGCCCGCCGCGGCAAGCTGCAAGGTCTTGCCGCCGGGCGCAGCGCACAGATCGAGCGCAAGCTTGCCCTCCTTTCCCTTGGCTTCTCCGGGCCCAAGCAGGCGCGCGGGCAATTGCGCCGCGAAATCCTGCACCCACCATGCGCCATCATCGAACCCCGCCAGGTGTTCGACCGGGGTGCCGCGCGCCAGCCGCAGATGGCCCGGCATCAGGCTCACCGCGCCCAGTTCAGCCGCCCAGCGTGCGGTTTCCGCCGGATCGCGCAGCGCCAGGTCGAGCGA
>LOEX01000133.1 GCA_001516125.1 Sphingomonadales bacterium BRH_c42
TGGCGGGCGAAAAGACATTGACGAACAGCACCTTGCCATCGGGCGAGAAGCAGGCACCCGCCAGCTCGGTTTGCAGCCGCAGCCGCCCCAGCGGGTATGCGCGCCCATCTGGCGTGATCCCGCGCAGGTGATTGTCGACAACGTCGGTATATTGATCCTCGCAAACGATCAGGTGGCCATGCGGCGCGACGCACAGATTGTCGCCATAGTTGAACTGATCGGTGCTGTCGGATTCGAAGAACAGCTCGATTGCGTCGGGTTTGCCGCCCGATCCGGGCACGAGCCGGAAGATCTGGCCCAGCCCAGCTACGCCGCCACTCGTGCAGCAGAAATAGAGCTCGCCTTCACCCATGTGCAGCCCTTCGCCGCGCGCGAATATGGCCGCGCCCTGCGCCGCGCCGCGAGTGCGCAGATCGTCTTCGGGTGCCTCGACATTGTCGAGATCGATCCAGCGCGCCGTGTAGCTGCGGCGGCGCTCCATCGCAGCGTCGCCATGATTGCGCGTATCGGCGGGACCTTGCTCCAGCGCCAGCGCCTGCAACCTGCCGCCCTCGGCCAGCCTGCCCGCCACCTTGGGGATGAAGCGGTAGAACAGGCTGTCGTCTCTGTCCTCGGTCATATAGGCAATGCCGCTGCGCGGATCGATGCAGGCAGCCTCGTGGTTGAATCGGCCCATTGCCTTCAGCGGCACTGGATCGACCAGCCCGGACGCTGTGGCCGGAATCTCGAAAACATAGCCATGATCGCGCGCCACCAGCATTGCCCGCGAACCCGGCTCCTCGCAGGTAAGCCAACTTCCCCATGGGGTAACGCCGCCCGCGCAATTGCGGATCGTCCCCGCCAGCGTGCGCAGCTGTCGTTCAACCTTGAGCGTCGCGGCATCGAGCACCAGATTGGTCGTCCCGCCCGGGTACACCGTGCCATCGGGTCCGCGGCCATATCCACTGGCGAGCACCGCCCCAGCATCCTGCCCCGGGCGCAGTTCGTGGTTGCGCACCAGCGCCCACTTGCCATTGCCGATATCGAAACAGCCCATACCGTCGGCGGCATCGGGCACACTGCCGCCATCGCTCATCGGATCGCCCAGCTTCGACAGCACGCGGTAGGAAAATCCCTGCGGCAAATCAATCAGCCCATCAGGATCGGGAATCAGCGCGCCGTATCCCGCATCTGCCGAGGCGATTGCCGGGCCAAGCCGCGCACGGCATCCGCTGGCCGCAATCGCTGCGAAGGCCATACCGGTTGCGCCGAGAAAATGGCGACGATCAAGGGCTGTGGGCATCATGAACTCCGTTTTCGGCACTGTAGCTGGCGTTCTGCAACCGGCGCATGAAACTTTGAAGAATGACAGCGGCGGGAAATTCACTCGATCCGGAACGCTGCGATGTAGTGTTCGCAGGGGAGGTGGGCTTCACGCGTCACCATCGATCGGTTCGACAACCGCCAGCAGCGCCTCGACCTGCACTTGCGCGCCTTCAGCCACGTTCAGTTCCGTTATGGTCCCGTCGAACGGCGCGGTGAGCGCGTGTTCCATCTTCATCGCCTCAAGCACCATGAGCCGCTGCCCTGCGGTGACCGCCTGCCCCTCGGCGACATCGACCGCGATGACCTTGCCCGGCATCGGCGCGACGATGTCGCCGTCATGCGCGTGGTGCCCGGAACAGCCGTCCGATCGCGCTTCGGTGAAAACACCTGACCAGCCTTCGTAATCGTAGGCAAAGACCCCTTCATTCTTCACTTTGGCTAAGGGCAAATCCCATCGTGAGCGGCCGGTCAGTTCGACTTCGTGGCGCTGGCCGCCGTGCATCACGCGAATGATTGTCGGGCGGGGTGAGGCATTCAAGCGGAATCCCGCCATCGGCATTTGCCATTTGTCTTCGAGGTCGAGAGTTTCCATCGCCTGCGAGCCCGCTGAGCGAACGGCGAGGAGAAGACCCGCAGCTTCAAGGACGTCGGCTGGTGGTGATTGTGAGGGCACCAGATCGTCGAGGTTCCGCTCGATAAAGCCCGTGTCAAGATCGCCCGCCCTGAACTCGCTGGCGAGCACGAGACTACGCAAGAAACCCGCATTCCACTTCACCGGATAACAGATCGAGTGGCCGAGCTTGGTTGCCAATGCATCGATTGCCGCTTCGCGAGTGTCGCGGTGGACGATCATCTTGGCGATCATCGGATCGTAAAAAGGCGAGACTTCGGATCCCTCTTCGACGCCAGTGTCGATCCGGTTAGAACCATCCCGCCGATTGCTCCGCGCAAGATGGAAATCCTCGAGCTTCCCGATGCTCGGCAAAAACCCCTTGGCCGGGTCTTCCGCATAAAGCCGCGCTTCGATCGCATGGCCGTTGATCGACAGCTCCTCCTGCCGCTTGGGCAGCGGCTCGCCGCTCGCGACCCGCAGCTGCCACTCGACCAGATCGACCCCGGTGATCTCCTCGGTCACCGGGTGTTCGACCTGGAGCCTCGTGTTCATTTCCATGAAGAAGATGCGGTCGGCGCGCAGGCCCTCGGAGGCGTCCGCGATGAATTCGATCGTGCCTGCGCCTTCGTAATCCACCGCCTTGGCCGCGCGCACGGCGGCGGCGCAGATCGCCTCGCGCGTTGCCTCGTCCATGCCGGGGGCGGGGGCTTCCTCGATCACCTTCTGGTGGCGGCGCTGGAGCGAGCAGTCGCGCTCGAACAGGTGGACGACATTGCCGTGCGCGTCGCCGAACACCTGCACCTCGATATGGCGCGGCGAGGTGATCCACTTTTCGAGCAGCACCCGGTCATCCCCGAAGCTGGCCTTGGCTTCGCGGCGGCAGCTTTCGAGCGAGGCTGCGAAATCGGCAGGGCTATCCACTTTGCGCATGCCCTTGCCGCCGCCGCCCGCGACGGCCTTGATGAGGACGGGATAGCCGATCGCCTCGGTCTCCTTGGTCAGCCGCTCGACCGATTGATCCGCGCCGTCATAGCCCGGCGTCACCGGCACGCCCGCCGCGCGCATCAGCTTCTTGGCCGCATCCTTCAGCCCCATCGCGCGGATGCTGGCGGGTTTCGGCCCGACCCAGATCAGCCCCGCATCGATCACCGCCTGCGCAAAGTCTGCATTCTCGCTGAGGAATCCATAGCCGGGATGGATCGCATCCGCCCCGGTCGCCTTCGCTGCCGCGATGATCTTGTCGTCGACGAGGTAGCTTTCAGCGGCGGGCGAGGGGCCGATATGCACCGCCTCGTCCGCCTGCCGCACATGCAGCGCCTTGGCGTCGGCATCCGAATAGACCGCCACCGTCGCCACGCCCATGGCGCGCGCGGTGCGGATCACGCGGCAGGCGATCTCGCCGCGGTTTGCAATGAGGAGCTTCTCTATCATTGGCGCTCGATCACCGTCCTTCGGGGCAATTGTTGGGTTCGACGGTGTACTGGATGCCGGTGACCTTCCACTCGCCATCAATTTTCAGCAGATTGAACACGTCGATCCCGCAGTGGCTTCGCTCGCCATCGAGATCGAAGCTGTATTCGGCCCAGACCACCGCGATATTGCCGCGCACCAGCACCGCCGGGTCCCAATAGACCTCGCGGAAAGTGCCGTTACCTTGTGCGATGTTGGCAAGGTCATCGGCAAAGGTCCGTGTGCGCACGATCTCCTGCCCGTCACGGATGCGGTGCGAGACGAGCAGACCCTGCTCGGTGGAAACCGCGGCGATCACTGCCGGGTCCTTTTCGTTCAGGCCGCGCAGGAACTCGTCAACCGAATGCAAGATCTGCGCATTGGTATCATCCTGCGCCATGGCAGCGGGCCCGCCGCCCATCAGCGCAATCATGGCCAGTAAAAGTGCGAGCAACCTCATCATCTCTCTCCCCCTTGATTTGCCGGATTGCTACGCGTTGGCACGGGCTTGCGCAAGTTGCCCGGCGGGGCAGCACAAGCTCACAAATCCTCGGCCTTCATGTGGAAGATCGGCGTATGCGGCTGATACGCGGCCATGGCATCGAGCAGTTCGGATAGGGTGTCACGCGCGATCAGGATGTTCTGATGCACCGGACGGATGAACCCCACGTCACCCATGTGCCGGTTGAAGGCGATCAGGTGATCGAAGAACCCGAATGCGTTGAGCAGGCCGACAGGGTCGGCATGATAGCCGAGCTGCGCCCAGCTCACCGCCTCCCACAATTCGTCCATCGTGCCGACCCCGCCCGGAATGGTGACGAAGCCGTCCGAAAGGTCGGTGAAACGCTGCTTGCGCTCGTGCATACCTGAAACGGTGATCAGTTCGGAGCAGGCGTGGTTGGCGACTTCGGAATTGACCAGTGCCTCGGGGATCACGCCGATCACCTCGCCTCCCGCTTCGAGCGCACCGCGAGCCACCGCGCCCATCAGGCCCAGCCGCCCGCCGCCATAGACGAGGCCGATACCGCGTTCGGCCAGCTCTGTACCCACGGCCTGCGCCAGATCGATATAGCGCGGGTCGGCAGGCGTGGCCGAACCGCAATAGACCGCCAGTCGCTTCAATTCGCTTGCTCCATGATAAGGTCCTTCAACATCAGTCCGGCAGTTACCTTGGCGCCTGCCAGCACGCCGGGGATGCCTGCGCCCGGATGCGTGCCCGCGCCGACGAAGTAAAGATTTTCGATTACATCGTCACGATTGTGCGTGCGCAGCCAACCGCTTTGCGACAGCAGCGGCTCAAGGCCGAACGCGCTACCCAGATGCGCATTGAGATCATTTGCGAAATCGCGCGGTGAGCAATGGAAGCTGGTCACGATCCGGTCATGGATGTCGGGAATCATGCGGCGGCCGATCTCGTCAAGCACGCGCTTCTCCATCATCGGCCCGACCTGCTTCCAATCGACCGCCAGGTTGCCCAGGTGCGCCACCGGCACGACCGCCCGGAACACGCTCTTTCCGGCCGGGGCCAGCGACGGATCGGTTACCGTGGGGTGGTCCAGAAAGATCATCATGTCGCGCGGCAGCACGCCGTGGATGAAGATATCCTTGAGCAGGCCGCGATAGCGCGGGCCGAACAGGACCGTGCGGTGCGGGATGCCGGGCCAGTTCCCTTCAAGGGCGAAATGGACCACGAACAGCGAAGGGCCAAAACGCTTGCGCGCGAGCTTGCGCGCCTGATCGTCGCCTCGTTTCGTCCGGCCCAGCAGATCACGCCAGGTGTGCATGACATCGGCATTGGATGCGACCGCATCGAACCGCTGCCTCCACCCGCCCTGCGTTTCAACCTCGCAGGCATGCGTGCCGATGGTGTGAATGCAGGTGACGGGGTCGCCCAATCGCACTGCACCGCCGAGCCGCTCGAAATGGCGCACCATGCCCGCTGCCAGCCGATTGGTTCCGCCGCGCGCCCACAGCGCCCCGCCTCGCCCTGCCGGATCGGGCAGCGGGGCATTGACCGCGCTGGTGGTCATCGGATTGCCGCCCGCCATCAATGCGTGGAAACTGAACGCCTGGCGCAGCCGTTCGTTCTCGATATACCTGGAAACTGTCGCATAAACGCTTTGCCAGGCCCGCGCGCGGGCAAGCACAGGGACTGACTTCAGCACGGACTTGAGATCGGGGAACGGCTCCTTGCCCAACCTGCGGTAGCCTTCCCTGTAAATGCGGGCCGAATGTTCGACCAGCCGGTCATAGCCTGCGACATCGGCGGGATTGACCCTGGCGATCTCGGCGGTGAGGGCCTGCGGATCGCTGGAGTATTCAAAATTGGCGCCGTCGGGCCAGTTGAGCCGGTAGAGCGGCGTGACCGGGATCAGTTCGACATCGCGGGCCATTTCATGGCCTGAAAGCGCCCATAGCTCTTCAAGACCGGCCGGATCGGTAATGGCCGCGGGGCCAGCATCGAAGGTGAAACCGCCGCTCTCGCGGGAATGGGCCCATCCTCCCGGCTGGTCGCGCCGCTCGACCAGCGTGGTGGCAATGCCGCTCGATTGCAGGCGGATCGCCAATGCCAGCCCGCCAATCCCCGCGCCGATCACGCACGCGCTGCGCCCGGCATATCGGGAAGGGTCGAGCACGGTGCCATCCGCTGCAAGGCGCGGCGCGAACAGCGTTGCGGCCATCTCAGTGTCGGTCATGCTCGTTTGCGCCCGTCCATGCTGCGGCATGCCCTAGGGCAGCAAACTGCGACGGGCAATCGTCTTGGCGCACCGCCGGACGCCCTTGCGTAACGTGCAAATCTGATCCACCAACCGGCCCGAGGGAGAATATCGATGCGATTCACCAGCATATTGGCGGCGGCACTCGCATGCGCCGCGACCTCGGCCATGGCCGATACGACCGTGATCCACGCCGGTTCGGTGATCCGCGATGCCGATGCCCAGCCCAGCGGGCCTGCCACGATCGTCGTTACCGATGGCCGCATCACCAGCATTGTCGATGGCCATGTCCTGATCGACGGTTCGGATCGAACGATCGATCTCGCGGACAAGACCGTGCTGCCCGGCCTGATCGATCTGCACACGCACCTTTCGGGCGATCCCAGCGGCGAGTTCTGGCGCGAAGCGGTGGAACCGGTCGAATGGGCAGCGTTCGTCGCGGCCAAGAACGCGCGGCTGACAGCGCTCGCCGGTTTCACGACGGTGCGCGACCTGGGCTCGGCCAGCGACCAGGTGACGCAGGCGCTGCGCCGTGCCACCGCCGAGGGGGTGGTCCCGGGACCGCGCGTGATCACTTCGGGGCGGACCATCGCGATCGTCGGCGGACATGGCGATATCAACGGGTTCCGCCGCGAGGTGAATGACGCGCTCGGCACCAGCTTTGCCT
>LOEX01000134.1 GCA_001516125.1 Sphingomonadales bacterium BRH_c42
GGCCCCACCGCGGTCGCTGCCGCCAACACCGCCGCGCCCCCCAGACTGTGCCCGACCAGCAGGATCCCATCGCCAAAGCGTTCGCACAGCGCGCTCGCCGCAGCCATCAGATCATCGACATCGCTGGCAAATCCTGCGCGGCCGAAATCGCCTTCGCTGCTGCCAAGTCCCGTGAAATCGAACCGCAGGCAGGCGATTCCCTCACGCGCCAACGCGCGCGTCACCTCCACCGCCGCCTTCGATTGCTTGGTGCAGGTGAAGCAGTGTGCGAACAGCGCTGCTCCGCGCACCGTGCCTGCGGGCAGCTCGAGTGCGCCTGACAGCGAATGCCCGGCGGGGGTTTCGATAGTCATGCTTTCGGTCGGCATCGGGGCATACTCCAGCTATCGTGTTTCGGACCCATCCTGACCCTTCCTAACGCTTGCGCTTTCGCGCGTCGCCCCCTAACGCAAACGTCAAGTTGAGTTGCAAGAGGAAACCCATGACCGACCAGACACCTCAGCGCTTTGAAGGCACCAGCTCCTATATCGCCACCGATGATCTGAAGGTGGCGGTCAATGCCGCAGTTACGCTGCGCCGGCCGCTGCTGGTCAAGGGCGAACCGGGCACAGGCAAGACCGTGCTGGCGCATGAAATCGCCCAGGCGATCGATGCGCCGCTGATCGAATGGAACGTCAAATCGACCACAAAGGCGCAGCAGGGCCTATACGAATATGACGCGGTGGCCCGTCTGCGCGATGGCCAGCTGGGCGAGGAGCGCGTCCACGACATTTCGAACTACATCAAGAAGGGCAAGTTGTGGGAGGCGTTCACCTCGCCGCGGCTGCCCGTCCTGCTGATCGACGAGATCGACAAGGCCGATATCGAGTTTCCCAACGACCTGCTCCAGGAACTCGACCGGATGAGCTTCGACGTTTACGAAACGCGCGAGCGGATCGAGGCGAAGGAACGCCCGATCGTGGTCATTACCTCGAACAACGAGAAGGAACTGCCCGACGCATTCCTGCGCCGCTGTTTCTTCCACTACATCAAGTTTCCCGACCGTGAGACGATGCGCGACATTATCGAGGTGCATTATCCCGGCATCCAGAAGGCGCTCGTTACCAAGGCGATGGACATGTTCTATGAGCTGCGCGATGTGCCGGGCCTCAAGAAGAAGCCGTCGACCAGCGAACTGCTCGACTGGCTCAAGCTGTTGCTGAACGAGGACATGCCGCTGGAAGTGTTGCAAGATCGCAGTCCCGCCAGCGCAATCCCGCCGCTGCACGGGGCATTGCTCAAGAACGAGCAGGACGTGATGATGTTTGAACGCCTCGCGTTCATGGCGCGGCGAAATCCTGGCGCTTAGGCCCGGCGTTTAATCGAAGGTATAGGCCAGCTCGAAATCGCCCCAGCGACGTCCCCTGACGTAGAGCGGGATATAGACGTTGCGCACCACCCGGTACTTCTTGCCGTCGCCTTCCTGGCGATAGACCGCCATCATGTAGGGCGCATTGCTGAGCTTTGATTTCTGGTCGATCGCATCGAACAGGATCCGGCCATTGCGGCAATAGGCGGTGTCATGCGTGACCTCGCCGATGGGCTGGCGCGAGCATTCGGTCAGATGCGTGGGCAGGAAGCCCTTCATATCGGTGCAGGCCGCAGCCATGACCCGCCGGTCCGATGCCTTGGCCTTGTCCAGCAGCGGACGCCATGCCTCATCGGCCCAATCGTTGAGCGCGGTGCGGTAACGCGGCGGATTGCTGCCGGGAATCTCGTGATAGTTCTGATCGAACAACTGGGCTTCGTTCACCTCGCCTGCTTCGAGCGCAGCCTCGGTCCGTGCGGCGAGTTCGCGCGCGATATCCTGTCCACACGCTACCATCGCGCTGTCCTCGGGCGAAAGGCCCGCCTGCACGATCCGGTCGAACATCTCGCTGGCGGTAAGCTCCAGCTTTTCCATCCGGCGATAGGCCGCCTCGAGCTGCGTTTCGTTTTCAAGCGCTGCCTTGTCGAATTCGTCGAGTACCCCCTGCACGCGTTCGACATGCGCACTGATCATGCTCGTGGAACGGGTAATGGTGTCGTTATTGCGATCGACCTCGCTCACCAGATCGACCACCTGCGATATCGTATCCTCGATCTTCGAGACCGAATGCTTGGCCTTGCCGCTTGCTTCCGACCCGGCCTCGATCCGCTCGATCACCTGGTTCGCTTCCAGTTCCAGCGCGTCGACCGTCTTGGAGATTTCGACGGTTGCCTTGCGCGTGTCGTTGGCGAGGCTCTTCACTTCGCCCGCGACCACGGCGAACGTGCGCCCGGCATCGCCTGCGCGCATCGCCTCGATCGTGGCGTTGAGTGCGAGAATGTTAGTGGTTTCAGCGATCTGTTCGATGTCCTTCGAACAGCGCCTCACCTGGTCCATCGCCGCGGCGAAGCCGGTGACGTGCTGCGACAGCGTTTCCACCAGTTCGAGCAGCGAGCTGATCTCACCCAGCGAGGAATTGATCAGGCTGGTGCCCTCGCCCAGCCGTTCGATTGCGTTTTCCGAAAGATAGCGCGCCTCATCGGTCGCTTCGCTGACCTTGGCCTGGTCGGCCTCGAGCGCCGCCACAGTACCTTGCAGTTCGGCATGTTCGGCGCGCAGGCGAGCCGAGGATTTGATCACCGCTTCGACGATGCCGGCGACATCGGAGCAGCCGACGGTAACGTCGCCGCAGCTCGCCGGAATGTGCTCCAGCGCCGATGCTCCATTTATGTCGATCGCAAATTCTTTCATTTTTTCCGCCCCGAAATAACCCCTTGGCTCCTCGTAACCTGCCTATGGTTAGCAATGCGTTAAGACTGATGATAATACTGGCGGCGGGCAATTGACCCCGCTAGACAAGCCCAATGTTCTTCAACTTCGTCGACGAATTGCGCGCGGCCGGGATCGGCGCAAGTTTCAAGGAGCATCTGACGCTGCTTGAAGCGCTCGAGAAGGATGTGATCGAGCAGACGCCCGAGGCGTTCTACTACCTCAGCCGCGCCACTTTCGTTAAGGATGAGGGGCTGCTCGACCGTTTCGACCAGGTATTCAACAAGGTTTTCAAGGGGATCATGTCCGATTACGGACAGAACCCGGTCGATATTCCCGAAGACTGGCTCAAGGCGATCGCCGAAAAGTTCCTCAGCCCCGAAGAGATGGAGAAGATCAAGGCGCTGGGCAGCTGGGACGAGATCATGGAGACGCTCAAACAGCGGCTCGAGGAGCAGGAAAAGCGCCATCAGGGCGGCAACAAATGGATCGGCACCGGCGGCACATCGCCCTTCGGCAATTCGGGCTACAACCCCGAAGGGGTGCGGATCGGCGGCGAAAGCAAGCACAAGCGCGCGATCAAGGTGTGGGAAAAGCGCGAGTTCAAAAATCTCGACAACACGAAAGAACTGGGCACCCGCAATATCAAGATGGCGCTGCGCCGCCTGCGCCGTTTTGCGCGTGAAGGCGCGGCGGACGAGCTTGACCTGGATGCAACGATCGATGGCACCGCGCGGCAGGGCTGGCTCGATATTCACATGCGGCCCGAGCGGCACAATGCGGTCAAGCTGCTGCTGTTCCTCGATGTCGGCGGTTCGATGGACCCGTTCATCAAGCTGGTCGAGGAACTGTTCAGCGCCGCCACCAGCGAGTTCAAGAACCTCGAATTCTTCTATTTCCACAACTGCCTTTACGAAGGCGTGTGGAAGGACAACCGCCGCCGCTGGCAGGAACGGACAAAGACCTGGGACGTGCTCCACAAATACGGGCATGACTACAAGGTGATCTTCGTCGGCGATGCGGCGATGAGCCCTTACGAGATCACCCATCCGGGCGGCAGCGTCGAGCATATGAACGAGGAAGCGGGCGCAATGTGGATGAGCCGCGTCGCCAATACCTACCCCGCCAGCGTGTGGCTCAACCCCGTGCCCGAAAAGCAGTGGGGCTATTCGCAGAGCACGAAGATGCTCAAGCAGATCATGGGGGAACGGATGTATCCGCTCACGCTCGACGGGCTGGATGATGCCATGCGCGAACTGAGCCGGAAACAGGGGCATTGATCTCCGCGCATTCGCGCTTCCACGCGGTCCGGACCCGCCTCGAAACTTACGACCCCGGCACAGGCTGGCGGCTGTGGCTATACGAATTCCTGCTGTTCGGCTTCAAGCAAGGCTGGGCCTGCCTGTTCGGCGCGTTGATGCTGGCGCTGCTGCTCAGCACGCACTTGTTCTATCCAAGCGGCGCGCCACTCCACCGGTATGATTTCCTGACGCTGGCGGCGATCGCCATTCAGGCCGCTATGCTCGCCTTCCGGCTCGAGACCTGGCGAGAGGCGCGGGTGATCCTGATCTTCCACGTCGTCGGCACCGTGATGGAGCTGTTCAAGACCCAGGCGGGATCGTGGAATTACCCTGAGGCGAGCGTTCTCCACATCGGCGCGGTGCCGCTGTTCTCCGGATTCATGTATGCAGCGGTGGGCAGCTATATCGCGCGGGTGTGGCGAATTTTCGACTTCCGCTTCAGCCGCTATCCGCCGCGCTGGGCGACATGGCTGCTGGCCGCGGCGGTTTACGTCAATTTCTTCGCGCATCATTGGACGCTGGACATCCGCTATGGCCTGTTCGCGGCGACGGGGCTGCTGTTCTGGCGCACCCGCGTCCATTTCCGCAACTGGCGCGCGCACCGCTGGATGCCGCTGCTGGTGGGCTTCGGCCTGGTTGCGCTGTTCATCTGGCTGGCCGAGAACATCGGCACATTTGCCCGCGCCTGGTCCTATCCCGGGCAGGAGGACGGCTGGGAAATGGTCGGCCTGGCCAAGCTGGGCAGCTGGTACCTGCTGATGATCATCAGCTTCGTTCTGGTCGCGGCTGTGCAGAAAGCGCGTGCGCCAGGCGCTCAGCCAAATGGTTGATCGATCGATGGCGGCGGCTCGCTGAACCACACTGGCCCGGCATCGGTCATGTGGAAGCAATCTTCGAGCCTGATGCCGAATTCTCCCGGAATGTAGATTCCCGGCTCGTTCGAGAAGCACATGCCCGCCGCCAGCGGCGTCTTCTCGCCATGCACCAGATTGACCGGCTCGTGCCCATCGAGGCCGATCCCGTGGCCGGTGCGGTGCGAGGTGCCGGGAAGCCTGTAGCCCGGCCCCCAACCCAGCCCCGCATAATAGCTGCGCACCGCATCATCGACCGTCCCCGCCGGTGCGCCGATCCTGGCTGCGGCGAAGGCCACGTCCTGCCCCTTGCGCATCTGGTCCCACACCTGGCGCTGGCGCAGATCGGGCCTGCCGTGGACGAAGCTTCGCGAAATGTCCGATTGATACCCGTGAACTGTCGCCCCGCAGTCCATCAGAACCACCTCTCCCGACCGCACCTGTTGTGGCTTGCCGCTGCCGTGGGGATAGGCGCTTGCCTCGCCCAGCAGGATCAGCGCGAATTCGGGCTGGCCGCCCAGCGCGCGCGTCGCGCCATTCATGATTGCCGCTATGTCGGCGGGCGTCATTCCCGGCTCGATCCGCGGCGCGGTATGGCGATAGGCCGCGAGCGTGATGTCGGCGGCGATCTGCATCAGTGCAAGCTCGGCGGGCGACTTGATCATCCGGCACCCACGCACCACCGGCGCGCCATTGGCGATCGTCGCTTCGGGCATCGCCCGCTTCAGCCCGTCGACCGCGAAGTAGCGCACCGTTTCCTCGACCGCGATCGTTCCGCGCGCAAGCCCGCGCTTTCCGAGCCAGACGGCGACGAGCGCGAGCGGGTCTTCATCCTCGTTCCAGGTCAGGACTTCGGCCGATATGCCCAGGCTTTCGCGGACCGAAGGTTCCTCGAAAAACGGGGTGACGATCGCCAGTTCGCCCTCACGCGTCAGCACCGCGGCAGTCAGCCGCTCGCTGCGCCACCATTCAACCCCGGTGAAATAGACGAGGCTCGATCCCGGTTCGATCAGCAGGGCGCCCATGTCGTGCGCGCGCAGCAGTGCAGCCGCCTTGGCTATGCGCGCCTTGCGCTCGTCGGCGCCGATCGGCACCGCGCTGGCGGCGAGATCGGGAAGGTCGCCGGTGTCGGCAGACAATGCGCCAAGCGGCAGGCCTGCCGCCACGCCTGCAATGATCGCACTACCCAGAAACTGTCGCCGCTGCATCACCGCGCCTCTCGTCAATAGATAAGCAGGTCTTGGGCCTGCGCCTTCCACCGCGCCTCATCCTGCCCAGCCAATCCATCGAGATCGCCGGGGAGCGCCGCCGCGTCATCCACCCATTCGCGCAGGGCCGGGCCGCCGTTGATCACGTCGATCGCGAGCCGCTCAAGCTCGTATTCATAGGCGAAATCGCGCCACAGCGGGTAATCGGGGTAGAGCCGCCGGATCGCCTTGAATGCCAGCGCCTGCATGCGCCACGGGCGGAATTTGGCGTGATCGTAAAATCCACCGTCCGCATGGATCATCAGTGCGTTGCAAAGCTTTCCTGCATGTTTGTGGAAAGTCGGTTCGAACCAGCACTCGCGCAATTTGCAGCCCGCCAGCCATTGGGGTGCAAGCCGGTTCATTTCGGCCAGAACCGCGCCGGCGTCGATATCGGGCGCGCCAAACAGCACTTCGAGCGGGCGCGTGGTGCCCCTGCCCTCGCTCAGCGTAGTTCCCTCGAGCATGACCGTCCCCGCATAAGCGCGCGCCATGTTGAGGCTGGCCGCATTGGGGCTGGGATTGATCCAGATGCGATCCTGAGGCCAGCCGAAACCGGGGCCTTCAGGCTGCCAGCCCTCCATTGCGATCACGCGGTAATCGAGATCGAGCCCGAAATGCTCCACGAACCAATGCCCCATTTCGCCCATGGTCAGCCCATGGCGCATCGGCATGGGGGCAGCGCCGACAAAGCTTTCCTGCCCCGGCAGCAGCAGCGTGCCTTCGACCGGGCGCCCCGCCGGATTGGGCCGGTCGAGCACCCACACACTCTTGCCCACTTTCGCCGCCTCTTCGAGCAAGTAAAACAGCGTGGTGACGAAAGTGTAGATGCGGCAGCCCAGATCCTGCAAGTCGAACAGGAACACGTCGGCGGTGCTCATCATCTGCCCGGTCGGGCGGCGGACCTCTCCATAGAGGCTGAAAATGGGGATGCCGTAAGCGGGATCGATCTCGTCCGCGCTCTCGACCATATTGTCCTGCTTGTCACCCTTGAGCCCGTGCTGCGGGCCAAAGGCGCTTGTAACATTCACGCCTGCTGCGATCAGCGCGTCGAGCGAATGGGTCAGGTCCTGGGTGACGCTGGCCGGATGCGCCACCAGCGCCACTCGCTTGCCCCCCAGCGGCCTACGCAATTCTGGATCCGCCAGAAGGCGGTCGATGCCGAATTTCATGCGTTTCGAAGTGCCGGAAGGCTCGCGGCAAAGCAAGCGGGATGGTGGAAATCAGGCTTTCCGGGCGGGTGGGCCAGCGCCCAGTAACTTTTTGTGCCGCCGTGCTCTTCGATGACTGCGGAAATGCCAAACCGCGCGGCTCCGTCCAGCTTCAGCCCGAACTGCCCGGATACGCGGATGCCGTTTTCGATTGGCTCAATCAAAGGTGCCCGGACATCCCAATCAGCCTGGCCTATGCGATAGTCGTCAAACCAATAGGCCGCCCACTTGCCGCCGGGCGCAAAATTGAACTCAAGGTAGGCATTGCTTTGATCTGGCTTTACGAACAATTCAAAGCAGGTGGTTTGCCACAGCCCGTCTGATCGCTCTGCCGCCCCGCAATGCTGCATTTTCGGGACTGCACCGAACACCCGGTAATCGATCCGGAAATCGGTGGCGCTGATTTGGAACAGGGCTTCGATACCTTCAATTCCCAGGGCTGGTGTTTCGGGATGGGGTAGCAAAGAAAGGTGCGATCCTTCGACAAGCTCAGGGTGGGCGGACTTTGAAGAAACCACTCCCCCCTCCCCCGTCCATGCTGAGCTTGTCGAAGCACTGTCCTTCTTCTTCGCCAGGGCAGAGATTCGCTCCCAGTCGCCCCGGATCAGCGCGAGCTTCTTGGCACGAGACCAGCCCTTCAATTTGCGTTCGGATGCCTTGGCGTCGTCACGGCTCTCAAATTGTTCGGACCAGACCAGTTCGACCGGCAGATGGTCCGCCGTGAACCCGGGTATCAAACCCGATTTGTGCTCGCCAATCCGGCGATCGAGATCATCGGTATGGCCGACATAGAAATAGCCGCCTCGGCAATGCAGCATATAGGTCCAGAAGGGCATTGTGCGGGGCTAAAGGAAGGACAGTGCTTCGACAAGCTCAGCATGGACGGTTTGGGTTATTCGCCATCCCTCTCGCTCCAACTTGTCGAAGGACAGCTTTTCCCTTACCGGCACACCGCAATGACATACACTTCCGCCCTGCTCCGCCTGCTCGACGAGCGCGGCTATATCCATCAGCTCACCGATGCTGACGGCCTCGATGCGCTTGCCGCAAAGCAGGTCATTCCCGGCTATATCGGCTTCGATGCCACCGCGCCATCGCTGCATGTCGGCAGTCTGGTGCAGATCATGATGCTGCGCCGATTGCAGCAGGCCGGACACAAGCCGATCGTGCTGATGGGCGGCGGCACGACCAAGATCGGCGATCCATCGGGCAAGGACGAGAGCCGCAAGCTGCTGACTCCAGAAGTGATCCGCGCCAACATCGCCTCGATCCGCACTGTGTTCGAGCGTCTGCTCACCTTTGGTGACGGGCCCACTGACGCGGTGATGGTCGATAATGACGAGTGGCTGAGCAAGCTGGGCTATATCGATCTGCTGCGCGATGTCGGCCCGCATTTCACCATCAACCGCATGCTCACGTTCGATTCGGTCAAGCTGCGGCTCGAACGCGAGCAGCCGCTGACCTTCCTCGAATTCAATTACATGATCCTCCAGGCCTACGATTTCCGCGAGCTGGCGCTGAAGCACGGATGCCGCCTGCAGATGGGTGGCAGCGACCAATGGGGCAATATCGTCAACGGGATTGAGCTGACGCGGCGGATGGAAAGCACAGAGGTGTTCGGCGTAACCACCCCGCTGCTGACCACGGCTGATGGAGCCAAGATGGGCAAGACTGCGGCGGGCGCGGTATGGCTCAACGAGGATCAACTGCCGGCCTACGATTTCTGGCAGTACTGGCGCAATGCCGATGATCGCGACGTGGGCCGGTTCCTGCGGCTGTTCACCGATCTGCCGCTGGACGAGATTGCGCGGCTGGAGAGCCTTGAAGGCAGCGAGATCAACGCGGCCAAGGTCGTGCTCGCCAACGAAGTCACGCGCCTGTGCCGCGGCGGCGAGGCAGCGCGCACCGCCGAAGCCACCGCCGAGGCGACCTTTGCTGGCGGCGGCATGGGCGAGGATCTGCCGACCATTGCCGTTGGCGCGGATGGAATGCGTATCGGCGCGCTGCTGACCGAACTGGGCTTCACCGCGTCGAACGGCGAGGCCAAGCGCAAGATAGCCGAAGGCGCGGTGAAGCTGGGGGATGAGATCGTCAGCGATCCAGGTCTGCTTGTCACCGCCGATGAAGGGGCATCGTTACGCCTCAGCCTGGGCAAGAAGCGCCACGCCATCGTCACGCGCTGACCCGTTAACCAGGTTAGCCGCTGCCAATCACGCCGCAGCACACTGCATGTCTCGATTCCGGACACCGCGCCTTTACCAAATATCAGCCTTTATCGCGCAGAAGCAGGTGCGAATGGACTGATTGCAATGGAGGGTCGAAGGTAGTGTCTGTCGGAGCCAATCTCAGCGTACCCGATCTGCGCCGCGCCGCGCGTCACCCGGTCGATTTTCCGGTCATTGTCGAGCATCGCCGCCTTGGCGACATCAACCTGCATGTGGCCAATATCTCGGCGCACGGCTTCATGATCGACGATGCCAAGGGCCTTCAGCGCGGCGACCGCGTGATCATCCGCCTGCCCAGGGTCGGGCGGCTTGAGGCATATGTGATCTGGTCGCGTGACGAACGCGCCGGATTCCAGTTCGAACGGATCATCCGTTTCGACGATTTCATGGCAATCATCGACATGCTGCAACCCAATCCCCGGCTGCGCCGCTCGCGCTGACAAGCGCGGCTACACACAATGCTAGATTTTGACGCCTTGGCAGGCTTCGTGCGGCCTGCCATTGGGCATCCGTGAGCAACGCCCGATCCGACCCGCTTCAAGCCAGTCCTTCCACACCGCTCGCGATTCCCGATTTCCGTCGATACTGGACAGCGCGCTTCCTGGCCGTTTTCGCCACCATGTCGATGGTGGTCCTGATCGGCTATCAGGCATACGACATCGCCCGTAGCGATTATGGCTTTTCCCGCTCCGAAGGGGCATTCCTGCTCGGCTTGCTCGGACTCGCGCAGTTCGTCCCACTGTTGTTGCTGACACCCGTTGCGGGATGGGCCGCAGACAGGTTCGATCGCCGGATCGTGGCCGGATTTGCCAATCTGGTCGATTGCACGGTGGCGGCAGTCCTGGCCTTTCTGACCTGGAGCGATGGGTTGACACTGCCGGCGCTGTTCACGCTCGCCGCCATGCACGGCGCCGCGCGAGTGTTCGTGGGTCCGGCGATGAGCGCGATCGCACCCAATATCGTGCCCGAGAACCTCCTGCCCCGCGCCATCGCGCTTTCCAGCATTGCCTGGCAGATCGCCAGCGTGATCGGACCTGCCGCGGGCGGCTTTCTGTTTGCAGAGGCGCAATGGTCGCCGCACGCGATCTCGGCAATCCTGCTGGTCGGCTCCGCAGTGCTGATCAATACGGTTCGCCCGATCCGCGCCGAACAGGACGCCGCGCCCGCCCACCCGCTTCGTCAGATGATCGAAGGCGCGCAATTTACCTGGCGGCAGAAATTCCTGCTCGGTTGCATCACGCTCGATCTGTTCGCAGTGCTGCTCGGCGGGGCGACTGCTATGCTTCCGGTGTTCGCGCGTGACATTCTGGCGGTCGGGCCGCAGGGTTTGGGGATCATGCGCGGTGCACCCGCCGTGGGCGCCTCGCTTGTGGCGCTGTGGATGGCCTGGCGCCCGCTCGAACACAATGTCGGGCCCAAGATGCTGTGGGCCGTAGTGGTATTCGGCATGGCAACCATCGCGTTCGGACTCAGCCGCAACTTCACGCTTTCGCTGGCAATGCTGGTACTGCTGGGTGCAGCGGACATGATTTCGGTGTTCATCCGGTCCAGCCTGGTCCAACTGAACACGCCAGACCGGATGCGCGGCCGGGTTTCCTCGATCTCAGGGCTGGCGATTTCAGCCTCGAATGAACTGGGGGAAATGCAGTCAGGCCTGGCTGCCGCCGTTCTCGGCGCAACCGGGGCGGTTGTGTTCGGAGGTGCGGGTGCGGTAGTGGTAACCGCGCTGTGGGCCTGGATGTTCCCCCAATTGCGGCAGGCCAGGACTTTTGCACCGGAGTTCCTGCCCGACAGCATCGAATCGAAAACCGCGCCAAAGGAGACCGTCCCATGAAAGCCGACTCGATCCTCGCCACCATTGGCGGCACGCCGCATATCCGCCTTGCGCGCATGTTTCCCGACCATGAAGTGTGGATAAAGTCGGAACGTGCCAACCCCGGCGGCTCGATCAAGGACCGGATCGCGCTCGCCATGATCGAAGATGCCGAACGATCGGGCGCGCTGAAACCGGGCGGGACGATTATCGAGCCGACCAGCGGCAACACCGGCATCGGCCTGGCCATGGTCGCCGCGGTCAAGGGATACCGCCTGGTGCTGGTCATGCCCGAATCGATGTCGCTCGAACGGCGGCGGCTGATGCTGGCCTATGGCGCCAGCTTTGATCTCACGCCCAAGGAAAAGGGCATGAAGGGCGCGATCGAGCGCGCCAACGAACTGATCGATGCGACCGAAAATTCATGGATGCCCAGCCAGTTCGACAATCCTGCCAATGTCGAGGTGCATGTGCGCACCACGGCACGCGAAATTCTCGAAGATTTTGCCGATGCACCGCCCGCGCTGCTGATCACCGGGGTCGGCACGGGTGGGCACCTCACCGGCTGTGCAGAGGAATTGAAGAAGCATTGGCCAACGATGAAAGCCTATGCGGTCGAGCCCGTGCTGTCGCCCGTCATCAGCGGGGGCCAGCCCGGCCCGCACCCAATCCAGGGCATTGGCGCGGGATTCATTCCCGGCAACCTGCACACGCAGGCGATCGATGGCGCGATCCAGGTCGATGCGGAGGACGCGCGCGAGATGGCCCGCCGCTGCGCGCGCGAAGAAGGCATGCTGGTGGGAATTTCCAGCGGCGCGACGCTCGCCGCGATCGCAATGAAATTGCCCGATCTGGCGCCCGGAACGCGCGTGATCGGCTTCAACTACGACACCGGCGAGCGCTATCTCTCGGTGCCCGATTTCCTGCCGGTGGAGTGAGAGGGTTGGAGTGCAAGGAAAGAGGAGCTTGACAGCAGACGAGCGCCAATGGCCGCTTGTGGCGAAAAAGCGGTGAGTGACGAATGGCGGGAATTGGGTGGAAAGCGGATATTGCTTACGGCAAGATTGCTTGGTGAAATTCGAACGCCTGCGTTCACACATTACAGGATAGCGAGTCGATGAATGTTTGCCCGATCTGGGGGACTCCAGCAACCGTCGAAGGTCAGTCTGACCAACGGGTCACTTCGTCTCGCGCAGGGGGCGATTATAGAATCTTCGGGACTGCCCGTGCCATGCTTGAGAATTGGTCGGCGGGTGACAAAGCTAAGCTTACCACGTGGCTTGTGGACCAGAGGAGGTTTGGTGAGGGTTGTCCGAAAATTTCCAGCGACGTTTTGCGCACCGCGCAGAATGCGGCCCCACTCCGGTTTAGCGAAAAAAAACGGCGGCTGTTTCTCTGGATTTCGGCGCGAGGGATGAAGGCACACGACGACATAGCCTATGCGGGAGTCGTGAAGCCGCATGTCACGGAGACACTTGACCAATTGGCTGCTTGGATGGAGTGCGAGGACAACAAAGAAGTTGGTGCGATGATGAGTCTGTTCGTATCCGACGGCTTGTTTGAAAACCGCAGCAGCGGTCGAGTGAGACTAACTTCGCAAGGCTTTGACTACCTCGAAACGATCGAAGCAGGGGGGGCAGTTACCGACCAAGCATTTGTCGCGATGTGGTTCACGCAGGAACTCGATTCAGTTTATAAAAAGGCTATCGCCCCCGCCATCATTGACGCTGGCTATCGGCCCCTTCGCATCGATCAAAAAGAAACCATCAACAAGATCGACGACGAGATAATCGCGGAAATCCGATCCTCACGATTCATCGTTGCGGATTTCACCTGCGGAATCTTTGACCACAGCGAGAAGAAGCGAGGTGAAGCGCGAGGCGGCGTCTATTTTGAAGCCGGGTTTGCTATGGGACTAAGAATGCCGGTCGTTTGGACAGTCCGCAGCGACTGCGTAGATTTTCTGCACTTCGATACGCAGCAGTTTGCCCACATTGTCTGGTCTGACCCTGAGGATTTGCGTGAACGCTTAACAAACCGCATCCGGGCCGTCATTGGGCAAGGTCCAACTAAGCCAGACAGATTGGGTTAGTGCGGAACGCCGCAAGTCTCGCTCAGTGATCGGCACACCCGCAATGTCGTCGTAATCCGAATTTCCGTTTATTTCTCAAATCGCGCATTTCCCGTCATCAGCGCTGCCTTTTCCAAGCCGACCGCGCGCTGCTAGCCTCGCACAAAGTCATAGTGCGCCGACACCACATGAAAAATGGGTCACCCTGGTTGAACAGGGCGGCCCCGCAGATGAACTAAGCCATTAAACCCCTGCGCCCCGATCAAGCCGCCGTCTGGAACGCCTCCGCGCCGAGCGCCATCATGCTTTCGCTTCCGGCTTCAAGCTTGCGGCGAAGCGCACCCGCATCGGGCAGGAAGCGTTCGGCATAATAGCGCGCGGAGGTGAGCTTGGCGCGGTAGAAAGCGCCGTCATCGCCGCCGCCCTGTGCCAGCTTCGCCTGCGCCACCTTGGCCATGCGCAGCCACATGAAGCCCAGCGTCACTATGCCCATGATATGCATGTAGTGATGCGCGCCTGCGCCCAGATTGTCGGGGTTGGCCATGGCATTCTGCATGAACCACATGGTCGCCGCCTTCTGCTCGCCCAGCGCCTTTTCGAGGCGACCCGCAATATCGGCAAGCTCGGCGTCAGCCTTCGCCGCAGCGATTTCCTCGTCGATCATGGCGAACCATGCCTGCACCGTCGCGCCGCCGTTCATCCCCAGCTTGCGCCCGCACAGGTCCATCGCCTGCACACCGTTGGTGCCTTCGTAGATCTGGGCAATCCGGGCATCGCGGACGAACTGGCTCATGCCCCATTCCTCGATATAACCATGCCCACCGAAGACCTGCTGCATGTTGGTGGCGACTTCATAGCCCTTGTCGGTGCCATAGCCCTTGATCACCGGAGTGATCAGGCTGAGCATGTCGCCTGCCCCCTTGCGCTCTTCCTCGGTCTGCGCCTTGTGCGTGAAATCCTCCTGCAATGCGCCCCACAGGCACAGCGCGCGCATGCCTTCGTTGAACACCTTGGCGTCCATCAGCATGCGCCGCACATCGGCATGCACGAAGATCGGATCGGCCTTCGCTTCCGGGTCTGCCGGACCGCTCAGCGCGCGCCCCTGCCGCCGGTCGAGCGCATAGGCGACCGCGTTCTGATAGGCGACTTCGGCCTGCGCATAGCCCTGCACGCCCACGCCCAACCGCGCCTCGTTCATCATGATGAACATGGCGGCGAGCCCCTTGTTCTCCTCGCCGACCATCCACCCACGCGCACCGTCGTAATTGAGCACGCAGGTGGAATTGCCGTGGATGCCCATCTTGTGTTCGATCGAGCCGCACGAAACGCCGTTGCGCTCGCCCAGCGAGCCGTCCTCGTTGACGAGGAACTTGGGCACCACGAACAGCGAAATGCCCTTCACATTGTCAGGGGCGCCAGTGGTCTTGGCCAGAACCAGATGGATGATGTTTTCGGCCAGATCGTGTTCACCCGCCGAAATGAAGATCTTGGTGCCGGTGATGAGGTATGAACCATCGCCCTGCGGTTCTGCCCTGGTGCGGATCATGCCCAGATCGGTGCCGCAGTGCGGCTCGGTCAGGTTCATGGTGCCGGTCCACTGGCAGGTGATCATGTTCGGGATATATTTGCGCTGCAATTCGGGGCTGCCCTTGGCCAGAATCGCGGCGATCGCACCATTGGTGAGGCCCGGATACATGCCGAATGCCTGATTGGCCGACGACATCATTTCCTTGAGCGCAAAGCCGATCACCTGCGGCATGCCCTGCCCGCCGAATTCCTCCGGCTGGGTCAGCGTGCCCCAACCCGAATCGCGATAAAGATCGAACGCGTCCTTGAAGCCGGTCGGGGTCGTGACCGAGCCGTCCTCATGCCGCTTGCAGCCTTCCTCATCCCCGACCCGGTTGAGCGGCGCCACCACTTCCGCAGCAAACTTGCCCCCTTCATCGAGAATGGCGGCGACCATATCGGCGCTGGCATTTTCGAAGCCGGGCAAATTGCCATAGCTTTCGATTTCTAGCATCTCGTTGATGATGAACCGGAAGTCGCGATTGGGGGCTTTGTAGCTGGGCATTTCAATGTCCTTGGGCGTAATTGCAGGGGGCTGTCTTGCTAGCTGATCGATTCGACCAGCCTGATGAATTCGCTAAGTTCCTTGATCGATGAATCGATATCGGCCTTCTGCTGCTTCAGCTTGGCGACATGCACGCGGCATTTCTCGATCGTGACGCGCCGCTGCTCAGCCCGGCCATCGTCAAGATCGTAAAGGTCGATCATCTCGCGGATCTCGACTAGGCTGAAACCCACGTTCTTGGCCCGCATGATCCACGCGAGTCGCGCGCGGTCGCGCTTGGAATAGACGCGGGTCAGGCCCACCCGCGAAGGCGAGATCAGGCCTTCGTCCTCGTAGAACCGCAGCGCGCGCGCGGTGCAGTCAAACTCGGTGGTCAGGTCGGAGATCGAGTATTGCTCGCGCTCCAGCTTGTCGGGGCGATCGAGATGCGCGCCGCCGTGCAGGCGCATCGAATCATCGGAGGATTGCGGTGCGTGAACTGATGCCATGCGCGGTTGATAATTCACGCTTACGTTAGCGTCAAGTTCTTACCTTTACGAGAACATCCGCTTCAAGCCTGCGGTAAAAGCACGATGTCTCTCCAGTATGACAGGCAGGCCCCTGCGGCTCCACGCTGACAACCAGTGCGTCCTGATCGCAATCGACCAGAATCCCCACCACCTTCAGCGTGTTGCCCGAAGTCTCCCCCTTCTTCCACAGCCCCTGCCGCGAGCGGGACCAGAAATGGGCGAAGCCGGTCTCGCGGGTGAGGCGGAGCGCGTCGGCATTCATGAAGGCGAACATCAGCACCTGCTGATTCGCGGCATCGACCACAATCGCGGAAATCAGCCCCTGCGCGTCGAAACGGGGCGCGAAGCGCGAACCCTGCTCACGGTCATCATCATCGTTGGTGCATGTGTGCGACACGGGAGCTCCCTTTGAAAACGCGGTAATCAGCCCCAATCGGCTTGTTGCACGATAACCACAGATGCGTCGCAAAATCCAACAGTCGATACGATCAAGGCTTGTGTTATCGGGCGCGATAAGGACATTCCGAAGCGCGGGTGCAAGCCCGTTAACCGAACATCGGTGCAGAAGACGCCAGGTTCAGGGGAAATGCCGGAATGCAGCCCGCACAAGCGTTGGCGCTTTCGGCAGAATGATGAGGGATAGGGCCCAGGTAACTTCGGGGGGAGTTGCCGCGTTTCTTCGGAAACGGGTTCAAATTGTTTCGTCACGCGGCGCCCGGGGTCCCAGTGATCCCGGGCGTTAGCTTTGCAGCGAACCAATCGGCATTTTGCGCCGTACTGGTGTGTTCGAGCGCCTCATCCATCACACGGGCAAAGCAGGCCACGCGCACCGACCGCGCGCCGGCCTTCAGCAACAGGCGGACGCAAGCCTCGCTCGTCGCGCCGCTGGTCAGGACATCATCGACCAGTATCACCTCGCGGCCACGCACATCGTCAACCCGCCGCGGATTGAGGCTTATCGCACCCTTCAGGGTTCGCCGCCGTTCCTTGCGCCCCAGGCCGCCCAGCGGCGGCGTCTGCCGCGGGCGCTGGAGCAGATCGACCAGCAGTTCGCCCTTTCCCAGCTTTTCCAGTTCGCGCGCCAGCAATGCCGACTGGTTGTATCCCCGCTTCCATAGCCGCCAACGGTGCAGCGGCACCGGAACCAGCAGCGCTGCCTCACCGTTCGCACGCTCAGGCAGACGCGCCGCGATCAGCCTTGCGAGCAGCGGCGCGAGCCCGATCCTTCCGCCATGCTTGAAGGCCAGCACCAATTGCCGTGCAGCGTCGTTATAGAGCACGCCTGCGGCTATTCCCGCGTGGATCGGCGGCGTGGCC
>LOEX01000135.1 GCA_001516125.1 Sphingomonadales bacterium BRH_c42
TGCTGCTCATGGCGCTGGGGCTGGCGCATGGCTTTGCCGGCGGCGGCATCGAAGCGGCCGGCTGGCACGCGCTGCATATGGCCATCGCGCTGGCAGCGGGGATGGGCCTGTTCGCGATCGGGGCCTGGGGCGGAGGCGACGCCAAGTTCTACGCAGGCATTGCAGCGTTCTTCCCCCTCGAAAGGGGAATTGAACTGCTGCTGTGGGTCACGCTGCTGGGCGGCGCGCTGGTGATCGGCTGGATGGCGGGGCGGCGCGTGTTCCCGCGGTTGATGGGCACCAAACCGGGGCTCCACGGCAAGTTCCCCTATGGTATTGCCATTGCCGCAGGCGGAATCGCCACGGCCTGGCTCCCTTTTTTGCCCGCGTGACACGAAGCTTGCGGCAGGGCATTATACAATAGCCTGATATGAGCTTTGTCGACGCCCCTTCTCGCTGGAGCACATTGGCGCATAATAGCGCGGACAATCTGCCGCGCCTTGCCCTGCTGGCATTGGTGGCGATGGCCTGGGTGACCACGCTCGCCTGGCCGCCCGCGCCCGCGCACATACAGCCGCCCATCGCCCCGGCTGACGCAGGCAGGCCGGGCTATCCCCTGCGTGTTGAACTGCCCGCCGCAGAACCGGTGCCGATGGACGAACTGGCCGAACTGGTGAAGGAAAATGAAAATCTCGCCCGGCTCGATCTCGACCTTTCGGGCACGCGGGGGCGCAGCAATGGGCCCGATGGCGGGCCGGGCTCTCCCGTCCGCGGGGATGCGAAATTTGCCGCGATTCCCGATCTGAAATCGGGTGAATTTCTTTCGCTCGATTACGATCTCGCCGCGCTCGAACCCGTGCCCGAGAAGTTCGATGCCAACGACGGCAGCCTGACGGTGAAAAAACCGCTCTATGTCGATGGAGCAAGTGCAGGCTCCGCCACCATCCGGATCGAGGAGGGGGCGCAGATCCTGATCGCCACTTCAGCGGTTGCAAAGGCGCTGGGCAGCCGCGCCCAAAGCCTGCCCCCGCGCATTGCGGGCGCGCTGGCCAAGGGTACGGGCTATATCCCGTTCCATGAGCTGCGCGGCGCGGGGATCGCGGTGGAATACGATCCGGTGGCCGACCGCGTCTCGTTGTCGATGCCGTCCTGATCACGCCAAGGCGCTGGCGCGGCGCAATTCCTGGGCTATGACGGCAACGCCATGATAGAAAATCTCGACACGTCGGTGCGGCTGATCGCAGTGGGAGCCAGCCTGCTGCTGCTCTCGCTGCTGCTCGCAGGTCAGGTGCGCGGGCCGATCAAGATCGCGCTGGGCGGGCTGCTCATCTCCGCGGTCGCCTATCTGGTCAATTCATCGACCGTGATCCACCCGCCCCGCACGCTGCGGCCATTCGTGGACCTTGCCGCGATATTCACGCCGTACTGGACCTGGCTGTTCGGACGACGATTGTTCGAGGACGAGCCGCCGCGATCCATCTTGTCGCTCACGCCTGTCGTTCTGGTCGCCAGCTGGTTCATCGCGCATTTTGTGAGCTGGACCGATCCGATCGGGTTCTACAGCATCCATGTGGTTTCGCTCGCGCTCATTGCGGATTTACTGCGTGTTGCGCTGGGCGAGCGTGCAGACGACCTGGTTGAAAAGCGCAGGCTGATCCGCCTGTGGCTGCCGGTGCTGGTCGCCGCGCAGGCGGGCGGAGTGCTGGTTTTCGAACTGATCGCCGGACGAACGGCTCCCTTTCCGCCGGTCCAGCTGATCAGTTCGGTTCTGATCCTGGCGCTAACGCTGTTTGCCGGGCTCGCGCTGCTGCGAACCGACGAGGAGCTGCTGGCAGAGGTGGGGGGCGTTACCGCTGCCGAGCGCCCAGCCTCCAGTTTTTCGGCATCCGAGACCGTGCTCAAGGAGAAGCTCGAAGCTGCAATGTCCGCCGGCTTCTATCGCACCCCCGGGCTTGCGATCACCGGCCTTGCCGATCATCTTGGCGTGCCCGAGCACCGGCTGCGTGCGCTGATCAACCGCAGGCTTGGCTACCGCAATTTCTCGGCCTTTCTCAACCATCACCGCATCGCCGAAGCACGCGCGATTCTGAGCGCGCCCGAGCGTGTCGATTTGCCTGTGCTGACGATCGCGATGGATCTGGGGTATAATTCGCTGCCCACCTTCAACCGCGCGTTCCGATCGGAAACTGGAACGACTCCAACCGATTACCGGCGCGAACGGCTGTCGAACAGTGCCGAACGGAACTGAAAAAAGCAGGTCAATTCCGGAATTGTTCGGCTTTTTTCGGCACTGCGGAGCCGATCCCTGCGCGATCTGCCAATCCGTCCCCGTAACCCCAACAGAGACGAGATTCGCACCATGGACAACAACACCGCCCAATTCTGGATTGCCCGTATCGAGGATCACTTCATCGGCACGTTCACATTCGACCTGGGCCGCTATTTCATCGCAGCGGGCCTGCTGACGCTGATCCTGTGGCTGGCCAAGGGCTGGTCGGATGCGCGGCGCATCCAGAACCGGCGGGCGAAGCGCGAGGATTACGTCCGCGAGATATCCTCGTCCTTTCGCACCGTGTTCTTCTTTGCGCTGACCGGGCTTACGACCGTGCTGATGGTCGAGGGCGGCATCATCCATATCCACAAGGGCGATTATTCGGCGGGCCTGTTTGCGGTGGAGTTCATCGCCATGACGCTAGCGCATGATACCTATTTCTACTGGATGCACCGCGCGCTGCACCACCGGCGGCTGTTCCGCGCCACGCATCTGCACCATCACAAATCGCGCACGCCCACCGCGTGGGCGGCCTACAGCTTTTCAGCCTGGGAAGGAGTCGCCGAAGCGGCGTTCATGCCGATCTTCCTGCTGCTGACATCGCTGGCGGGCATCGCCTATATCGACTTTGCGATATTCATCTTCCTGGCGTGGATGATCGTCCGCAACGTCATGGGTCATGCCGGAATCGAGCTGCACCCCGCGGGCTGGGTGGACAGCAAGTGGCTCGACTGGCTGACCACGACCACGCACCACGATCTGCACCACAGCGAGGGCAACCACAATTTCGGGCTCTATTTCACCTGGTGGGACCGGTGGATGGGCACCGAGCATCCGCAATACAAGGAGCGTTTCCGCAGCGTTGCAAGGCCGCTGCTGAGCAGGCGCGAAACAGGGTTCGACGCGGCTTGACGATACGGCACCAGGATCTTCCGCCAATCGCCCCCATTTACCGATT
This sequence comes from Sphingomonadales bacterium BRH_c42, assembly GCA_001516125.1. Lineage (GTDB taxonomy): Bacteria > Pseudomonadota > Alphaproteobacteria > Sphingomonadales > Sphingomonadaceae > Erythrobacter. The sequence goes on from LOEX01000135.1 coordinate 3,210, forward strand.
GGCGGCGCAGGACGGGCGGCCGACCCTCTCAAGCGGTCGCCCGTTTCCCTGTATCAGGCGCCCTGCGCCAGATGGGCAACCAGCGCCTTGACCTTCTTCTGGCGCCACTGCGGCAGCGGCGCGACCAGCCAATAGGCGCGGCGGCTGTCGCTTGGCTCTTCGAGAATGTCGAGCTTCCCGGCGGCGATCGCCTCCTCGACCAGCGGCATGGGCAAAGTGGCCCGGCCCAGCCCGGCCAGAACCGAACTGAGTGCCTGGCCCGGATTGCCGGTGGTGATTGTGGGCTGGACATCGGCGGGCAGTGACGCCCCCGGCCAGTCGATCCACTGTTCCGGCGCCGTGGAAGTCGCCACCGTCACGCGCGGCGCATCGACCAGCACCATGCCCTCCAGGTCGCCCGGGCCATCGGTGAGCCGCACCGCCAGATCGAGATTGGCCTCGGTGAAATCGGCGTTCTCGTCGGCAACGAGGTTGAACATCACTTCGGGGTGGAGCTTCTGGTAGCTGGCGAGCCGCTGGCTCAGCCACTGCGCATAGAATTCGCGCGGGACGGCAATGGTGAACCGGTCGCTCGCCTGCCCCGCCTGCATCGCCTGCACGCTCTCCTCGAACTTGAGGAAACCTTCGCGCAGCGCGTCGAGCCCGGCGCAGCCTTCTGCCGTGAGTTCCAGCCCCTTGCTGGTGCGGCGAAACAGCACCACGCCCAGATGATCCTCGAGCGCGCGGATCTGCTGGCCGACGGCAGCGGGCGTCACCGCCAGCTCATCAGCCGCGCGGGTGAACGAGAGGTGCCGCGCCGCAGCGTCATAGACGCGCAGGGCGTTCAAGGGCAGGTGAGTGCGTTTCATGTCGCCGTGGACTTAGTGGGAGTTGCCCCCGCGCTCAAGTAGCGAAGCGGTAGCGCGGACAAACACCCGCTCAAGTAGCGAAGCGTTAGCGCGGGCAAACACCCGCTCAAGTAGCGAAGCGTTAGCGCGGACAAAACTCAGTTGGCAGTCGTCGCCGGTGCCGCCAGCGGGAAAAAGGGGATGCGCACCTCCAGCGGTGATCCGTCCTCGCGATAGAATGTGTAATGCCCATCCATCGAGCCGTGCGGGGTGGCGAGCGGGCAGCCCGAAACGTAATCGTGGCTCTGCCCCGGCATGAGCCTGGGCTGTTCGCCAACCACGCCTTCGCCATCGACAAAATTGACCATGCCGCGCGCATCGGTGATGCGCCAATGCCGGGTGCGCAGATGCAGGGTCTCGTGGCTGTGATTCTCGATTCGCACATGATAGACCCAGAACCACTTCCCGGTTTCGGGATGTGATTGTTCGGGAAGGAAATTCACCGCGACGCGCACGGTCACTCCCTCAGTTGTCGCGGCATGCTGGAACAATTCTTTCATCGCGCCTCCCAAGTTAGCAATTGCCGCGGCGGCGGCAAGTGAGCGGTGGGATGGAAACAGGCAAGTTTCCCCATGTGTCGCAAAATTGCCAGCATCGGGCAGACAGTGCCCCTAGTCGCTAAAACCCCGCCTGCTTCAGCGCCTGATCCATATCCTCGATAAGGTCCGCAACGTCTTCCAGCCCGACGTTGATCCGCAGCAGGCCCTCGGTCACGCCCATTTCTGCCCGCGCTTCTTCGCCCATATTGGCATGCGTGGTCGATGCCGGATGGCACATCAGGCTGCGCGCATCGCCGATATTGTTCGAGATATCGATCAGCTCGAGCGCGTCGAGAATGGCGAAGGCCTTCTCGCGACTCTCGACGTCGAAGGCGAAGATCGGGCCGACTGCGTCCATCTGCCGCATGGCCAGATCGTGGCGCGGATGGCTGGGCAGGCCGGGGTGCAGCATGCGCGGTACGCGCGGCTCAAGAAAACGCCCGAGTTCGAGCGCATTCTCGCTCTGCCTGTGCGCACGCAGGCCGAGCGTTTCGAGCCCCTTGAGCACGACCCAGGCATTGAACGGCGAAAGGTTGGGCCCGGTGTTGCGCTGGAACGGCAGCAGCACTTCGTTGATCCACTGCTCGCTGCCGCACACCGCGCCTGCCAATACGCGCCCCTGCCCGTCCATCAGCTTGGTTGCCGAATATGCGACCACATCCGCGCCGAATTCGAGCGGCCGCTGGAGCGCACTGGTGGCAAAGGCATTGTCAACCACGGTGGTAATGCCATGCGCGCGGGCAAGGTCACAGACGAAACGCATATCGACCACGTCCAGCGTGGGATTGGCCGGCGTCTCGAAGAAGAACACTTTGGTATTGGGGCGGATCGCCGCTTCCCACGCTGCGTTATCGGTGCTGTCGATCACGCTCGTCTCGATCCCGAAACGCGGGCACAGATGGTCGAGCAACCAACGGCACGAACCGAATGCGGCGCGTGCCCCGACAACATGATCGCCCGCCGAAAGCTGGCACAGCAGCGCCGCGGTCATCGCCGCCATTCCGCTCGCCTGCGCGCGGCAAGCCTCAGCCCCCTCCATCAGCGCGATCCGCTCTTCGAGCATGGCAACGGTCGGGTTCTGGAGGCGCGAATAGGTCATCCCCTGCGCTTCGCCGGCAAAGCGCGCCGCAACCGTGGCGGCATCGTCATAGGTATAGCCCGAGGTGAGGAACAGCGCCTCGCTCGTCTCGCCATGCTCGCTGCGCCAGGTGCCCCCGCGCACCGCCTGCGTCGCGGGCCGCCATTTGCGCGTTGTCGCGCGGTCCATCCCGGTGGTCTTCTTCATGATGCGCGGCGTTTACTCGTGAGGGCCCTTTGCGGCAAGCGCAGACCAGCGCGTGCCGTCACAGTCGTTCTATCACCGCATCGCCGATTTGCCGTGTCGAGGCCGATCCGCCTAGGTCACCGCCCCTGAACCCGTCATCAAGCGCGCGCGCCACCGCGCGCTCGATCCGCGCGGCATCTGCCTCGCGCGAGAAGCTGTGGCGCAGCATCATCGCCGCCGAAAGGATCGTCGCCATGGGGTTGGCCTTGCCCTGCCCGGCAATATCGGGCGCGCTGCCGTGAATCGGTTCGTAAAGCCCGAACGTGCCGAATTGCGTCTGGCGTTCGCCCAGCGATGCGCTGGCCAGAAGGCCGATCGAGCCGACGCACATGCTCGCCTGATCCGACAGGATATCGCCGAACAGATTGCCGGTCACGATCACGTCGAACGCCCCGGGTGCGCGCACCAGCTGCATCGCCGCATTATCGACATAGAGGTGATCGAGCGCGACGTCGGGATATTCGCGCGCCACGTCCGTTACCACTTCGCGCCACAATTGGCTGGTTTCGAGCACATTGGCCTTGTCCACGCTGGTCAGGCGCCCGGCGCGCCCCTGCGCCGCGCGGAAAGCGACATGGGCGATCCGGCGCACCTCGGCTTCGGAATAGGACATCATGTCCCACCCCTGACGCTCGCCATTGTCGAGTGTGCGGATGCCCTTCTCGCCGAAATAGACATCGCCGTTGAGCTCGCGCACGATGAGCAGGTCTATCTCGCGCGCAATCTCGGGCTTCAGCGCGGACAGGTGTTCGAGCCCGGCAAAACAGGTTGCGGGCCGCAGATTGGCGAACAGGCCCAGTTCTGCGCGCAGGCCCAGGATCGCCTGTTCGGGGCGCAGATGTCGCTCCAGCCCGTCGCAGGCAGGATCGCCCACCGCGCCGAACAGCACCGCATCGGCCAGCCGTGTCAGGTCCAGCGTTTGGGGCGGCAGTGGATGGCCGTGCTTGCGCCAGGCGGCGGCGCCGACATCGCCGTCGCTGATCGAAAGGCCCGGCAGATCGAGTGCCTCGAGCACCCGCAAAGCCTCACGAACCACCTCTGGCCCGATCCCGTCACCGGCAAGAACCGCAATTTTCACGTCAACATCCGGCCCAGCCGCTCCCTCAAAATGTGCCGCGCGGCAATAACATCGCCGCGCCGGTCGGCAAGCAGGTAGCGCAACAGAGGTTCTTCCAGCCGGTCAAAATTTTCCAGCAACAGGTTGAGGTCGTCCTGGGGCTGCGGTCGCACCCCGCCGTAGCCGAGTTCGCGCAGCAGCAGCGTTTCGTAGGCGGTCATCGCCGGCAGCCAGCCGCGCGCCGAAGGGGCATGGCAGATCCCGCCGAGCAGCCCCTCTATCGCCTGGTAGAGCGGGGGATAGGCAGTGCGTTCGGGCAGCGCGGTTGCCGTCAGTGCGCAGGCCCAGCCTATCGCTGCGGCGGCGAGCGGTTCGGTCAGCCATGGGCCACAGCTTTCGACGAGCTCGAGCCGGGCAAAGGGCAACTGGCTCTCCGACTTGGCGTGCAGTTCGGCAGCGACGCGGTTTCCCGGGATCAGCAAGGGGCGCATCTGCCTGCCGTGTGCCCCGGCAACATAAGCTGCTATCAGCCCCGTCTCTTCGGTCAGCAACCGGACGACCGCGCCCGCCTCGCCATGCGCGCGCGTAGCAACGAGGATGGCGGGTGCGCGCAGCTGCATGCGCGCGGACCTACTTGCGTTTCAGGCTGGCTTCCAGCTCGGCAATGCGCGCGGCAAGCCGTTCGTTTTCCTCGCGTGCCCTGGCGGCCATAAGCTTGACCGTCTCGAATTCCTCGCGGCTGACGAAATCTACCCCGCCCAGCGCTTCCTTCATCCGCTCGCGCGCGGAATCGCGAGCCTCGCGCGTCATGCCCGCCAGAGTGCCTGCGGCGCTGTTGGCCAGTTTCACCAGATCGGAAACAATCGGATTTTCGCTTTGCATGGCCCTCTTTTGGGGCGGAATGGCGCCGCCCGCAAGCACCAATCTTAGGCTGTATCGACATTCACCGCATGAGCCGTGGTGGCACGTTTGCGGGATGAAATGCAAGGAAGGCACTGAAAAAGAGAGTCATTCTCCCTTTGAGGTGACTGATGCAGCAGTTCGCCCGCAAACGGCCACCCGCAGGGCTTGGCCAGAATAGCCCAGGGCTTTGTCGCTCGCTTGGACAATAGCACCACTATTCCCCTTCGCTCGCTCCGCGCCCTGAACAATTCCGGCTCAAGCCACGGCCATGTGCTGAACGTCGATACAGCCTAAAGCTCTATACGCTGCGTCTCGACCGATTTGCCGCCCAGCCCGCCATCGGGATTGAGCAGATGGAACTGGTAGGTCAGCGCGGTCGCAAACAAGGCCCACGCGAGATAGGGCAGCAACAGGACGCCTGCCGCACTTCGCACCCGCCAGAAGGCCGCAATCGTCGCGATCAGCGTCACATCCACCAGCCCCAGGACGATCAGCCCGCCCACGATGTTCTGATTGCCGAAGAACACCGGGGTGAAGGCCAGGTTGATCGGCAGATGGATGATGAACAGCACGATCGCCAACCGCCTCCCGCGCGCACCCCACGCGCTGCACACCAGTGCCACCGACAGTCCGATCATCGCATAGAGGGCAGTCCATACCAGGCCGAAGGTGGCTGGCGGCGGATAGATTTCGGGCTTGACCAGACCCTGGAACCAGGCCGTCTGCGGACTGCCCAGTTTTCCCGCAAGAAAGCCCAGCAACAGTACCAGCGGCACGGTGAAAAGCGCCCATCTCACGAAACTGGCACGCAATTGCCCGCGCGATGCGATAACATTCATCCCGGTCCCCTTTTGGCCGATCCTCGCGGCGATTCGCTGCATGTCGTTATTCCCGTGCGCGGGACGCAGCGCAATGGCCCGTCCGGTCAGGTGCCACGGCAGGATGAAACCCGAAAGCCCCTGGGCCTGATCCCCCTCTCACGAATCGGGCAGAAAAAAGGCAAAAATGTGCACTTCCTTGTTCAAAATCATTTTTGGGGCTGCATTGGGAAAAATATTTGTGCTAGGGGCGCGGCTTCCTTGCCGTCTCAAAGGGCGCATGGCGGCATGGTACAAAAATTGGGGGCGCCCGACCCAAAAAAGGGAATTGAACATGAAGACGACGAAGCTTGCATCCATGCTCGCAGTGGCGGGTGGCCTGGCAATCGCAACTGCTGCCTGCTCGCAGGAAGCCGCTGAACCTGCTGCTGAAGAAGTTGCTGCTCCTGCTGACTGCGCCGCCGCTGGCTGCGCCGCCGCTGCTGAAGGTTGCGCCGCCGCTGGTTGCGCCGCCGCTGCTGAAGGTTGCGCTGCTGCTGGTTGCGCCGCCGAAGGTTGCGCCGCTGAAGGTTGCGCCGCTGCTGCTGAATAATCAGTACAGACGGTATTCTGAACGCGCCGGTGGCAATTCGATTGCCGCCGGCCGTTTCTTTTTGGTAATCAGCCCGAGATGAAACCTGACCGGGCCGCACAAACCGTAATCGAGACAATCACTGCCATGGCGGCCGAAGGCCGCCCGCTGATGAAGCGCGTTCTGCCTGATGACGGGACAGTCCATTTCTGGCAGCACTATCCCAAGAAAGATGCGCGTGACCGCGATTCACGCTCGCGCTGGTATTACCATGTCCACGCCGCGGGTGACCGCGACGCCGACGAGCACGGCCATTTCCACCTGTTCCTGCACCGCACGCAATTGCCGGAAGGGGCCGTGCCCACGGTCATGCCGCCCGAGGGTGAGGACGCCAAGGCGCACGTTACGCACATCGCAGGGCTTTCGATCAACTATCAGGGCATTCCGCGTGCGTGGTTCGTGACCAACCGCTTCATCACCAACGAATTTCTCTATCCCTCTGACGTGATGATCGCGCACCTGCCCGATTACATGGTGGATAACACGCAGGAAGATTCGCTCGTCAACCGGTTCGTCACCGCCATGGTGGCGCTCTACCGCGATGAAATCGCCGAGCTGCTGCGCATCCGCGATCTACGCCAGGCCGAGCTTGTCGCAGAGCATGGCGCAGCGGCCTACGAAAAGGAATCGGGGGTGGACCTGCTGGCTTCGATACCGATCGACCTCGACGCCAAGATCGAATCGCTGGGGCTGGACTGAGCGACCGCGAAGAAGAGTTTCAGCGCTGCGTCAGGCCGATGTGGATCGCCGCGCGCGGCTGCTCCATTTCGGTGCTTGCCACCGGATAGGCGCAATAGTCTGCCGCGTAGTAGGCTGCCGGGCGATGATTGCCTGACAGGCCCACCCCGCCGAACGGCTGCGCCGATGATGCGCCATTGGTGGGCCGGTTCCAGTTGATGATCCCCGCGCGGATGCTGTTCCAAAACCGCTCGAAATCGTCCGGCCCTCCGCCGATCAGCGAAGCCGAAAGGCCAAATCTGGTGTTGTTCGCCTCGGCTATGGCGCTATCGAAGTCGGGCACCTTCACCACTTGCAGGATCGGCCCGAAAAGCTCGACATCGGGGCGCTCATCCATGGCTGTGGTGTCAATGATGCCGGGGGACAGGAACGGCAGGCCATCGCGCAGCCGCTTGAGGTTCATCAGCGGCTTGCCCCCGTGGGTGAGCAGGTGGACAAAGCTTTCGAGCAACATTTCGGCTGTGCGGTTGTCGATAACCGGACCCATGAAGGGCTGCGGATCGGCGAAAGGTTCATCGACGATCAGCCGCTCGGTCAGCTTGAGCAGTTCGGCCATCAGCGGATCATAGAGATGATCGAGCACGATCAACCGGCGCGCGGCGGTGCAGCGCTGCCCGGCAGTGGTAAATGCCGATTGCACGATCAGCGTCGCGGCATCGGCCAGCATCGGCGTGTCGATCACCACCACCGGATTGTTGCCGCCCATCTCCAGCGCCACGATCTTGGCCGGATTGGTCGCCAGCGCGCGGTTGATGGCAACGCCTGCCTGCACCGATCCGGTAAACAGCACACCATCGATATCGCGGTGCGATACCAGCGCCTTGCCTTCCTCCACCGCGCCGATGGCCAGTTGGATCACATCTTCGCCGATCCCCGCCTTGTGGAAGCAATCGACCAGAAAGGCACCCACGGCGGGTGTCTTCTCGCTGGGTTTGAAGATCACCACGTTGCCCGCGATCAGCGCGGGGACGATATGCCCGTTGGGCAGGTGTGCGGGGAAATTATAGGGGCCGAGCACGGCCATCACCCCATGCGGCTTGTGCCGCACGGCAGCCCTGCCCTGAAGCGCGTTATCGAGCTTCTTGCTGCCGGTGCGCTCAGCATAGGAGTTGATCGAGATTTCGACCTTGCCCACCACCGCATCGACTTCGGTGCGCGCTTCCCACAGCGGCTTGCCCGTTTCGCGCGCGATCAGTTCGGCAAATTCATCGGCCACCTTGCGCACATGATTGGCGAACCGGCGCATCAATTCCATGCGGTTGGCCAGCGGCAGCATTGCCCATTCGGGACAGGCCCGGCGCGCACGAGCGACGCACTCGTCGATATCGCTCACCGCGACGCGCAGAATCTCGGCCCCGGTCGCGGGTTCATAGGTGACGAAGCTGTTGTCGCTCACGATATCTGTTGAACCCCTGTCGTGATCATCCGGTTAGTCGCCATGCCGCCATTTGGAAAGAGTGCATCGGGTAAGTGTCGATAACTCACGGCGCGCGGTGCCCGGCAGGCGGCGGCGGTGCCCCATGCGCAGCGCCCATGCGGCGGATTGCGGCGATTTTTGCGTAAAGCGGCTGCCAATCGTCGTTCTGGTCGATAGCTGACCAGATCGCCTCGACTTCATCGATCAGCATGGTCTGCGGGGTATCATCCCCCCAGTAATCATGCCCGGCGTCAACAGGCCGATAGGGAGCAAGGGCCTCCGCCAGCTCGCCATCGGCCCCCAGTCCACCACGATGCGCGAAGAAAAAGGCATCGGGCTGCATTTGCCCCTCGCGCATCTCTTTCTCGCACAGTGCGACCAGCCTGGCGTCAGCCTCCGTGCCCTGCGGTTCAACGCCGAGGCGCCAGCACCAGCGCCGCGCGACCGCCGCC
>LOEX01000136.1 GCA_001516125.1 Sphingomonadales bacterium BRH_c42
GGCGGTGTTGGCGGCAGCGACCGCGGTGGGGCCGGGCAAGGTGGCGGCAGTGGCGACGATCGGCGCGCCGTCCGACGTTCCGCATGTGCTCCACAATATCAAAGGTGATCTCTGTGCCATCGAGCGCGACGGACAAGGCGATGTCACGATCGGCGGGCGTGCCTTCAGCCTCAGCAAAGGTTTCCTCGACAATACGCGAGAGGTCGATCTGCTTGAACAGGTTGCGCAGCTGCGCATCCCGCTGATGATCTGCCATTCGCCGACCGATCAGATTGTCGGCGTCGAGCACGCGGGCAAGCTGTTCGCAGCGGCGAAGCATCCCAAGAGCTTTGTCAGCCTGGCCGGGGCGGACCACCTGCTCACCGATGCCGCCGATGCCGGATTTGCCGCGGCGATCATCGCCAACTGGGCGCATCGTTACCTGCCCATGCGTGATGATCTGTCCGCGCCGGACGAGGGCGTGATCGTGCGCACCGGTTATGGCAGGTTCGGCACGCAGATCATGACCGCGAGCCATGATCTTGTTGCCGACGAGCCGACGAGCCATGGCGGCGATGACAACGGCCCAAATCCCTATGATCTGCTGCTCGGCGCGCTGGGTGCCTGCACCGCCATGACAATGAAGATGTATGCCGACCGCAAGGGTTGGCCTTTCGAGGGAACGCGCGTCCACCTCACGCATGAGCGCGACCATGCCGAGGATTGCGGGCATGTGCTGGAGGAAGGAGCGCAGGTGCAGGCGATCCATCGGCGCATCGAATTGCTTGGCGACAGCCTGGACGGCGATCAGCGTGAAAAGCTGATGGAGATCGCGGACAAGTGCCCGGTCCATCGCACGCTGACGGGGCATCTGCACATCCACACCCAGCAGGTCGAGTGACAGGATCGGCAGGATCTCTTGAAACCTGGCCGGGGCGCTCCTAATTGAAGCAGGCGGGCCGGGCCCCTCTGGCGCGGCATCCTTGGGTGAAAACCCTGAAGGGTGCGGCGTGATGTCGGACCGCATCGGATGACGCCGATGCATGGGTCCGGGTTTCCTCCCCCCTCCCGAAATCTGCGGCTGATGCGCGGCGCATCCGATCGAACGCAAACGCCTCGATAGGGAGCATGTACTATGTCCGACAGATTTTTCCGCCTGATGGAGCGCCACCAGAAACTCGACGACCGTCTGCGTCTCGCGCAGACACTCCGCCTCCCCGATCCGCTCGAGATAACGCGGCTCAAGAAGATGAAGCTGGCAATCAAGGACCGCCTCTCGCGATTGTTGCGCAAAAGGTAATCGGGCCGGGCCGACCGGGGCCGCGACGGCCATCGCCGCGCCGTAATGTTTCAGGGAAAATCGATGATGGAATTTCTGACTGCCGACTGGCTCGGCACACCGCTGTGGTTCTGGTGCGCCTTCGGCGCGCTGGTCTTCCTTCTCACAGCCTTCGACCTGGGTTTCCTGCACAAGGAAGACCGCGAGATGGGGGTTGGCGAATCGCTCAGGCTGTCCGCGTTCTATGTGGGTGTCGCACTGGCGTTCGGTGCATGGATATGGGCCGCCAGAGGTGCCGATTTCGGCATCAAGTACTACACCGGGTTCTTCCTCGAAAAGGCGCTGTCGATCGATAACGTCTTCGTCATCTCGATGATCTTCACCTATTTCGCAATTCCGCCGAAGTATCAGTATCGCGCCCTCTTGTGGGGCATTCTGGCGGTGATCGTGCTGCGCGGCGTCATGATTGCGGGCGGCGCGGCGTTGGTGGCTGAAGCTTACTGGGTGCTCTACATCTTCGCCGCGTTCCTCATCGTCACGGGCATCCGCATGTTGTGGGCCACCGATCATGCTCCCGACATCGCGCGCAATCCGGCGGTGAAGTGGATTTCGGGCCATATGCGGGTCACGCCGGAACTGCATGGAGAGCGCTTTTTCGTGCGCGTCCCTGAATCCGGAAGCGGCAGGATGGTGTTGGCGGCGACACCGCTGTTCCTGGCTCTGGTCGTCATCAATCTGGCCGATCTGGTGTTTGCGGTCGATTCGGTCCCGGCGATCTTCGCGATCACCACCGATACCTTCATCGTCTATACCTCGAACATCATGGCGATCCTGGGCCTCAGGGCGCTCTACTTCGCGCTGGCTGCGATGATCCACCGCTTCCACTATCTCAAATACGCGCTGGCCCTGGTGCTGGTATTCATCGGCGCCAAGATCCTGATCGCCGATTTCCTGCTGGGCGGGGCCAAGTTCCCACCGCTGTTGAGCCTGGGCGTCACCCTGGCCCTGATTCTGGGCGGCGTGGCGTGGTCGCTGCTCAAGACCCGGGGGCAAACGGGCTGAACGAGGCCGCTTCTTCCAACCTCCCGCAAAGGGCGCTAGACTGCCGCAATGATCCTTATCACCGGCTCGGTCCAGCTCCGCCCCGAACACCGCGAAGCAGCCTTCGCGCTCGGCATCGAACATTCGGCCCGCTCGCGCGCCGAACCCGGCTGTATCGCGCACAATTGCCTCGTCGATACAGAGAACCCCAACCGGATGGCGTTCCTTGAAGAGTGGACGGATATGGCAGCGGTGAAGGCGCACTTCGCGGTGCCCGCATCCGGTGCGTTTGTCAGGGAGCTAAGCACGCTGGCGGTTGGCGCGCCGGAAATGCGGATTTATTCGGCCGAGCAAGTTGGGGCTTAGGGTCAGGACCTATTAACCGCATGAGCCGTGGTGGCTCGTTTGCGGGATGAAATGCGAGGAGAACCGCGAAATGCGGGGTAGATGCCCCGGATGAGCGGTTCGACGTTGCAGTTCGCCCGCAAACGGCCATCCACCGGACTTGGCCGGAATTGCCCAGGGCTTTGTCGCTCGCTCGGCCAATAGCACCACTATTCTCCTTCGCTCACTCCGTGCCCTGAACAATTCCGGCTCAAGCCACGGCCATGGGGTTAATAGGTCCTGACCCTAGATCGACGAACAAACATAGCGGGCGATGTTCGCTCCAATAGAATTGGAGGGCAGCCGACTTGCGCTCCATAATCCATCAGTCCAGCTTTCGATCACAACTTCGCTTGCCCCGACCTGAGAACAATCCACCCGCTCTTCAAAGGTTGGCCAGATCGGGCCCGGACGCCAGTGGTAGTAAACCCACGTTCCTTCGCGTCTAATTGAATCGCGATCGACCTGCCAATCTTTCTGGCTCACCCAATTTTCCGCGAAAGCAGGGGTGTGAAACGCGGCGCTTACCGCCGCGAGGACGTAAAGCCACCGAAAGCAGGCTGATCCAGGCATCGGCTTGTATCCTTTGCCGCCCAATCGAAGCGTTCAATGTATCGGGATCGGCTGAATTGACAAGCTCACGCGTCGATCATCGCGCGGTCGACATCGCCGGCGTGGTTCTGGATGAACATGAAGCGATGTTCCGGGTTGCGGCCCATCAGCCGGTCGACCAGTTCCTTCACTGCGGCGCGTTGTTCGAATTCGGGCGGCAGGGTTATGCGAATGAGGCTGCGGGTGGCGGGGTTCATGGTGGTCTCGCGCAGTTGCTGCGGGTTCATTTCGCCCAGGCCCTTGAAGCGCGCGACCTCCACTTTCTTGCCCTTGAACTGCGTTTCCTCCAGCTCCTTGCGGTGCGCATCGTCGCGGGCATAGGCGCTGTCCTTGCCCGCAGTGAGCCGATAGAGCGGGGGCTGCGCGAGGAACAGGTGCCCGCGCCGCACCACTTCGGTCATTTCCTGGAAGAAGAAGGTCATCAGCAGCGTGGCGATATGCGCGCCGTCAACGTCGGCATCGGTCATGATGATGATCCGGTCATAGCGCAGGCTTTCGGGGTCGCAATCCTTGCGTGAACCGCAGCCGAGCGCCTGGATCAGGTCGGCGATTTCCTGATTGGCGCGGATCTTGTCGATCGTCGCGCTGGCGACGTTGAGGATCTTGCCGCGGATCGGCAGGATCGCCTGTGTCTTGCGGTCACGCGCCTGCTTGGCGCTGCCGCCCGCGCTGTCGCCCTCGACGATGAACAGTTCGGTTTCGGCCCCAGAGCCATTGGCGCCGTCGCCGCTGCAATCGGTGAGCTTGCCCGGCAGGCGCAGCTTGCGCGCGTTGGTGGCGGACTTGCGCTTGATCTCGCGCTCCTGCTTGCGCTTGAGCCGCTCGTCCATGCGTTCCATCACCATGCCCAGCAGCGCGCGCCCGCGCTCCATATTGTCGGTGAGGAAGTGGTCGAAATGGTCGCGCACAGCGTTCTCGACCAGGCGCGCGGCTTCGGGACTGGTCAGCCGGTCCTTGGTCTGGCTCTGGAACTGCGGATCGCGGATGAAGACCGACAGCATGATTTCAGCGCCCGCCATCACGTCATCGGCGGAAATGTCCCTGGATTTCTTCTGGCCGACAAGCTCGCCGAAACCGCGCAGCGACTTGGTCAGCGCCGCGCGCATCCCCTGTTCGTGCGTGCCGCCATCGGGGGTGGGTACGGTGTTGCAGTACCAGCTCGTCGAACCGTCGGAATAAAGCGGCCAGCCGACCGCCCATTCGGCGCGGCCACGATCCTCGGGAAAATCCTGCGATCCGGTGAAAGGCTGGGCGGTCACGCATTCGCGCGCGCCGATCTGTTCGGCAAGGTGATCGGCAAGCCCGCCGGGAAACTTGAACACCGCCTCTTCGGGCACGTCCTCGCTCGCGAGCGATGCCGCGCACTTCCAGCGGATTTCAACGCCTGCAAAAAGGTATGCCTTCGAACGCGCCAGCCGGAACAGGCGCGCGGGTTTGAACCGGCGATCTTCGAAGATATCCTTGTCGGGCGTGAAGGCAACGCTGGTGCCGCGCCGGTTGGGCGTGGGGCCCAGGTTCTGCAATGGCGCAAGCGGCAACCCGCGGCTGAATTCCTGCGCGTAAAGCTGGCGGTCACGCGCCACTTCCACCCTGGTGTGTTCGGACAGGGCATTGACCACGCTCACCCCGACACCGTGCAGCCCGCCCGACGTGGCATAGGCCTTGCCTGAAAACTTGCCGCCCGAATGGAGCGTCGAGAGGATCACCTCCAGCGACGATTTGCCGGGAAACTTCGGATGCTCGTCCACCGGGATGCCGCGCCCGTTGTCGCTGATCGTCAGGCGATTGCCTTCATCAAGCCGGACCTCGATCCGGCTGGCATGGCCTGCAACCGCCTCGTCCATCGCGTTGTCGAGCACTTCGGCGGCGAGATGGTGCAGCGCCCGGTCGTCGGTCCCGCCGATATACATGCCGGGGCGGCGGCGCACCGGCTCAAGCCCTTCGAGCACCTCGATCGAAGAGGAATCGTAGTCGCCGCTGGAAAGGGGCGTGTTTTCGAACAGGTCGCTGGGCATGGTCATAAGGGTCTGCGCTATAGGCGCGCGGGCCTCGCAGTCACAAGCAGCAGGGGGCAGTTTTCGTCAGTCCTCGAAGCGGGTGGGGGCAGGCGAGACCGTGTCGATGGTGCCGTTGCCCACTTCGCGCACCTCAAGCGCACGCTCGATCACGCCGCTGCGCCCGAAGCGGAACGCACCGTCGATCCCCAGGAAGCCGCCGCGGTCATACATCTGGCCGACCGGGAAGCTGCGGCCCACGCGCCAATCGCGCGCTATGCGCAGCGTCAACAAGACCGAATCGTACCCCAGCGTGGCGACACGGTGAGGCCTGGTGCCGAAACGCGCCTCGTAACTGTCGCTGAAGCGCTTGAGCCGCTGGTCGGAAACCGCGGCGAACAATGCCCCGCGCAGCGAAGCAGCCCGCGTCGCGGCGACCTCGCCGCTCCACAGCTCGGTGCCCAGGATGCGGGTCACGGCGCCATCCTTGCGCAGCTCGCCCGCAGCGATACCGG
>LOEX01000137.1 GCA_001516125.1 Sphingomonadales bacterium BRH_c42
GCGCGCGCGCCGCAGGAATTCGTTGCCAGCCTCGGTCAGCGAAAGCCGGCGCGTGGTCCGTTGGACAAGCCGGGCACCAAGGCGGCTTTCGAGCGCCTGCAGATAGCGGCTCGCCGCCGAGATCGATAGTTCGAGCTGCTCGGCAGCCCTGCTGATGCTGCCAGATTCGGCAACCGCGACAAACAGCTCGATCTGCCTAAAATGGTTCAGGTGATTTTCCCACAGAACGCAAAAGACTTTTCCATTCCTGATCTTCTCTCTCGATGCGGTCAAGCCTACCTGTCTCCCAACGACGGCGATCGATCATCGAACAAACACAGCTTTTGAGGATGTCCGTGGCCAATTCCCCGACCGTCGATCTCGGCTATTTTGACGAGTCTCGCTCCGCCGACGTAGTCAACGCGCGCATGGCAGGCCCGGGAAACGAGCGGCTGCGCGTCGTGATTGGCGCGATCGTGCGGCATCTCCATGCCGCGGTGAACGAGATCGAGCCGACCCATGAGGAGTGGCTGGCAGCGATCCAGTTCCTGACCGATACCGGGCATATGTGCACTGATTGGCGGCAGGAGTTCATCCTACTCTCCGACATCCTCGGCGTCACGATGCTGGTCGATGCGATCAATCACCGCAGGCCGTCGGGGGCGACGCCCAACACGATCCTGGGCCCATTCTATGTCGCGGGAGCGCCCGAATATCCCAATGGCGGCAATATAAATCTCGACGGCAAGGGTGAGCCGACGCTGATCGTCGGCCGTGTGTCCGACGTCGACGGCAACCCGGTTGCCGGTGCGCGTCTGGACGTCTGGCAGACCAGCAACGACGGCTATTACGACGTCCAGCAGCCCGACGAGCAGCCCGCCTTCAATCATCGCGGCGTGTTCCAGTCCGATGAGGATGGCCGCTACTGGTTCAAGACGGTCAAGCCGCGCTTCTACCCGATCCCCGACGATGGCCCGGTCGGCAAGCTGTTGCGCGACATCGGCCGGCACCCCAACCGCGCCGCGCATCTCCATTTCATCGTGACCGCGCCCGGCTACGAGCAGGTGATCACGCATATCTTCACGCCCGATTGTCCCTATCTGCGCGAAGACACGGTGTTCGGTGTCAAGGCTGATCTTGTCGCGCGCTTTCAGCCCCTCGAAGATCCCGAAATGGCCCGGGTCCACGATATGCCGTCGCCGTCATTGGTCGTCGAATGGGATTTCGTGCTCGCCAAGATCGCGACGTCCGACTCGCCCGACCCCGTTCTCCAATCTGCTGCACGCTGACGAAAGGCGCATCATGACACGCAAGGATATCGAGCTCTGCGCCTCTTATTGGACCGTTGCGGGCAATACCTTTCCCGGCGACCGCAGCGAGGTAAGTCCGTTCGCCTTGCGTGATCGGGTCGAGGTCTCCGGCCGCGTCGGCTGGCGCGGCATGGGGTTCGTCTATGACGATATCGCCGCCAACATCGAACAGCTCGGCATCGACACGGTGCGCAGCCTGTTCGCGGACAACGGCATCCGCCACGTCGAACTCGAATTCCTCGTCGACTGGCATCTCGACGGCGCGCAGCGCGTCGCCTCCGACGCCATGTTCAACGGGATGCTCGACATCGCCGCGAAGCTCGACGTCGGCAAGATCAAGCTTGGCGCCGGCCTGTTCGAGGAGGACGAACCCGATCTTCCCCGGATGCGCGAAGCGATCGCCAAACTCGGCAAGCGGGCCGCGCCGCTCGGCATCGATATCGCCGTCGAATTCCTTCCCTTCGCGAGCATCAATTCGATCGCGCGCTGCGTCGCGTTGACCGAGAATCTCGGCGTCGACAATGTCGGTGTGCTCGTCGACACGTGGCACGTTCAGCGCGGCGGCATGCAGGCCGACGAGATCCGCACGATCCCGCCGCATCTGCTCAAGGCCGTCGAGCTCGACGATGCCGGTCCCGATGTGATCGAAAGCCTGTTCAACGATTCGACGCATCACCGCCGTCTGTGCGGCGAGGGCGCGATCGATATCGCCGCCCAGATCCAGGCGCTGCTCGACATCGGCTATGACAGCTATTGGGGCGTCGAGGTCATCTCGGCCGAGCATCGCAAGCTGCCGCTTGAGGAGGCTGCGCAGCGCGCGTTCGACACCACGATGGCGCAATTCGACAAGGTGACCTTTCCCGAGACCGCCGCGGCGGCCTGATCGCCGGCCGAGTATCTATCGGGGTCGTGTGACCCGCCCCCCTTTGTCAGGAGTTTCCATGCTCGGAATTGCAGTTCTCGGCGCTGGCCGTATCGGTAAGATTCATGCGCGCAACGTCACGGCGCACCCGAAAGCCAAGCTGATCGCCGTCGCGGACCCGATCGCCGACGCGGTCAATCCGCTCGCCAAGGAATTGGGCGCCGAGGCACTATTGGATCCGTTCGCCGCGATCGCGCATCCCGATGTGCAGGCGATCGTCATCGGCACGCCGACCGATACGCACGCCCCGCTGATGCTGCGTGCGGTCGAACTCGGCAAAGCCGTGCTCTGCGAGAAGCCCGTCGATTCGACGCTGGCCAAGAGCCAGGCGGTCGTCGACAAGATCGCCAAGCACGACGCCAAGGTGATGATGGCGTTCAACCGCCGCTTCGAGACCAGCTTCGCCGAGATCCGGCGCGCGATCGAGGCCGGCGAGATAGGCGACGTCCGCCAGGTCATTATCTCGAGCCGCGATCCCGGCATGCCCCCGCCGGCCTACGTTGCGGCCTCGGGCGGCATCTTCCGCGACATGACGATCCACGATCTCGACATGGCGCGCTTCCTGCTCGGCGAGGAGCCGGTCGAGGTGAGCGCGATTGCCAGCCGGATCGTCGATGCCGAGTTGACCGGCAAGCATGAAGACTATGACACCGTCATGATCAACATGAAGACCGCCAGCGGCAAGCAATGCCACATCAATAATTGCCGCGAGGCGGTCTATGGCTACGATCAGCGCGTCGAAGTTTTCGGCTCGACAGGAATGTTGTTGCAGGACAATTTGCGGCCCACCACGGTGCGCCGCTGGTCTGCCGACGTGACCGAGGCGCGCGAGCCGCTGCTCAACTTCTTCCTGCAGCGTTACGAGCAAGCCTATGCCGCCGAACTCGACGCGTTCCTGACCGCATTGGTCGACGGCACGCCGCTGCCCACCAGTGTCGACGATGGCCTGCTCGCGCTCAAGCTTGCCGAGGCCGCGCTCGAGTCCGTGAAGACCGGCCGCACCGTCAAGCTCTGACCCCAAAACCCAGAGACGGATACGAAACCATGACCTACGCACTCGGCGATACGAAGCAGATCGGCATAGCCTGCCTGGGTATCACCCATCCGCACACATCGGGTCGGGTGAAGGCGTTCCAGCGTGCGGTCAACGTCCGCTTGATGGGCGCCTATGACGACAGTCCGCTGCTCGAACCCTTCGTCGAGGCGCTCGGTCTCGGGGCGCGGACCAAGGAGGATATCCTCGCCGATCCTGACGTCCATGCCGTCCTGGTCCACCCCAAAAGCTATCTGATGGCGGATTGGGCGATCGAGGCGCTCGAAGCCGGCAAGGCGGTGCTGTGCGAGAAGCCCGCCGGGCGCGGTTCGCACGATACCGCACGCATTGTCGACGCGGTCGAAAAGACCGGCGGACTGTTCCAGGTCGGCTATTGCTGGCGCTACGCGCCTTCGGTCGACAAGATGCAGGAGGTCCTCCAGTCGGGCAGGCTCGGCAAGGTGCTGCAGGTCCGCGCGCATGCCGGCTGCTCGCATGACGAGGCCGGCACCAGCCATATGAAGCAGCCGGGTGACATCGGCGGCGCCTTCTACGTCATCGGCTGCCACACGATCGACCGCATCCTGCTGCATTTCGGCATGCCCAACAGCGTCAACGCGCGGATCACGAAGTTTCCGGGTGCGATGGACGAGACCGCGCGTGAGGACGCGGTCGGCGCGATCCTCAATTACGACGACAAGATCGTCACGATCGACTTCATGTCGTGGGACCCACTCCCCTGGACCGAGAATTGGGATCTCACCGCCTATGGCACCGAAGGTGTGATGCACTCGCGGCCGCTGCCCGCCTCGTACAAGATCTACGACAGCGGCAAGAACGGTCATGCCGAAGGCTGGTCCGAGTGGAACGAGACCAGCTTCCCTGAGGTCTGGGCGGTCCGCAAGACGGTCTATTCGCCCGAACTCGCCGAGATCGGCAACCCGGTCTATTTCGATCGAGAGGCGACGCGCTTTCTCGAGGCGCTGCGGACCGGCAGCCCCTCGAACGTGCCCGCGAGCCAGGCGCACAACATCAATCGGATCCTCGAAGCCTTCTTCGCCTCCTCGGCGAAACAGGGCGCGGAGATCGTCCTGACGCCCTGACCACGCGGCGCCGACCGCCGATCACCAACCGAACGAAAACAAGAAGGGGAGGCCAAGATCATGATGACATTCGACCGACGATCCTGCCTCGGTATGGCGTCGCTTGCGCTGCTCGCCCCTTTCGCTGCGGGCTGCGCGCGGCGGCCGAAATCGCCCAAAGGCACGATCGGCATCACGCTGACCAGCAAGACCGAGGCGCGATGGGTCTCCGACGGCAACAATATGGTCCGTGCGCTGACTAGGATGGGGTACGATGTCGATCTGCAATATGCGCAGTACGACGTGCCGATCCAGCTCTCGCAGGTCGAGAACCTGACCGCGAAGGGCGTGCGGGCGCTGGTGATCGCGGCGATTGATGGCACGACGATGGCGAGTGCGCTCAAGACGGCGCGCGAGCAGAACATCAAGGTGATCTCCTACGATCGCCTGATCCGGGACACCGGCAACGTCGATTATTACGTCACCTTCGACAATCGCCAGACCGGCGTGCTGCAGGGCAAGGACATCGTCGACAAGCTCGGCCTCGCCAACGGCAAGGGGCCGTTCAATCTAGAGATCTTCGCAGGCTCGCTCGACGATAACAATGCGCATGTCGTCTATGGCGGCGTGATGTCGCAGCTGCAGAGCTACATCGCCGGCGGCAAGCTCAAGATCCGCAGCGGTCAAGCGACGCTCAACCAGACAGCGACGCCCAATTGGGACGGCTCGCTGGCTCAGGCGCGGATGGATAATCTACTCAGCGCCTTCTACTCGCACGACCATCTCGACGCGGTGCTGGCGATGAACGATTCGATCGCGACCGGCGTGATCTCTTCGCTCAAGAGCGTCGGCTACGGCGCGGCCGGCAATGCGATGCCCGTCGTGACGGGACAGGACGCCGAGGTGCCCAACGTCAAGTCGATCGCGCGCGGCGACCAGACCTCGTCGATCTTCAAGGATACGCGCGCGCTGGCGCAGGCGGCGGCCGAAATGGTCGATGCCGCGCTCAATGGCCGCCCGGTCGCGGTCAACGACACGCATTCCTACGACAACGGGGTCAAGATCGTGCCCACCCAGCTGCTCCAGCCCGTGCTGGTCGATCGTGGCAACTGGCAGAGGATCC
>LOEX01000138.1 GCA_001516125.1 Sphingomonadales bacterium BRH_c42
GTGCTGACGCGCGGCGCGCCGCCCGATGGAGCGAGGGCGCTGGCCAGCCCCGAGGACATCGCGGCGATGGAGGGCGTGCACTATCTCTATGTCGAAGGCGGCGCCGGGGCGGCAGCGGCGTTCCTCGCCAGCGATCTGGTTGACCGGATCGATATCTACCGTGCGCCCATCGTTATCGGGTCGGGCATGGATGCCATCGGCGATATTGGGCTTACGGATCTTGAGCATGCGCATGGCCGCTGGAGTGAGGTCGATCGGCGCCAGCTTGGCAGCGATTGCTTCACCGCCTATGAGCGGACCGGCAATCAGGAGTAGCGCGTGTTCACAGGAATAGTCACCGCCATCGGCACCATTGCAAAGGTAGAACAGCGCGGCGATCTGCGTCTGACGATTGCTGCCCCGCTCGATCCGGCGCGGATCGCCATCGGCGCTTCGATCGCCTGTTCGGGCGTGTGCCTGACGGTAGTCGATCGCGGCGGTGAGGCTGGCGACGCCTGGTTCAGCGTCGATGTTTCGGGTGAGACCACTTCCTGCACCGCGCCCGACATGTGGCGCGAGGGGCGCCTACTCAATATTGAGCCCGCGCTGCGGGTGGGTGACGAGCTGGGCGGGCATATCGTTACCGGCCATGTCGATGCAGTGGGCACAGTGGCCGAGGCGCGCGGCGAAGGCGGCTCCACCCGCGTTACCATCCACGCCCCTGCCGTCATCGCGCCTTTCATCGCGGCCAAGGGATCAATCACCGTCGATGGCGTTTCGCTCACGGTCAACACGGTGCACGACCTGCCTGATGGCGCTTGCGAATTCGCGCTCAACCTGATCCCGCACACCGCCGCTGTGACCACGCTCGGCGCGCTGACACAGGGCAGCAAGGTGAACCTCGAGATCGACGTGCTGGCGCGCTATCTCAAGCGGATGCAGTCGCTCAGGAGCTGAGCGGCCCCCGGGCAAAGCTTTCGCGGGTGATTTCATAGACCACGTGCCGCACCGGCTGGCCGCGGTATTCGCCGCGCTCCTCCAGCGTAGTGAGGACACCGCCGATCTTCTCCATCGCCTTGCGGCTGCGCCAGTTGGTATCGCCCACGCGGAACATGACGCGGGGCACACTTTCAAATGCGTGGCGCAGCATCAGCCGCTTGATCTCGCGATTGATTCGCGTCCCCCAAACCGATCGGGCGAGGAATGTCCAGCCGATCTCGATTGCCTCGGGATCGAACGAGGTTGGGCGGAACTGCGAGGAGCCAATCACGCCGCCGCCTGCGCCATCGATTACGGCGAGAGCGCCGCCGGCCTGTATCGCGTCGTCGAAGAACGCCGAGAATACTTCGGGCTTCCAGCGGTCGCCGATCGGGTGCTGCTCCCAAACCAACCGATCCGATGCGACTGCGAACAGCGCATCGCGATCGCTTTCGGTCAGTGGCCGCAGCCGGACGGCATCGCCCTCGAGGGTCGGCTGGCGGTCCACCTCACCCGCTGACCTTGGCGACAGCTTCGATGAACTTGGCGATATTGCCCATGTGCAGCCCGGCGATGTTGATGCGGCCCGAGCCCGCCATGTAGATCGCATGGTCTTCGCGCATGCGCCTGACCTGATCGGGCGAGAGCGGCACTACCGAAAACAGCCCGTTCTGATCCCCGATCGGCCCGAGATCGACCGTCCCTGCCACGCCGGTTTCGGCCAGAACCTTGCGCACCTGGCGCATCCGCTCGCGCATCTGGCCAAGCTCGTCGAGCCACAGTTCGGTCAGCCCCGGATCGCGCAGCACCAGCCGCACCGCCGCGCCGCCATGATCGGGCGGCATCGACCATGCTGCGCGGGCCAGCGCGTTGGCGTTGGAGAAGATCCTGTCGAGATCGTCCGCCGCGCGCGCCATGGCGTAGAATGCACCCACCCGGTCCCGATAGACGCCAAAGTTCTTGTCGCAGCTGTAGGCGATGAAGGCTTCGGGCACCGCCGCCAGAACGCGGCGCAGGCCATAGGCATCGTCTTCCATCCCGTGGCCGAGGCCCTGATAGGCGAAGTCCACGATCGGAAACACGCCGCTGCTGGCCAGCGCGTCGGCGATCGCGTCCCACTCGGCGCTCGTATAATCGATGCCGGTGGGATTGTGGCAGGCCGCGTGGAGCAGCACCGCCTCGTTCGGGCCTGCACCGGCAATCGCCGCAAGCACCGCCTCGAGATCGGCCGTGCCATCCACTCTGGCATGTTCGAAGGGCACCAGTTCGAGCGCGATATCGGCCAGAATCTGAGCATGGTTGGGCCAGCTGGGCCGACCCATATGGAGCCGTTCGATCCCCGCCCGCTGCGCCAGCGCCGCCGCCAGCCGCACGGCCCCGGTTCCGCCGGGCGTCTGCATACCTGAAATCCGCCCGCCCATGGTCGCGTCCGCACCAAAGATATAAGGCATCAGCGCGTTGACGAAACCCATGTCGCCTTCCGGCCCGAGATAGGACTTGCTTTCCTGCCCATCGACCAGTTGTTGTTCAGCCGCCTTGATCGCGGCGAAGACGGGCGTATCGCCCTGCCCGGTGCGATAGACCCCCACGCCAAGGTCGATCTTGTCGGGCCTTGTATCGTCGGCATAAAGCTTGATCAGGGCAAGCAAGGCATCGGGCGGCTGGGGAGTGAGTCGTTCAAGCATGGCGGCGCCCCCATGCCTTGGCTTGGAAGCCATCGCAACCGGCTTTTACGGAAGGCCGCCGCAAGAATTGCTCAGCCCGGCGGCAAATCGCGCATCAGAACGGCAACCAGCGCTGCTCCTTGGAAAATTTCATGTAGCCTGCGTTGATGCCCAGCCGCAGACCCGCGCCCACGCGGATCGGGATCAGCACCACATCGCCCTTGCGCAGATAGCTGGCATTCATTCCGCCCACTACATAGACTTGCCCCTCGCCCGCAGGAAAGCGCTCGTAAAGCTCCTCGCTGTCCCACAGATTGTAAACCAGCACGAACGTGTTGGCGGCATTGGCCCCGACGTCGAACCCGATGGACGGCCCGGTCCAATAGACCTTGCGCTCGCCCTCGACCTTGTGGTGCAGCATGCCCGAACCATAGCGCAGGCCAACGCCGATCGCCCCGCCCGCCTCGCGCCCGACGATATAGGCGTTGGGTTCGCCCTGTTTCTTGAGCAGGTCCTCGATCAACTTGGCGAGGCCCTGCGCGCCCTTGCCGAACACGCCTTCTGCGGCGCCGATCAGATCGTCTTCGCCATAAGTGGCCTTCGCCGGGTCGATAGATTCGGCACCTGTGACGGGCGGGGTTTCGGCAGTCGTTGCAGTTGCGGGGTCAGCCTGGGCCGGCGCACCATATGCCTCCACTGTGGGCTCAGCAGGGTCGGCTGTCGCAGCGTCTTGCGCGGGGGCAGTGTCGGCAACAGGCGGCGCCAGATCGCCGTCGATCGCCTCTTCATAGGCGACATCGGGATCGACCGATTCAAGTTCCTGCGCGGCAAGCGGCCCGGTGCCGAGCGCGAATATGCCGGCCAGCGCAAGGGGCAGACCCGCGCGTCTTGCGGCAGCGATCATCCTGAGCATTGTTACCCTCCCTCGGCCAAAATCGACCCGATCTGCGCCATGCTGGGGCGCTAGCTGGCACTGTCGCAATTACGCGGCGATGAACCGAATCCAAAACGCGGTGAAGCGAGTCCAGCGTCCGCCGAACTGGGCACCGAATTGGGCGCCGAACCGGACGCCGCATTTTTTTGCGGCAAGGCACCTTGTCGCCCTAGCGGCCCGTCGCTATAGGCCGCGCTTCGCCGCTGCGATCCGGAGACGTGGGTGAGTGGCTGAAACCAACGGTTTGCTAAACCGTCGTACTGGTAAATCCGGTACCGAGGGTTCGAATCCCTCCGTCTCCGCCACCTTTTCTAGCAATTTCAATGTGCCTGTGGCTATGTGCGAAGTGCATCGCCGACTGGCGCGGGCCAGGCGATGCGGGCGAATGAGTACGGATCGCGTATTCTGGCCGGCCGGCGGAGCCGATCCCACCCGGGGTACCGCAAAAGGCGCGAAAGCCGCCTTGCGTAATGCCGGACCCTTTGCTAGTCGCGCGCCAGCCTTGGCCGGGGCCCCTTTGTGCGTCCTGGCCGGTGAAGGCACCCGTATCGTTTTTCTTCCGGACCCAAGAGGACCATAAACGCGTGGAAATTTCCGCCGGTATAAAGGCTAGCCTGGCAGGACGTTATGCCTCGGCCCTGTTCGAACTCGCGTCCGAGAACGATGCGGTGAGCGTGGTCGAATCGGATCTCGACCGGCTGTCGGCTGCGCTGGACGAATCGCGCGATCTGCAAGCGATCACCACCACGCCGCAGCTGTCGCGCAAGGCGCAGGGCTCGGCGATGGTGGCAGTGTCGAGCCATCTGGGCCTGTCCGAACTCACCGTGAAATTTCTCGGCGTGCTCGCCGCCAATCGCCGTCTCGGCGCGCTGGGATCGATTATCCGCGCATTCCAGGCGATTGCCGCCGCCGCACGCGGCGAGGTGAGCGCCGAAGTCGCCAGCGCGCATCCGCTCAGCGATACGCAGCTCACCCAGCTCAAGGACCGGCTGACGGCCCGCGAAGGCCGCAGCGTCAAATTGAACGTAAACGTCGATCCCGATCTGCTGGGCGGCCTCGTAATCACCATCGGATCGAAGCGCATTGATGGCTCGATCCGCACCCGTTTGAATACCCTCGCGACGGCGATGAAGGGCTGAAGGGCCCATATGCCAAAAGGTTCGATGAAAGGCTGTAATTGATGGAAATCCGCGCCGCAGAAATCTCCAAGGTCATCAAGGACCAGATCGCCAACTTCGGCACCGAGGCCGAAGTCAGCGAAGTCGGCTCTGTGCTCTCGGTGGGTGACGGGATCGCCCGCATCCACGGACTCGACAAGGTCCAGGCCGGTGAGATGGTCGAATTCGCCAATGGTATCAAGGGCATGGCGCTCAATCTCGAAGCCGACAATGTCGGCGTGGTGATTTTCGGCTCCGATGCCGAAATCAAGGAAGGCGACAGCGTCAAACGCACCGGCACGATCGTGGACGTGCCCGTGGGTAAGGGGCTGCTGGGCCGCGTGGTCGATGCGCTGGGCAATCCGATCGACGGCAAGGGCCCGCTGACCGATGTCAAGCGCGAGCGCGTCGAGGTCAAGGCACCGGGCATCATCCCGCGCCAATCGGTGAGCGAGCCCGTGCAGACCGGCCTCAAGGCCATCGACGCGCTGGTGCCCGTGGGCCGCGGCCAGCGCGAGCTGATCATCGGTGACCGCCAGACCGGCAAGACCGCTGTCGCGATCGATACCTTCATCAACCAGAAGGGCATCAACCAGAGCGGCGACGAGAAGAAGAAGCTCTACTGCATCTACGTCGCGGTGGGGCAGAAGCGTTCGACTGTGGCGCAGATCGTGCGCCAGCTCGAAGAAAACGGCGCGATGGAATACTCCATCGTTGTCGCCGCAACCGCGTCGGAGCCAGCTCCGCTGCAATATCTCGCGCCCTACACCGGCTGCGCCATGGGCGAATTCTTCCGCGACAACGGCATGCACGCGGTGATCGTTTATGACGATCTTTCCAAGCAGGCGGTCGCCTATCGCCAGATGTCGCTGCTGCTGCGCCGCCCGCCGGGCCGCGAGGCTTATCCCGGCGACGTGTTCTATCTGCACAGCCGCCTGCTCGAACGCGCGGCCAAGATGAGCGATGCCAATGGCGGCGGCTCGCTCACAGCGCTGCCGATCATCGAAACGCAGGCAGGCGACGTGTCGGCCTATATCCCCACCAACGTGATCTCGATCACCGACGGGCAGATATTCCTTGAAACCGGCCTGTTCTACCAGGGCATCCGCCCGGCGATCAACGTCGGCCTGTCGGTCAGCCGCGTCGGCGGCGCCGCGCAGACCAAGGCGATGAAGAAGGTGGCCGGATCGATCAAGCTCGAGCTTGCCCAGTACCGCGAAATGGCGGCCTTCGCTCAGTTCGGATCGGACCTCGATGCGGCTACGCAGAAGCTGCTCAATCGCGGCGCGCGCCTGACCGAACTGCTCAAGCAGCCGCAGTTCAGCCCGCTGCCGTTCGAAGAGCAGACGCTGTCGATCTTTGCGGGCACCAATGGCTATCTCGATGCTATCCCGGTGAACCAGGTGACCGAATATGAGGCCGCGATGCTGAGCCATATGCGCAGCGATCACGCCGATATTCTCAAGGACATTCGCGAAAGCGGCAAGTTCGAAGGCGAGGTAGCCGACAAGGCCAAGGCCGCGCTCGACGCTTTCGCCAAGCAGTTCGCTTAAGGAGGATTTGAGCGGAACCTTTCTACCCCGTTCGCCCTGAGCTTGTCGAAGGGCTGCACTTATCTTGAAGTGAAGGAACGGGGCTTCGACAGGCTCAGCCCGAACGGAATATAGGAAGCATAGTTGGCAAGCCTCAAAGAACTCAAAGGTCGGATCAACTCGGTCAAATCGACCCAGAAGATCACCAAGGCCAAGCAGATGGTCGCGGCGGCCAAGCTGCGCCGTGCTCAGGCTGCGGCCGAAGCCGCGCGCCCCTATGCGACCAGGTTCGCCGCCGTCATGGCCTCGCTCGCGGGCAAGGTCAGCGGCGACAGCGCGCCCAGGTTGCTCGCCGGGACCGGCAGCGACAAGCGCCACCTGCTGGTGGTGGTCAACACGGACAAAGGGCTGTGCGGCGGGCTCAATGCCAATGTGGTCAAGGAAGCCAAGCTCAAGGCGCGTGCGCTGATCGACGAGGGCAAGGACGTCAGCTTCTACCTCATCGGCCGCAAGGGCCGCGCCCCGATCAAGCGCGATTTCGGCAGCATGATCGCGCGGGAATTCGATACTTCCACCGTGCGCACCCCCGGCTTTGAAGAAGCCGAGGCCGCCGCCAGCGACCTCATCGGCATGTTCGCAGCCGGTGAGTTCGATGTCGCGCATCTGATCTTCCCGGTGTTCAGGAACTCGCTGACGCAGGAGCCGGTCAGCACCCAGCTGATCCCGGTCCCCGCGCCCGAAAATCCCGCCAACGGCGCCGCCGTGGTCGAATACGAACCCGACGAGGAAGCGATCCTGGCCGAGCTGCTGCCGCGCTATATCAAGACGCAGCTGTTCGGCGCGCTGATCGAACGCGAGGCGAGTGAACAGGGCGCGTCGATGACCGCGATGGACAATGCCACGCGCAATGCCGGCGATCTGATCAACAAGCTGACCATCCAGTACAACCGCAGCCGCCAGGCCGCGATCACCACCGAACTTATCGAGATTATCGCGGGTGCCGAAGCACTCTGACGAAGACTTTGAAGACAAGGAACGAAACATGGCCACCGCAGCCGCAACCAAGACCCGCAAGAAGGCAGCCCCCAAGGGTGCCGCCGCCAGCACCGCCAACGGCTCGATCAGCCAGGTCATCGGCGCAGTCGTCGATGTGATCTTTCCCGGCGAACTGCCGCCAATCCTGACCGCGCTCGAAACGAAGAACGGGGCCAACACGCTGGTTCTCGAAGTCGCGCAGCATCTGGGCGAGAACACCGTGCGCACCATCGCCATGGACGCGACCGAGGGCCTTACCCGCGGGCAAGAGGTGGTGAACACCGGATCGCAGATCATGGTGCCGGTAGGCCCCAAGACCTTGGGCCGGATCATGAACGTGATCGGCCAGCCGATCGACGAGCGCGGCCCCGTCGGTGCAGAAAAGTCCAACCCGATTCATGCCGAGGCCCCGCTGTTCATCGACCAGTCGACCGAGGCGGCGATCCTCGTCACCGGGATCAAGGTGATCGACCTGCTCGCCCCCTATGCGCGCGGCGGCAAGATCGGCCTGTTCGGCGGTGCCGGCGTGGGCAAGACCGTGCTGATCCAGGAATTGATCAACAACATCGCCAAGGGTCACGGCGGCGTTTCAGTGTTCGCCGGGGTGGGCGAGCGCACCCGCGAGGGTAACGACCTCTACCACGAATTCCTCGACGCGGGCGTTATCGCCAAGGACGCTGACGGCAACGCAACCAGCGAAGGCAGCAAGGTGGCGCTGGTGTTCGGCCAGATGAACGAACCCCCGGGCGCGCGCGCGCGCGTGGCGCTGTCGGGCCTGACCATGGCCGAATACTTCCGCGATGAGGAAGGGCAGGACGTGCTGTTCTTCGTGGACAACATCTTCCGCTTTACGCAGGCGGGTTCGGAAGTGTCGGCATTGCTCGGCCGCATCCCTAGCGCCGTGGGTTATCAGCCGACGCTCGCCACCGACATGGGCAACCTGCAGGAACGCATCACGTCGACCACCAAGGGTTCGATCACCTCGGTGCAGGCGATCTACGTCCCTGCCGACGACCTTACCGACCCGGCGCCTGCGACCTCGTTCGCGCACCTTGACGCGACGACAACGCTCAGCCGCGCGATTTCCGAGCTCGGCATCTATCCGGCGGTGGACCCGCTCGATTCGACCAGCCGTGTGCTCGAACCGCGCGTCGTGGGTCAGGAGCATTACGAGACCGCCCGCCGCGTTCAGGAAACGCTGCAGAAGTACAAGAGCCTGCAGGACATCATCGCCATTCTGGGCATGGATGAACTGTCGGAAGAGGACAAGCTGACCGTCGCCCGCGCGCGCAAGATCCAGCGCTTCCTCAGCCAGCCGTTCCATGTGGCCGAAGTGTTCACCAACATCCCGGGCGTGTTCGTGCAGTTGGAAGACACGGTGAAATCGTTCAAGGCGGTGGTCGACGGCGAATACGACCACCTGCCCGAAGCCGCCTTCTACATGGTCGGCGGGATCGATCAGGCGATGGCCAAGGCCAAGAAGCTGGCTGAAGAGGCGTAATCTTGCTCCCCTCCCGCTTGCGGGAGGGGTTGGGGGTGGGAATGGGCCGCAAGGCCCACCCCGCTGCGACTAGCCAGCAAGCTGGCAAGTCTCGCTGCCCCTCCCGCAAGCGGGAGGGGGATAGGATGGAAAATGGCACTGCATTTCGAACTCGTCACTCCCGAACGCCTTGTCCGCAGCGAGGACGTTTACATGGTGGTGGTCCCCGGAAACGAGGGCGAATTCGGCGTGCTCGAAGGCCACGCGCCCTTCATGTCGACCATCCGCGACGGTGCCATGAGGGTTTACCGCACCGATGGCGCTGCTCCTGAAGAGGTCGCGGTGCGCGGCGGGTTTGCCGAGGTCAGCGAAAAAGGCCTCACCGTGCTCGCGGAGCATGTCGAGGACTGAAACCGGATACCCTCGTCCGCTGCAAGCAGCCGCTGGTCGGAAAAATCTTTGATTCCCTGAACTCACTGATATCCTGCTGCCCGCACTGAAAGAGGGGCCGCACATGAAACGCATATCGACAGCCGCGCTCGCTGCAGCCATGGCGCTGGGCATGACCAATCCACTCATGGCTGAAGAAGCCCCACAAGACGACCCCTATATCTGGCTCGAACAGGCGCGCGACCCCAAGGCGCTTGAATGGGTGGAGGCTGAAAACGCGCGCACGTTGGCGCAGTTCACCACCGATCCGCGCTTCGAGCAGCTCAAGGCCGATGCGCTCACCATCCTCGACAGCGAGGATCGCATCCCCTTCGTCTCGATCCGGCCCGACGGGCTCTACAATTTCTGGCAGGACAAGGCCAACCCACGCGGGCTGCTGCGCCGTACCACGCTCGATAGCTATTCCACCGATGCCCCCGAATGGGAACTGGTGCTCGATATCGATGCGCTGGCCAAGGCCGAGGGCCGCGAGTGGGTCTATC
>LOEX01000139.1 GCA_001516125.1 Sphingomonadales bacterium BRH_c42
ATTGAACGGCACCCCCAGCTCGATCAGGCGGCCGATGGCGCCAGGCGCATTCTCGATCACAAATTCGACCGTTTCGCGCCGGTTCAGGCCCGCGCCCGCCACCATGGTGTCGCGCACATGGTTCTCGAACGTGTCACCCGCGTCGAGCACCGCGGCGATCCCGCCCTGCGCCCAGGCGGTGCTGCCCGAACGCAGATCGCCCTTGGCCAGCACCAGCACACGCCTGGTTTCCGCCAGCGCCAGCGCGGCGGTGAGCCCGGCCGCGCCGGAACCGATGATCAGAACGTCGTGGGTCACCTGGATCATCGTGCTGTCATGCCGACAAGTCTGGCCGGCGGCAACAGCGCTTTGCATCGGTCGAACGTCGCCACGGCCATGTGCTTGGTGGGTCCTGACCCTAGATCGACAGCGCCAGTACGCGGCTGATTTCGGTCAGGCTTCTCCCCGATTCGTCTGCCCATCGGTCAAAGGCAGCCTGCGCCGCAAGCTGCGCCTTGCGCGATGTCGGAGGACGGTCGAGCACTCCCTCGGCCATGAGGCGGGTGACGACATCCTTCGAAAAGATGAAACCATCGGCGCCCATCGAGCGCAGAAAATACTGCGCCGTCGCGCCGCCAAGGCGCGCTCCGCGTCGGCCCAGCTCCGCCAATAGCTCGACATAGTCGGCACGCGGCCAGCTCACGATCCATCGTCCGAAACCGCCATGTTCCCTGGCAATTTCGTCGATGAACTGGGCATTCGCCTGCACCGCCGCGATCTTGGCCGGATTGCGGACGATCCGCTTGTCGTGGGTCAATGCATCGAAGCTGTCCGGCAGCCGGTTGGCGCATTCGGCAATGTCGAAGCCGCCGAATGCCTCCTCGAAACCGGGCCACTTGTTCTCGATCACCTTCCAGTTGAACCCGGCCTGGAAGATCGCGCGGGTCATACCTGCAAGCCACCGGTCATCGGCGATCACGGACAGCCCTGCGGCCGGAAGCGGCCTCGTCAGCCTGGCCTCGACTGCGGCCTCGCCGCCATGCCGCCGTACCGCTATGTCGTAGATCTCCGCAAAACTCCGCATCGGTGACAACTCCCCTGCGCCGTCGGCGGTGCTATTCCGCGCTGGTCAAACGAACGAACACATCCTCCAGATCAGGTTCGCGCGTGGTCACGTCCTCGATCGTGTAGCCGTGGCTCTGGACCAGCGCCAGCACCTGCCCCGCACTCGCCTTGTCACGATCATAGGTAATTTCGAGCACGCGCGATTCGACCACTTCGGCCTTGACGAAGCCCGCTTCCATGATCGGCCCGGCCAGATCCTTGTCGAGCGAAACGCGCACGATCTTCTCGCGCGCCATTTCCACCAGTTCGCGCGTGGGCTTGTCCGCGATCAGCTCGCCGTGGTTGATGATGGCGATGCGGTCGCACAGCTGTTCGGCCTCTTCGAGGTAGTGCGTGGTCAGCACCACCGTCACCCCCTCGTCGTTGAGCCGGGTGACGAGCTCCCACAGCTGTCGGCGCAATTCGACATCGACGCCTGCGGTCGGCTCGTCGAGCACGAGGATCGGCGGCGAATGGACCATGGCCTTGGCGATCAGCAGGCGGCGCTTCATTCCGCCCGATAGCGTGCGCGAATAGGCGTCATGCTTGTCCGCCAGATGCACCGCTTCGAGCAGTTCCGCGCTGCGCCGCAGCACCTTGGCAACGCCGTAGAAACCGGCCTGGTTCTCCAGCACCTCGAAAGGCGTGAAAAAGGGATCGAACACGATTTCCTGCGGCACGATCCCGATCGCGCGCTTGGCATTGCGCGGCTGGCGGTCGAGGTCGAAGCCCCATATCTCGGCGCTGCCGCTGGTCTTGGTGACGAGGCCGGCGAGAATGTTGATCAGCGTGGATTTGCCCGCGCCGTTGGGGCCCAGCAGGCCGAAGATACCCCCCTGCGGCACATCGAAGCTGACACCCTTCAATGCCAGCTTGCCCTCTCCCCCGCCGCGCGGCGGAGCATAGCGTTTGACCAGGTTTTCGATGCGGATGGCGGACGGAAGGCTCATGCGCGGTGCCTAATCGGTTTTGCGAACGCCTGCAAAGTCCTTGATGCAATCTTGCGAATCCGGGGCCGCTCGCTTATCGGCTTGGCGCATGAACAGCACCCGGTCCGCAACGAACCCCGAAGTGATCATGGTCGAAACCCCGCGCGTGAGCTGCGATGGCGCCAGCGCCATACGCGGCGGGGCCGGTTTCCGTCCCTCGGCGCTGGGCCACCCGCGCGTATTCCTGCAGATCGACGAGCATGGCTATGTCGATTGCGGCTATTGCGACCGGCGGTTCGTGCTGAGGGGCGGGCCCGCCGATGGCGCTGATCACGCGCATCTGCCTGATATTTCCGCTGGCGCAGGCTGAGGTGAGCCGGTGCTTACGCACGTTCGGCTCATCGCCCGTTCAGCATGATGTGATAGCATCGCGTCTTCAATAGAGGGGAAAAACCCCATTCTGAGGAGAGCCGTCATGCCAATGCTTGTTCGTTCCGCCCTGACCGCATCGGCCGCGTTCGGCCTCGTCCTGGCGTCGGGCGCTTTCGCGAATGAGGGGCAGGATCCGCACACCGAAGCGCCTGCCGAAATGACCAAGGGCGAACAAAGGCTCGCCAAACTGCTCGAGGGCCGGGTCGCGGGCGAACCGCAATCGTGCATCACCAACTACCCCTCGTCACGGATGGAGGTGATCGACAAGACCGCCTATGTCTTTGGCCGCGGCCACACCATTTATGTCCAGCGCACGCAGCATCCCGAGACGATCGACGATGATGACGTGCTGATCATGCGGCTTTACGGCTCGCAGCTTTGCCGTCTCGATATCGTGACCACCGTCGATCGCACCAGCCGTTTCTACAACGGCAACGTGTTTATGACCGACTTTATCCCCTATACGAAAGTCAAAGGGTAGCGTTCAGGCTGCCTGCATCGCGTTCAGCCGGGCGATGATCGCTTCGGCCTCGCGCATGATCCTCTCGATCAGTTCCTGGCAGGTCGGGATGTCGTGGATCAGACCGGCAACCATGCCGCAACTCCACGCGCCCTTGTCCATATCGCCTTCCAGCATGATCCTGGGATAGACGCCCGCGACCTGTTCGACGATATCCTCGAACTTGAGGTCGTCGCCCTTTTCCTTCTCGATCCGCAGCAGTTCCTCGACCGCCGCATTGGTCATCACCCGCTCGGTATTGCGCAAGGATCGCATGACAAGCCGCGTATCGAGTTCGCTCGCGGCGACTATCGCCTGCTTCACGTTCTCGTGCACCGGCGCCTCCTTCGTGGCGATGAAGCGCGTGCCCATGTTCATGCCCGCTGCGCCAAACGCGAGGCTGGCGATGAGGCTGCGCCCGTCGGCCATGCCGCCCGATGAGACGAAGGGGATTTCGAGCTCGTCCGCCGCGCGCGGCAGCAGGATGAAATTGGGTACGTCGTCCTCGCCCGGGTGGCCGCCGCATTCGAAACCATCGACCGATACCGCGTCGCAGCCGATCTCCTGCGCCTTGAGGCTGTGGCGCACGCTAGTGCACTTGTGGATCACCTTGATGCCCGCCCCTTTTAGCGCGGGGAGCACCTGCGCCGGGTTGCGCCCGGCGGTTTCGACGACCTTCACCCCGCCATCGATGATCGCCTTGACCAGGCCGGGATAATCG
This sequence comes from Sphingomonadales bacterium BRH_c42, assembly GCA_001516125.1. Classification (GTDB taxonomy): domain Bacteria; phylum Pseudomonadota; class Alphaproteobacteria; order Sphingomonadales; family Sphingomonadaceae; genus Erythrobacter. The sequence continues at coordinate 3,665 of LOEX01000139.1, forward strand.
GGCGGCGTCAGGCTGGGCAGGAAGGTGAGGTTAACGCCGAAGGGCTTGTCGGTCATGTTCTTGCAGCGGGCGATCTCATTGGCGAGCTTCTCGGGGGTTCCCTGCGTCAGCCCGGTGATGATGCCCAGCCCGCCCGCGTTGGAAACCGCCGCCGCCAGTTCGGCAAAACCGACGAAATGCATCCCGCCCTGGATGATCGGGTGCTGGATGCCGAACATTTCGGTGATGGCGGTTTTCATGACGAATCTCCCTGCTGAACCAGTCTGATTTTGCGCAAACCTTGCGGAGAAAATCGCACGGCGCAAGCGTCGCTTTTGAGAGGAAGCATACCGTAGTGCCGCCTTCATCAAATCATGTTGAGTTCGCAATTCTCGCTGCTGCGCCGGAATTTCAGCTGACCTGTCTTGAGGGCGCTCGGCCGCAGCCCAAGATCGCTGAAGCAGATGCGCGAAAAGTGCGCGGAATCCGCAAAACCCGCTTCATGTGCAGCCGCAGTTACACTGTAGCCCGATGCAATAAGGTCGATTGCACGGCGCAGCCGCAACCATCGCCGCCAGCTGCGCGGGGGTGCGCCCAATTCATCGGTTACGGCATGGGTGAAACGGCTTTCCGACAGGCCGACACTGTTCGCAGCGGCACCGATTGTCGGCAGGGCTTCGATGGCGTGCATAGCCCTGGTTAACCGCTTGCCTAGCACCCTGGGCGAGAGTTTGCCGATATCCTCCTGCAAGCCATCGATCGAATCCATTGAAGGGGCAAGCTGCGACCACCGATCGGCCAGCGAAGCGGCATCTTCGAGGCGGTAGTGGCGCGCGTCGAGCCAGGCGCAGGCGATCACTTGATTGCGCCCGTCGAAACTGTGCGCTTCGCCTGCGGGGATGATCGCCGGATTGCGGGGGTCAAGCTGCATACCGCCGGATCTGATCGCGCGAACTCCGATTATAACCTTGTGTGCCGCAGTATTGTGAATTGGAGTGATGCCGCCAAAACCGCAAAAAAGCGCGCTCATCGGCGCAAAGGCGATTTTGCCGCGCCATTCGGCGATCCCAGCAGGTACGTTCATGCGGCGCTCCGTGAATGCCGATAACAGACAAGTATGACAGCAAAAGAAACGGGATCAAGGCGACGCAGCGTCGCAGTTTGCGGCGCAACCGGCAGGCAAGGCGGTGTGGTTGCACGGCAATTATTGAACGAAAGTTGGAGCGTGCGCGCGCTCACCCGAAATCCAGACGGGAAAGAGGCGCAGGCTCTCGCCGAACTTGGCGCCGAAGTGACCTATGCCGACTTGCTCGACGCGCAATCGCTGAACCGTGCGACTGCGGGGGTGCATGGCGTTTTCGGTGTGACAGACTTCTGGGAGCACGGGTTTGACGGTGAAGTGCAGATGGGCACGAATCTGATCGAAGCCGCCAGAAAGAACAATGTCCGGCATTTTGTCTTCAGCTCTGTCGGCGGGACGGAGCGTACCGCCGGATTGGGCATCACGCACTTCGATTCTAAACGGGTGATCGAGGAAAACTTGCGTAGCTCGGGCCTTGATTGGACCATCCTGCGCCCGGTCACTTTCATGGAGAACTTCGTTTCACACCGGTATCGCAAGGCCATCTGCGAACGCGGCCTGCTCCGCTTTGCCTTCGACCTCGATCACAGGTTCCAGATGGTCGCCATGGCTGATCTCGCCGTGTTTGCGGCCAAGGCATTTGACAATGACGCGCGTGTCAAAGGCCAAGCAACAGAAATCGCCAGCGACGCTTTTACTATGGAAGAATGGGCCGCGGCCCTTGCCAATCATCTTGGCAGGCCGGTCAAATACAAGGTGATCGGCAAACCGGCGCTGCATGTGGTTGATCTATTCGTAACCCTCACGCGCAGCCAGGGACACTTCAAGGTCGGTCGGTCGCTGATCAACCAGTTCGCGTGGAATAACGGCACAAAAGTGGGCGGTTGGGACGCGGATATCGATCATCTCAGGTCGATCCATCCCGACCTCATGACGCTGGAAGAGTGGATCCGCACCCTCGATTGGCGCGAGGGACTTTAGGGCTTATGCGACTTGCTCCCCGTCCGGCGGTCTTCGCGCGCAAAGCAGTTCGCGCAGACGGGCGCGCACGTGGCAGCAGGATGAAATTTGGCACGTCGTCCTCGCCCGGATGGCCGCCCGCGTTGGAAACCGCCGCCGCCAGTTCGGCAAAACCGACGAAATGCATCCCGCCCTGGATGATCGGGTGCTGGATGCCGAACATTTCGGTGATGGCGGTTTTCATCAATACTCTCCCTTTCGCCTCGCTGATGCCCAAGCGATTGCGGAGAATGCGCGGCCTTGCAAGCCTGCTTCAGCTGGGCAACGCCGATTTGATATCGGTTGCGGCGAAATCCTCGCCTTTGAACAGCAGCGGGAGATCGCGGGATCTGGCGAGCGCGTAGCTGAACAGGTCGCCGAAATTGAGCTGCGCGGGGTGGCCATTGCCCTTGCCGAATTGCATGAAAGCCTGATGGGCGATATCGGCCTGCGCCTGATCGATCGGGACGATTTCGACACGATAAGCATCGAGCAGCCTGGCAATGTCTTCCGCCACCGCACCCCCGGCCTTGCGGTGAAAGACCATTCTGACTTCCACCAGCGATCCACTGCTCATGAAAGCGCGTTCCGCCGTGTAAAGGATTTCGTCAAAGGCCGCGCATTCAGGCTCATCGAAAAGGATGGCCAAAATCGCCGACGTATCGACGCAGATCATATCGGCAGGCCGTTCTCATCCCACTCGAGATCGGAGGGACCATCCTTGAGCGGGATCTTGTGAACCTGCTCCAGAATTTCATCGATCTTCCTGCGCCGCGCCTCGCGGTCTTCCGTCTTGGCCTCGGCAACCGGGATCAACCTGACCTGCGGCTTGCCGTCATTGTCGATCACCACTTCCTCGCCGCGGAGCGAAGCGGAAATGAGCTTGGAGAGATTGGCCTTGGCCTTGCCGATGTTGACATGGATGGTCATGGGCCGATTATGCCTTGACCAAGGGGGTTGGTCAAGCAATCCGGGGCGTATCCAGCCTATCCCGGGAACCGGCACATTTTCCCGGCTGCGCCCTCACTCCCACTCGATCGTCCCCGGGGGCTTCGAAGTATAGTCATAGACCACGCGGTTGATGCCCTGCACCTCGTTGATGATGCGCGTGGCGACGCGGCTGAGGAAGGCGGCGTCGAAGGGGTAGATATCCGCCGTCATCCCGTCGGTGCTGGTGACGGCGCGCAGGGCGCAGACATTGTCATAGGTGCGGTAATCGCCCATGACGCCCACGGTCTTGACCGGCAGCAGCACGGCGAAGGCCTGCCAGATCGCGTCATAGAGCCCCGCATTCCGGATTTCCTCGAGATAGATCGCATCGGCCTTGCGCAGGATATCGCAGCGCTCCTTCGTCACCTCGCCCGGGATGCGGATTGCGAGGCCGGGGCCGGGGAATGGATGACGGCCGACGAACTGCTCGCCCAGGCCCAGCTCGCGGCCGAGCGCGCGCACTTCGTCCTTGAACAATTCGCGCAGCGGCTCGACCAGCTTCATGTTCATGCGTTCGGGCAGTCCGCCGACATTGTGGTGGCTCTTGATCGTCACCGATGGCCCGCCGGTGAAGGAGACCGATTCGATCACATCGGGATAGAGCGTGCCCTGCGCCAGAAAATCCGCCCCGCCCAGCCGTCGCGCCTCTTCCTCGAACACCGCGATGAACTCGGCGCCGATGAACTTGCGCTTGGCCTCGGGGTCGGTCACCCCGGCCAGGCCCGCCATGAAGCGCTCCTCGGCATCGACCACCACCAGCGGGATATTGTAATGATCGCGGAACATGGTCTCGACCTGTTCACGCTCGCCCAGCCGAAGCAGGCCATGGTCAACGAACACGCAGGTAAGCTGATCGGCTCCTGAATCCTTGAGCGCCTCGTGGATCAGGATGGCAGCGACCGAGGAATCGACCCCGCCCGAAAGCCCGCAGATCACCCGGCCCCCATGCTCGCCAACGCCGACCTGCGCACGGATATCGGCGATCTTGCTTTCGCGATAGGCGGCCATGGTCCAGTCACCGGCAAGCCCGCACACCCGGTGGACGAAATTTGCCAGCAGTCTCGCCCCGTCGGGCGTGTGGGCCACTTCGGGGTGAAACTGCGTACCGTAATAGCGGCGCGCCTCGTCGGCGATCACCGCAAACGGCGCGCCGTCGCTGGTGGCGACGATTTCGAAGCCTGGGGCGAACTTGGTCACCTTGTCGCCGTGGCTCATCCACACCTGGTGGCGCTCGCCGACCTGCCACAGCCCGTCGAACAGCGCGCAATCCTTCGTGACCGTCAGGAAGGCGCGGCCAAATTCGCCGCCTTCGCCCGTTTCATGCCCGGGGCGGACCTCGCCGCCCAGCTGGTGGCTCATCACCTGCTGGCCGTAGCAGATGCCCAGGATCGGCAGGCCGCTGTCAAACAGCAATTGCGGCGCGCGCGGGCTACCCTCTTCGGGCACGCCGGCTGGCGAGCCGGACAGGATGATGCCCTTGGGCGCCAGCCGGTGGAAAGCCGCCTCCGCCTGTGTGAAGGGGGCGATCTCGCAATAGACCCCCGCCTCGCGCACGCGGCGCGCAATCAGCTGGGTCACCTGGCTGCCGAAATCGACGATGAGGATGGAATCGGAGTGCTGGACCGTCATGCGCCGCCGATAAGGAGGTGCGCGCGCAGTGTCCAGCCGCACGCGGCACTTGCCCGCAAGGCCGCGCGCACCAGCGCCCCCATGTTGCAAAACATGCAACATATCTGGCGGTAATCGCATTTGAGTTGTGTGTAGGGCGAGGGTATTTCATCACTCGCGCTTCGGACGGCTCCCTCTCCCCCGTTAGCAGCGCTCGGGATGCGGTTCCGCCTCGTTCCGGCCTTTCCTGTCCCGGGAACGTCTTGTGCGTTCCAATGCTCGGTCGGTGCCCCCCAATCACCCGGCTTTGAGCCTTCGGGGCAGGAAATAAAGGCAGCGAAAGAGACGCGGCCCCCTCCAGTTCTTCCCCCCTCCCAAGACTGGTCGCCGCGTCTCGATCGCGCCGCGGTGCGTTTCACCGCCATCCATCGAAAAATTTTCGCCAGGAAAATTCGCGGCCCTGTAACCGCAGGTGCGCGCGCAGCGAAAGAGCACATGAAACCGGACCTTAAGTGAGCCTGCCAGGCAAAAAATTGTACGCAAGGCGCAGGCACCGCTCTTCCCCCTGCCAGTCAGCGGCAAGAATGTGTTCCACCGGTATCGCCTGGGCTCCCCTGAACTCAGGCTGACGAGGCGCGGCCACCACCACCCCATCCCCAATGGTGGCCGCGCCTCAAATTTTTCCCTCCGCCCAGTCGGTCGCGCCGGTTCATTGGACCCGGCACCGACTTGCTCTCGAGCATCATGCAGCCTGCTCTCCCTTATCCGTTGCAGCGGGGTGTCCATCCATGGCATCCCGCAATCCAAAGCCAGGGAGATTGACGACCATGCGCATTTTGTTTGCAGCCGCCGCGCTGATTGCGCTCGCCGCTCCCGCGCAGGCGCAGGAGGAGGGGAACCTGCGCGTAATGGCGGTGTTCGCCCATCCCGATGACGAGGTGGTGGTCGCGCCATTGCTCGCACGGCTGGCGCGCGAGGGAGCCGAAGTGCACATCCTCTATGCCACCAGCGGCGACAGGGGCACGGGTTTCAGCGGGCTCGAACCAGGCGATACGCTGGCTGCGCTGCGCGAGGGTGAGGCGCGCTGCGCCGCGCGCGAACTGGGAATTGCCGATCCGGTTTTCCTGCGGCTTGGCGATGCCATGCTGGGCGTGCGCGCGCACGATGCCGACAGCCCGGGGGAACGCTTCATCACCGCATTGCGCGGAGCCATCGCGGAGCAGAGACCCGATCTCGTGCTCACCTGGGGGCCCGATGGCGGCTATGGCCACGCCGACCACCGCATGGTCAGCGCGCTGACGAGCGAAGTGGTGCAGGCCATGGGCGAAGGCCGGCCGCGACTGCTCTATCCCGGTATTCGCGCAGGAACGCTGCCCGACCGGCCCGAAATGGCGAGCTGGGCGGTGACCGCACCCGAACTGCTGCCCATCGCCGAACCTTACGAGGCCAGCGACCGCGAGGCTGCGCACCGCGCGGTGGGGTGCCATCAAAGCCAGTTCGATGCGGAGACGCGCGCCGGGCTGGTGCCTTTGTTCGACGCCGCCATCTGGCAGGGTGCGGTGCATCTGCGCCCCGCATTTGCCGGTGCGCCCGCCCAGGCCGCGCTCGCCGGGAATTAGCGCGATTTTGCAACGCCGTGGAAAACCCGCTGCACCAGGGGGCAAATGCTTGGGATTCTGCCCCCCCGCGCCTATATCATCGCCATGTCGCAAACGAACGAGAACGCCCCGGCAAACGGCCAGATAACGGGCGAATATGACGCCGCATCGATCAAGGTCCTGAAAGGCCTCGACGCGGTGCGCAAACGCCCGGGAATGTACATCGGCGATACCGACGATGGCTCAGGCCTGCACCACATGGTGTTCGAGGTATCGGACAATGCCATCGACGAGGCATTGGCCGGGCATTGCGACCTCGTGCTGATCGAACTCAATCCCGATGGCTCTGTGTCTGTGGAGGACAATGGCCGCGGCATCCCGGTGGACATGCACAAGGAAGAAGGCGTTTCCGCCGCCGAAGTGATCATGACCCAGCTGCACGCCGGCGGCAAGTTCGAGAACACTTCGGACGACAATGCCTACAAAGTCTCAGGCGGGCTCCACGGCGTGGGTGTTTCGGTGGTCAACGCGCTCAGCGAATGGCTCGAGCTGACCGTCTGGCGCGGCGGCAAGGAATACTGGATGCGCTTCGAGCATGGCGACGCCGTAGTGCCGCTGGCGGTCAAGGGCGAGGCTCCTGCCGACAAGAAGGGCACGCGCGTCACCTTCAAGGCGTCGCATGAGACCTTCAAGAACGTCACCGAGTATGATTTCGACAAGCTCGAACATCGCTATCGCGAACTGGCCTTTCTCAATTCGGGCGTGCGTATCCTGCTGCGCGACCGGCGGCACGAGGAAGTGCTGGAGCACGACCTGTTTTATCAGGGCGGGATTGGCGCCTTCGTGAGCTGGCTCGACCGCAACAAGCAGCCGCTGCTGCCCGATCCGATAACGATTGCGGCGGAGAAGGACGGAATCGGCATCGAAGTCGCGCTCGAATGGAACGATTCCTATTACGAAAACGTGCTGTGCTTCACCAACAACATCCCGCAGCGCGATGGCGGCACGCACCTGGCCGCATTCCGCGCGGCGCTGACCCGCACGCTCAACAATTATGCCGATCGTTCGGGCATCGCCAAAAAGGAGAAGGTCAGCCTTTCGGGCGAGGACATGCGCGAAGGGCTGACCGCGATCGTCAGTGTCAAGCTGCCCGATCCCAAGTTCGGGTCGCAAACCAAGGACAAGCTGGTTTCCTCCGAAGTGCGCCAGCCATTGGAATCCTTGATGGGTGACAAGATGAACGACTGGCTGGAAGAGAACCCGGCGTTGGCGCGCGAGGTGATCCAGAAGATCATCGACGCCGCCGCCGCGCGCGAGGCGGCGCGCAAGGCCCGCGAGATGAGCCGCAAGGGCGCGATGAGCATCGCCAGCCTGCCCGGCAAACTGGCCGATTGCCAGGAACGTGACCCGGCCAAGTCCGAACTGTTCCTGGTCGAGGGCGATTCGGCGGGCGGCAGTGCCAAGCAGGGGCGCGATCGCAAGACGCAGGCAATCCTGCCGCTGAAGGGCAAGATCCTCAATGTCGAGCGCGCCCGGTTCGACCGGATCATCTCATCGAAGGAGGTCGGCACGCTGATCCAGGCGATGGGCACCGGCATCCGCGACGAATTCAACATCGACAAGCTGCGCTATCACAAGGTCGTGATCATGACCGACGCCGATGTCGATGGCGCGCATATCCGCACGTTGCTGCTCACCTTCTTCCACCGGCAGATGCCCGAGATCATCAGGCGCGGGCACCTGTTCATCGCGCAGCCGCCGCTTTACAAGGTTAGCAAGGGCCGCAGCGAGGTCTATCTCAAGGACCAGGCCGCGCTCGATCGCTACCTCGTCGATGCCGGTTTGCAGGGCCGGGTGCTCGAAACCGCACAGGGTGCACGCGCCGAGCGTGACTTGCGCGCGCTGGTCGATCATGCGCTGCGGCTCAAATACCTGATGGGGTTCGTTCCGCGCCGCTATGACGAACAGGTGATCGAGCAGATGGCGCTGTCAGGCTCGCTCGAGCCGCGGCTCGACCGCGCCACGCGCGCGCAGGCGCTGACCTATGCCGCCCAGCGGCTGAGCATGGGCGATCCCGAAGCGCGCTGGACGGCGCAGCTCGGCGAAGATGGCACTGTCCGCTTCGAGCGGTTGTGGCGCGGCGTCACCGATGTCCACGAAATCGACGCACGTTTTCTCACCAGTACCGAAGCGCACAAGCTGCACGGGATTGCCAGCGAGATGGCCGAATCCTATGCCCGCATGGCCCGGCTGGTCAAAGCGGGCGGCGCGGAGCCGGAACCCGTGCCGGAGGATGATGCAGAGGGTGACGATCTGCCCGTTGCAGCGACGGGCGATGCCATCTCGCGGCCGACCGAGCTGCTCGACGCCGTGCTCGCCGCAGGCCGCAAGGGCCTGTCGATCCAGCGTTACAAGGGACTGGGCGAGATGAACGCCGAACAGCTGTGGGAAACCACGCTCGATCCGGATAACCGCGCGCTGCTCCAGGTGAAGGTCGAGGATGCCGACGTCACCGACGAGATCTTCACCCGGCTGATGGGCGACGTGGTCGAACCGCGGCGCGAATTCATCCAGGACAATGCGCTCAACGTGGCGAATCTCGATGTCTGAGCGGGACGGGAAGGAGGGCGGATGACCGATCAGGGTATCGTCATCAACCAAGGGGGTTTCCTGCTGTTCCTTGGCGCGATCACGCTGGCGCTGGTCTATGTAGTCTGGCCATTTGCCGCGCCGCTGCTGTGGGCGACGCTGGCCGCGATCATGTTCCAGCCGCTCTACAAGTGGTTTCTTGGGCGATGGGGCAACGGGCCCAATCGTGCCGCGATCGCCAGCCTGCTCGTCATCACGCTGTCGGTACTGGTGCCAGGCTTCATCATCGGCGGGCTGATCGTCGACGAGGCAGCGCAAATCGTACTGGCATTCCAGAGCGGCGAGATCGATCTTCTCGCCTGGTCCGGCCAGATCTACAACACCCTTCCCGAAAGCGCCCAGCAGGCGCTCGACCGGGCGGGCTTCGGCGGCTTCGCGGAGGTGCAGGCGCGCATCCAGGATTTCCTGAGCGAAAGCGCCGGGTTGATCGCGCAGCAGGCGATCGCGATCGGCGGCGGCGTCTTCAGCTTCGCGCTCTCGCTCGCGGTGGGGCTTTATGTGACCTATTTTCTGCTGCGCGACGGCGAACGGATTGCCACCCGTCTGCTGCACGACCTGCCGCTCGAAACCGCCGTCGCCGTGCAACTGGCCGGAAAATTCCTGTCTATCGTGCGCGCCACGATCAAGGGATCGGTGGTGGTCGGGCTGGTGCAGGGCACGCTGGGGGCAATCACCTTCTGGATCGCGGGCCTGCCTTCGGTGGTGCTGTTCGGCATGGTCATGGCGATATTCTCGATGATCCCGGCGGTGGGCACCGGGCTGGTATGGATCCCGGCTGCGGCATGGCTGCTGGCAACCGGCGCGACCTGGCAGGGGCTGTTCGTCATTTTCTCCGGTGTCGTCATCATCGGCATGGCGGACAATGTGCTGCGCCCGATCCTGGTCGGCCGCGACACCGGGATCCCCGACTGGATCGTGCTGATCACCACGCTGGGCGGCATTGCCAAGCTGGGCCTTTCCGGTGTGGTCCTGGGACCGCTGGTGGCCGGGCTGTTCATGGCGGGATGGTCGATCATCCAGCGGCAACGCGGGCCCGATACCGTGCCGCTGCCCGGTGATGGCGCCCCGACTTGAGATTTGCGCATTGCGGCGGCATGGGCGCGGGATGATGAACAGAGTTCTTCCACTGTCGGCGGCGCTCGCGCTGGCTGCCTGCGCCACCACAACGCCGCCTGTGACTGGCAGCGCGACGGCAATTCCGGTCAGAATCGTCGGCATCAACGATTTTCATGGCAACCTCGAACCGATCCGGCGGCTCTACACCTACACGCACGGTGACGGCAGCGCCGAACAGGTGCAGGTGGGAGGAGTGGCGGCACTGGCGTCGTTGGTCGGCAATCTGCGCGGGGACAGCCCCTACAGCCTGGTTGTTTCCGCAGGCGACCTGATCAGCGCCAGTCCGCTTGTGTCCTCGCTGTTCCTCGACGAGCCGACCGTGACGGCGATGGGCCGCCTGGGGTTGGAGTTCAGCGCGGTCGGCAACCATGAATTCGATCGAGGCTGGCGCGAATTGAAACGCATGCAGGATGGCGGCTGCGAGCAATTGACCATGCGCGCGCCGTGCCAGGTCGAGCAATTCGCGGGTGCGAGCTTCACAATGTTATCGGCCAACGTCGCCTTTGCCGAAGGCGGAGAAACGCTGTTCCCGGCAGCGGGATTGAAGCGTATCGAGGGCCCGGAGGGCGAAGTTGCGGTGGGGGTGATCGGCCTGACGCTGAAAGACACGCCCACCCTGGTCACACCCGGCGGGGTCGAAGGTCTGATCTTTTCGGGTGAGGCGCAGGCCATCAACCGGCAGGTGCAGCCACTGGTGGACCAGGGCGCCGATGCGATCGTGGTGGCAATACACCAGGGGCTCTACAGCGACCTTCCCCCCGATGCTCCCGGCTGCGAGGGAATCAGGGGGCCGTTGCTCGAAATCCTGGCCGAGATCGATCCGCGGGTCGATCTGGTGGTTTCGGGACATACTCACCAGACCTATATCTGCGATTATTCCACTATCGACCCCGCGCGCCGCTTCCTCGTCACCAGCGCAGGCTATGGCGGAACCTTCGTCACCGACATCGTGCTGACGATCGACCCGACGCGGGGTGAAGTGATCGCGTCGACCGCACGCAACGTCCTGGTCCGTTCCGACGGCGCGAGCGCGGGGGCAATCGACCAAGATCTCGCAGCCTACGTCGCGCGCCATGCCGCCGCCGCGCGCGAGGTTTCTGAAAGACCGGTCGGGCGGATCGCCGGGGAGGGGAGCAAGCCCGGCCCGGCGACCGAGGAAACCTCGCTGGGCAATGCAATCGCCGATGCGCAGCTCTTTGCCACGCGCGATGCCGGGGCACGAATCGCCTTCATGAACAATTCGGGGATCAGGGCCGGACTTGTGCCGGGCGCTGACGGAACCGTGACATTCGGCGACATCTTTACCGTCCAGCCGTTCGGCAACCAGCTGATCACACGCACCTATTCGGGCGCGCAGCTGCTCGCGCTGCTCGAACAGCAGTTCGACGACGAAGGCTTTGTCCAGACCTTCTCGGCCTCGCAAGGCTTCGCCCTCACCTATGACATGGGCCGCGCGGCGGGTGCGCGCGTGGTCGGCGCATCGCTCGATGGCCAGTCGATCGATCCATCCGCAAGTTACCGGGTGACGATGAACAGCTTCCTTGCCGCGGGCGGCGACAGTTTCACCGTGTTCACGCAAGGGGAAGGCAGCGTGGTCGGGCCGGTCGATCTCGACGCGTTCGAACTGTGGCTGAAACAGGAACCCGTGCGCGCGCTGCCGCCAACGGGCCGGATCACCGACGCCACGCGGCGTTAAAAATGCAGCGTTAAATTCAGTTTGCAATCCTGAGCCGGTTGACCCCGCGCGCACCGCCGTCCTCGCCCGAAAGACCGATGAAGATCGCATCGATGATCCGCGCCAGCTTTTCCTCGGTCAGCCTGTCGCCGATGTAGAGGTGCGCTTCGGGCATGGTGTAGCTCGAAACCATCTGATTGATCAGCGACAGCGCCTCGTCGATTTCCAGTTCGGCAAGAAACCCGTCGGCCTGCGCCTGTGCGATCACTTCGCACAGATAATGGTCCGCAAGATCGACATAGGAGCGGACACGCTCGAACCGCGCCGCCCCCTGTTCGCAGATCATGGCAAAGTATGCTGGATCGGCGAGGTACCGTTCGCGGGTAACGCGGAAACGGCGCAGGAAGAATTCGTACATCTTGCGGTTCGGTGGAAGCTCGCTGGCGATCACGTCCTCCATGATGGCTATGTGATCCTCAAACCACAGCGCCGCCATTGCGTCGAACAGCTCGTCGTCATCCGCGAACAGTTGCTCGAGCCTGCGGCGTGCGAGCCCCGCCTCGGCGGAAAGAATGCCCAGCGTCACTTCCTCGCCGCGCTGCTTGGTCAGATCCACTGCCATTTCGGCAATGCGCCTGCGTTCGGCGTCCCTCGGGTCGGGGGCGATGGCCATGACGAATCCTCCTGCAGAACCTCATGCGACAATCTAGGGAGTTGCGCGCCCGACTTAAACCCGCAGCGCGGACCTATTTAACGGCGCCCCGTGTGGCCAGCCCGGTTCAACGGCGCGGAGGAAGCGGAAAGAACGCCGAAGTGCGCCGCTTGTAATCGGCGTATCTGTCACCCCTGGACTTGCCGAGACCGCGTTCGAGCAGCGCCGCGCCCGACCACTTCGTCAAGGTGAAGGTCAGGAACAGCGGCCCGATCAACGTGTAAAGCGCATAGTCCCAGCCCGCCCCGGCGCAAGCAAGCCATATGCCCCACCACGCGCAGGCATCGCCGAAATAGTTGGGGTGGCGGGTATAGCGCCACAGCCCGGTATCGAGCACCAGGCCATGATTCGCCGGATCGGCCTTGAACCGGGATAGCTGCCAGTCGCCGATCCACTCGAAGGACACGCCGATGGTCCACAGCACCAGCCCGGCCAGCGCGAGCGGCGTGATCGGCGCAGGCGCGGCGCCGGCGATGACACCGACTTGCGCTGGGCTCGACACCATGAACAACAAGATAGCCTGCATCAGCCACACCTTGGTCAGCGCGGCAATCGCGAAATTGCCCTTCTCGCGATCCTTCTTGAGGATCATCTTGTAGCGCTTGTCCTCGCCTTCGCGCTGCCAGCGCAAGAACAGGTAGAGCCCGAGGCGAAAGCCCCATGCGCAAGTCATCAGCAGGATCAGCAGCGATAGCGCGCCGGGCTCGGCCAGCTGGTGATAGCTTGTCACCGCCAGTACGCCCATGCCCGCGCCCCAGAAAGCATCGATGAAGGAAACGTCGCCAATCCTGACCGAGATCAGCCACAGGATCAGCACCAGCGCGATCAGGATCGCGGCATTGGACAGCAGGACATCAAGCATCGCCATTCTCCTCGATGATCTTCAGCGCCTGCGCTTCGAGCACCTTGAAGCGTTCGTAATCGGGCAGCTTCGAGAGCATGAAGCGGGCAATCTTGAGCAGGTCCGCGCCGTAATTTCCGCTGGGCCATAACGGCTGCCCGAAGCCCAGCACCATGCGCTCGTTGCACACCCATGCCGGCACGATCGGCACATTGGCCGCGCGCGCAATGTTGTAGAAGCCCGACTTCCAGCTCCCGTCCGTGCCGCGCGTACCCTCGGCCGCGATCACCAGCGCCAGCCGCTCGCGCCGGGCGAATTCCTCGGCCACCTGTTCGACCACATTGCTGCGCTTTGTGCGGTCGATTGGGATGCCGCCCATGTCGAACATGAAGCGGCGCATCACCCCCTTGAACAGCGTGTGCTTGCCCATGAAATTCGGCTCGACTCCCTCCTCGGCGGTGGCGCCGATGAAGAACACGAAATCCCAGTTCGAGGTGTGCGGCGCGCCCGCGATGACATATTTGGGAAGGTCGGGCAGGTGCCCGTCAAGCTTCCACCCCTTCCACCTGTAAAGCGCCATGATGATGCGCCGCACCACGCGCGAGAGGATGGTGCGCTGGCGGGTCATGAATCCTCCCCGGAACGGGGAGGGGGACCGCCCAAGGCCCTGGCCGCAGGATGGTGGAGGGGCCGAAGACTAACCGCCAATGCAACAATCGAGGAGGCGCACTGCGCCACACCGGCCAGCACATCCTTCGCCAGGATTCGAACCACCCGCCAACCCTTGTCCGCCAGCAGCGCATCGCGCTTCGCGTCCTCCATTGGTCGCTCGCTCGTTTCGTGCACAATCCCGTCAATCTCGATCAGCAGCCGCACCTCCACACAGGCGAAATCCGCGACATAGCCATGCACCGGAAATTGTCGGCGGAACTTCATACCAAGCGGTTTGCCCTTAAGCTCTCGCCACAGCAACACCTCAGGCAATGACATCTCGCCGCGCAACTTGCGCGCAAATGCGACATTCCTGTCCGATGCCCCAACCGTGCGATGACGCCCACGACCCAAATCCTCCCCGGAACGGGGAGGTGCCCCATCGGGGCGGAGGGGTCGAGTGCTTTCCGCACTCACATCGTTCGATCCGCAGAGCCTTCGGCCCCTCCGTCAGCCCGGCGGGCTGCCACCTCCCCGTTCCGGGGAGGATTGGAGAGGGGAGCTGGTCTCGGCTTCATGCCCATCTACCTCCTCCCTTGAATTACATCCTGAACACGCCGAATGCCGAGCGCTCGGCAATGGGAGCCTCGAGGCAGGCGGCGAAGGCCAGCCCCAGCACGTCGCGGGTCTGGACCGGATCGATCACCCCGTCATCCCACAGCCGCGCGGTGGCGTAGTAGGGATTGCCCTCGTCCTCGTATTTCTGGCGAATCGGCGCCTTGAACGCCTCGGCCTCGCGTTCGTCCCACTTGTCGGCATCGCGGTGGACGGTGGCGAGCACGCTCGCGGCCTGCTCACCGCCCATCACGCTGATCCGCGCATTGGGCCAGGTGAACAGGAAGCGCGGGCCGAAGGCGCGCCCGCACATGCCGTAATTGCCCGCGCCGAAACTGCCGCCGATCACCACGGTGACCTTTGGCACGGTGGCGGTGGCAACCGCCGTCACCAGCTTTGCACCATGCTTGGCGATGCCCTCCGCCTCGTACTTCCCGCCGACCATGAAGCCCGAGATGTTCTGGAGGAACAGCAGCGGAATGCGCCGTTGGCAGGCGAGCTCGATGAAATGCGCGCCCTTCACCGCGCTTTCGGAAAACAGCACGCCGTTGTTGGCGAGGATCGCCACCGGCATGCCCCACACATGCGCAAAGCCGGTGACCAGCGTCGAACCGTAATGCTGCTTGAACTCGTGGAATTCACTGCCGTCGACCAGCCGCGCGATCACCTCGTGCACGTCATAAGGCGCGCGGACATCATCGGGGATGAGCGCGTAGAGATCATCGGCATCGAATTTGGGCGGGCGTGGGTCCTTTTGCGCCACATCCTGCGCTGCGCCGGTATTCGCCCCTAGATGGCTGACGATATCGCGCACAATGGTGAGCGCATGCTCGTCATTCTCGGCAAGGTGATCGACCACGCCCGATTTCCGCGCATGCAAATCGCCGCCGCCAAGGTCTTCGGCGCTGATCTCTTCGCCCGTCGCGGCCTTGACCAGCGGCGGCCCGGCGAGGAAGATCGTGCCCTGTTCGCGCACGATCACGCTCTCGTCGCTCATCGCCGGGACGTAGGCTCCGCCCGCGGTGCAGCTGCCCATCACGCAGGCGATCTGCGGGATGCCGAGCGCGCTCATGTTCGCCTGGTTGAAGAAGATCCGGCCAAAGTGATCGCGGTCGGGGAAGACCTCGCTCTGATGCGGCAGGTTCGCCCCGCCAGAATCTACGAGGTAGATGCACGGCAAGCGGTTTTCCTGTGCGATTTCCTGCGCGCGCAGGTGCTTCTTCACCGTCATCGGGTAATAGGTGCCGCCCTTCACGGTCGGATCGTTGCACACGATCATCACCTGCCGGCCACTGACGCGGCCGACGCCCGCGATCATCGATGCGCCGTTGACGTCGCCTCCTCCTTCTGAATCGGCGTACATTCCGTTCGCGGCCAGTTGCCCCACTTCGAGGAACGGCGAGCCCGGATCGAGCAGGCGTTCGACGCGCTCCCTCGGGAGTAGCTTACCTCTGCTGACATGCCGCTCGCGGTGCTTTTTGGGGCCGCCCAGGGCGGCTTCGGCCACGCGGGCGCGCAGTTCGGTGGCAAGCGCCTTGTTGTGCGCGAACCGCGCCCTGGCCTCGGGGCTTTCGCGGTCGAGCTTCGAGGTGAGAACGGGTGCGGTCATGCCAAGGCTCCGATCAATGCGAATGCTCCGCCCGCTGATAGCGTCGGCCAACCAGGATGCTTGCCGCGCGATTTCACCAGAATGGCAAGGCCTAGCGCCAGCCAAACTGCGCCAATGGCAACAAGCACGCCTTTGGGAGTGCCCGGCCACGCCACCACCAATGCAAGCAGCGCCATGAACAGGCTGGTGAGGTGCCACGCGCCGCGCATGATTCCCGAAAGCTGCGGACCCAGGGCTTTGGTGGCACCGGAATTCAGGAGCGGTCCGACCAACCGCTTTTCACCCGCGATCGAATGAATGAAAGCGGTGGCAACCATTGCCGCGGCAGAGAGCCAGAGCCAGATCACCCCGCCGCCCCAATCAATTCACGGCCGATCAGCATCCGGCGGATCTCGTTGGTGCCCGCACCGATATCGAGCAGCTTGGCGTCGCGCAGATAGCGCTCGACCGGCCAGTCCTTAGTATAGCCCGCACCGCCCAGCGCCTGCACGCTTTCCCCCGCAACGCGGAAGGCGTTCTCGCTCGCCAGCAGGATCGCGCCCGCCGCGTCGAACCGGGTGGTCTGCCCGGCGTCACAGGCCTTGGCCACCGCATAGGTGTAGGCGCGGGCGGATTGCAGCGCGACATACATGTCCGCCACCTTGGCCTGCATCAACTGGAACGAGCCGATGGGTTTGCCGAACTGCTTGCGCTCGCGCAGATAGGGGATGACGGTATCGAGGCACGCCTGCATGATGCCGAGCTGCAATCCGGCGAGCACCACGCGCTCGTAATCGAGCCCGCTCATCAGCACGCCGACCCCGCCATTGACCGGCCCCATCACGTTTTCTTCGGGAACCTCGCAATTGTCGAACACCAGTTCTGCGGTGGGCGAACCGCGCATCCCCATCTTGTCGATCTTCTGCCCGATACCGAAGCCGGGCATATCCTTCTCGATCAGGAAGGCGGTGATCCCGCGCGACCCGGCGTGGCCATCGGTCCGGGCATAGACCACCAGCATATCGGCGCAGGTGGCGTTGGTGATCCAGAACTTGGTGCCATTGAGCACATATCCGCCCTGCACCTGCTCCGCCTTCAGTTTCATCGAGACGACGTCTGACCCTGCCCCCGCTTCGCTCATGGCGAGCGAGCCGACATGCTCGCCGCTGATCAGTTTGGGCAGATATTTCGCCTTCTGCTCGTCATTGCCCCAGCGGCGGATCTGGTTGACGCAAAGATTGGAGTGCGCACCATAGGAAAGCCCGATCGAGGCGCTTGCGCGGCTCACTTCCTCGACCGCGATCACATGTTCGAGATAGCCCAGGCCGAGCCCGCCCCATTCCTCCTCAACCGTGATCCCGTGGAGGCCGAGTGCGCCCATCGCCTGCCACAGCTCATCACGCGGAAACCAGTCATCGCGGTCAGCCTGTGCGGCGAGCGGCGCGATTTGCTCGTCGGCAAAGCGGCCCGCTGCCTCACGGATCATTTCGGCACTTTCGCCCAGCTGGAAATCGAATTGGGGGGTGGCGCGCATGGAAACTCCTTCTCCGTGACAGCGCATAGCAAGGCTGGCCCGCCGCGCAAACCGGTTGCTTGCGCGCACTGCGTTCAGGCGGGGAAACCGGCGCCATCCGGCCAGCCGGGCGCGGCCAGCCCCATGACCTTGAACAGCTGCCCCATCTGGTCATCGGCGACGAGCCGTTCGCGCTGGCGCGCCAGGACTTGGGCCATGTCGGGCGCTGCGCGGGCCAGCGCCTCTGTTCGAGCGTCTATCCCCAGCGCGCGCAGCCATGCGCCCTGCTCCTCGATCCCC
>LOEX01000140.1 GCA_001516125.1 Sphingomonadales bacterium BRH_c42
GGCCTGCACGTCAGGAAACCCCGCACCGTGCCCGCGACGAGGGCGACGCTCCGGCCCCCGCTGGTGAGTGGAACGGCCCGCGCCCCGGCTTCCTCGATGTGGGGCTGGGCTAGGCACCTGTCTCGCTCATCCTGAGCCTGTCGAAGGATGCTGGACTACATTTGAGACCCGGAATGCAATTCTGGACCTACCTCCTGCGCTGCTCTGATGGCTCTTACTATGCAGGCCACACCGACAACCTCGAAGTCCGTCTCGCCAAGCACCAATCTGGCGGGATCGAAGGCTATACTGCCCGCCGCAGGCCGGTCGAATTGGCCTGGTCAGGCATTTTTGCATCGCGCGATGAAGCATTCGCGTTCGAGCGGCGGATAAAAGGCTGGAGCCGAGCAAAAAAGGAAGCGCTCATTGTTGGTGATTGGGCAATGATTTCGCAGCTGGCGCGCAATCGACAAGGCGAGTGAGGCGAACGTAGCGCGGGCGTCCTTCGACAAGCTCAGGACGAGCGGGGGATGGTGCTAATCGGTCGGCTTCAGATAGCTCTGCAAAATCTTTTTCGTCACCTCGCTCTCGAAGAAAATTTCGAGCGTTTGGCCACACCGTCCAATAATTACTCCGCCAGCTTCACAAAGCTGTCGATCATGCGCTTGGTGCCGCTGGTCTCGAATGCGATTTCGAGCTTGTTGCCTTCCTGGCCGGTAACCGTGCCATAGCCGAACTTTTCATGGAACACGCGCGCGCCGATGGCCACGTCGCTGCGCGGTTTGGCGGCAAAGCTGGCGGCAGAGCGGCGGTTTTCCTGCACGCGCGCGGGCCGGGTTTCATATCCGGTGGCGAGTGCCCGCTGCCAGCCGGGCCCGCGTGCCCCCGAACGTTCGGGCCGCGCCGCTGAAACATGCGCAAACGGGTCTTCGCTCTCGCTCCAGTTGGCGCGCCATAGCGATGCGCCGCCGCTCAGCGTCGTTTCCTGCTCGATATGCTCTGGCGGCAGATCCTCGATGAACCGGCTGGGGATCGAGCTGGTCCATTGCCCGTAGATACGGCGGTTGGCCGCGTGGAGGATGGTGCAGCGCCGCCGCGCGCGGGTGATCGCGACATAGGCGAGCCGCCGCTCCTCCTCCAGCGACTTCAGCCCGCCTTCGTCGAGCGAGCGCTGACTGGGAAACACGCCTTCTTCCCAGCCGGGCAGGAAGACATGGTCGAATTCGAGTCCCTTGGCCGCGTGCATCGTCATGATGGTGACCTTTTCCCCGTCCTCGGCGGCGTCATTGTCCATGACGAGGCTGACATGTTCGAGGAAATCGCCGAGTGTTTCGTACTCTTCCATCGCGCGGGCCAGTTCGGAAAGGTTTTCGAGCCGCCCCGCGCTTTCCACCGTGCGTTCCTTCTGGAGCATGTCCTGATAGCCCGATTCCTCCATCACCATGCGCAGCAGCTCTGCCGGGGTGACATGTTCGGCCTGTTCGCGCCAATGGATGAATTGCCGCATCAGCGCCGCGATGGTGCCCGCCGCGCGCGCGGGCAGTTCGTCGCTGTCGGCGAGTTCGAGCGAGGCTGCGGCGAGCGGTAGGCCCGATTTGCGCGCATGCCGGTGCATGCTCTCCAGCGTCTTGGCTCCGAGCCCGCGCTTGGGTTGATTATAGATCCGCTCGAACGCCAGATCGTCCTGCGGCTGCGCGATCACCCGCAGATATGCCAGCGCATCGCGGATTTCGGCGCGCTCGTAGAAGCGGAAACCGCCGACGATGCGGTATTTGATGCCGGTCTGGATGAAGCGATCCTCGAACTCGCGCGTCTGGTATTGCGCGCGCACCAGGATCGCCGCCCGGTCGAGCGAGGCACCCTCCCGCTCGAGCAATTCGATCTCCTCGCCCACCCGGCGCGCTTCCTCCGGGCCATCCCACACGCCGATGACGCGCAGCTTCTCGCCGTGATTGATCTCGGTCCACAAGGTCTTGCCCAGCCGCTCGCTGTTGGCACGGATCAGGCCCGATGCCGCGCCCAGAATATGCGGGGTGGAGCGGTAATTCTGTTCCAGCCGGATCGTCTTCGCGCCGGGGAAGTCCTTCTCGAAGCGCAGGATATTGGCCACTTCCGCGCCGCGCCAGGAATATATCGACTGATCGTCATCGCCCACAACGCAGATGTTCCTGTGACCCTGCGCTAGCAGCCGCAGCCACAGATACTGCACCGCGTTGGTGTCCTGATATTCATCGACCAGGATATATTTGAAGCGCTTCTGGTAATCTTCCAGCAGCGCCCTTTCGCGCCGGAAGATGTTCAGCATGTGGAGCATCAGATCGCCGAAATCGCAGGCGTTGAGTGCCTTCAGCCGGTCCTGATAGAGCTGGTAGAACTGCTTGCCCCGGCCGTTGGCCCAGGCCTCGTTCTCCACCGCGTCGAGGTCCTGCGGTCCCAGCCCCCGGTTCTTCCACCGGTCGATCAGCCCGGCGAGCTGGCGCGCGGGCCAGCGCTTTTCATCAAGGTCGTTCTCGCTGATGAGCTGCTTGAGCAGCCGCAACTGATCGTCGGTGTCGATAATCGTGTAATTGCTCTGCAATCCGACCAGTTCGGCATGGCGGCGCAGCATCTTCGCGCAGATCGAATGGAAGGTGCCGAGCCATTGCATCCCCTCGGCCATTTCGCCCAGATGGCCCGCCACGCGCTCGCGCATTTCGCGCGCCGCGCGGTTGGTGAATGTGACGCACAGGATCTGGCTCGGCCAGGCGCGCCCGGTCGCCACCAGATGCGCCAGCCGCGCGGTGAGCGCAGCGGTCTTGCCCGTGCCCGCGCCCGCTAGCATCAGCACCGGCCCTTCGGTGGTCAGCACCGCCTCGCGCTGCGGGGCGTTTAGCCGCGCCGCATAGGGCGGAATCTGACCCTGGTCGGTGGCTGGTGGATTTGCGTCGCGCGTCATGATCGATGTGAACAGTTAGAGAACATTGACGGTGGTCGCAAGCATCACCGCGCCTTGGTCAACAGTGTCAGCTTCGCCTTGCCGACCTGACGCTCGACCTCGTTTACCAGGTCCTTGACCTCAACCACTTCCTTCAACCCGGTTTCGAGCGCGATCCAGGTCTGCCCTCCGACCCAGCCAAGCCGCAGCAGCCGGTCGAGCGCGACGCTTCCCGCGCCCGTGCCATAGGGCGGATCGAGCAGGATCAGGTCGTATGTCTCGCGAGCGGGACCGAGCTTCAACACCGAACCGCGCACGACCGTTGCCTGCGATGCGGCGGCCAAGGCATCGATGTTGGCGCGCAGAGCCCGCGCGGCAATGTCATCCTCTTCGACGAACAGGCAATGCGCCGCCCCGCGTGAAAGCGCCTCTAGCCCCAGCGCGCCCGACCCGGCAAACAGATCGGCAACCGAAAGGCCTTCAAAGCTGCCGAGGCGGCTGGTCAGCATCGAGAACAGCGTTTCGCGCGTGCGGTCCGCCGTGGGACGGGTGGCATCGCCCTTTGGCGCGGCCAGCTTGCGCCCGCGCCATTGGCCGGCGATGATCCTCATGCCCGGCTTTGCTTCTTGAGCTGGCCAAGAAATCGGAACAGTTCCTGCGCGGGGATTTCACGCGCCGCGCCGCGCGGCATGTCGCCCAGTTCGAACGGGCCATAGCCGGTGCGGATCAGCCTGCTGATCTGGAGGCCGAGATGTTCGAGCACCCG
Organism: Sphingomonadales bacterium BRH_c42; assembly: GCA_001516125.1. Taxonomy (GTDB): domain Bacteria; phylum Pseudomonadota; class Alphaproteobacteria; order Sphingomonadales; family Sphingomonadaceae; genus Erythrobacter. The sequence continues at coordinate 3,660 of LOEX01000140.1, forward strand.
GCGCACCTCGCGGTTCTTGCCTTCGGTGATGGTCATTTCGACCCATTGGTTGCGGCCCGTGCGCCGCTCAAGATTGGCATCGATGCTGCCGTAATTGACGCCGTCGATGCTGATCCCGTCGATCAGATCCTCGAGCTGCCTTTGCGAAATGTCACCGAACGTGCGCGCGCGATAGGTGCGCGGGATGCCCGTGGAGGGCAATTCCATCTGCCGTTTCAATCCGCCATCGTTGGTGAGCAGCAGCAGTCCCTCGGTGTTGAGATCGAGCCGCCCGATCGGCATCAGGCGCGGCGCGCCGCGCGGCAGTGCGTTGCGCAGCGCGGTATAGATCGTCGCCCGCCCCTTGGGATCGCTCTCGGCGGTGATGAGGCCCGTGGGCTTGTGAAAGGCGTAGAGGCGCGTCGGCTCCGCTGCGGCGACAAGCTTGCCATCGACGGTGACGCCGGCAAGGTCCTTGAGAATGGTTGCAGGGGTTTCGACGATCAGCCCGCCGATGGCGATCCGCCGGTCGGCAATCATCCGCTCGACCTCGCGCCTGCTGGCAACACCCGCGCGGGCCAGGAGCTTGGCGATGCGTTCGCCATTCGGGGGGGCGCCTTCAGGCCGCGTGTTCTGTGCCATGCGCGCCGGTTAGGCGCTCAATTGGCTGCGCGCAACGCCTCTTCGACGATGGCGTTGAAGCGGACGATCCCGGCTTCGAGCGTTCCCAGCGTAAGCTGATCGATTGCGCCGCTTTCGAGGCCCTGCTGGCCCAGCTCTGCCGCGCGGAAATCTTCCGAGGCGAAGACTCCGCCGTCGAGCAGTTGCCAGCTGCGCTCCCAGTGATCGCGCGCCTTGTCACTCGCCGGGGCCTCGGGGATCAGCATGAAATCCTCGACCAGCGTCATGTCATGCGCCTGCGGCATCAGCACCATGACGTTGACGTAGTCGGGGCTGGGAATGATGACGGTGGCGGGCAGCAGCTGGTAGGCGAAGGTGACCACGCGGCGCAGCACGGCCATATCATTGAGGTTCACGCCCTCCATTTCCGCGCTCCGCCCCACGGCGGCGCGCTGATGCGGGCCGATCAGGTCACCGCTGGTCACACCGTCCTTGAAGAACGGGCCGATGGTGTTCGTATGCAGGCGCGCGACATGATAGCTTTCGAGGAAGGCATCCATTATCAGCTTCCAGTTACCCGCGACCGTATGCGTGCGGCGGCGGAACAGGTGGCTGCCAGCCATGCCAAAGGTGTCGAAATCCTCGCCCAGCATCCGCGCATGGGTGAAATCGGCCTCTGCGGTGGGCGAAAACCAGATCAGCCCGCCCGCCTCGCAGCTGGGCAGTTCGACGAGGCCGAATTCGCCCTTGTCGAGCCCGGGGAAAGTATCGGGGCGCGGCAGCGCCAGCAATTGGCCGTCGAGCCGGTAGGTCCAGGCGTGGTAGGGGCACACCAAACGCTTGGCGCATTGGACCTCCCCGCCTTCGACGAGACGCGTTCCGCGGTGGCGGCAGACGTTGAGGAAGACATGCGCCGCGCCATCGGCATCGCGCGTGATCAGCAGCGGTCGGCCGGTGGAATCGTGCGCTGCCGCCATGTTGGCTTCGGGCAAGAGCGCGGACGGGCACAGGACCTGCGGCATGCGGCCGAACAGCGCAGTCTTCTCACGCGCGAAATGCGCGGGGTCGGTATAGACGCGCGCCGGAACGCTCTCGATCCGGTCAGCCTGGCGGACTTCGCCATCGGCAATCGCCCGCGCCAGTGCCAATTGCCCCGAGGTGGGCTGCAAAGCTGGTGATTTCATGCCGACACCGTTCATTGCGGCGTTCCTATCTCTTCATCCCGCGCCTAGTGTCGCAGAAATTTGCTCGGACGGGAAGGACGCTAGGGAATGGCCGGAGACATCGCCTCGGCACAGGATCGCAGCCTGTGGGACTCGATCAGGCCATATCTGGAAAAGGAATCGCTCGCGGCCTTCTTCCTCGGGGTATCGTCCGGTTTTCCCTTTGCGCTGCTGGCGGCGACGTTGACCACGCGGCTGGCGCAGGACGGGATCGAGAAATCGACCATCACAGCTTTCACCCTGGCATTCTTCGCTTACAATCTTAAGCCTCTGTGGGCGTGGGTGATCGACGGCCTGCGCCTGCCTCTCATCGGATCGCTGGGTCAGCGTGTGTCGTGGATGATCCTCACCGGCTTGCTGGTGATGGCTGCGACGGTGAATCTGGCGCTGGCGGATCCCGCTTCCGACATAGTCTGGACCGCCACGAGCGCCGTTCTTCTCGGCCTTGCCGGGGCCACATTCGATATCGTGATCGACGCCTACCGGATCGAGACGCTCAAGCCCTATCAGCTCGGCACAGGCTCGGGCATGAGCCAATATGGCTGGCGCATCGGGGCAGCCGGTGCAGGCGCGCTCGCCCTGGTGGTGGCCGCACGGTATGGCTGGAGCGCAGCCTATATGGCCTGTGCGTTCTTTGCACTTCCGGCCATGCTCACAGCGCTGATTTTGGGCGAGCCCCCACGCCACAAGGCCGCCGCCGCACGCAAGGGAATGGGTGAGCTGTGGCGGGCGATTGCAGGGCCTTTCGCCGAATTCTTCCGCCGCAATGGTGCCTGGCTGGTGTTGCTCTTCATCCTTGTGCACAAGATCGGCGATACGCTCGCCAATCTCACCTTCCGGCTGCTGTTCGACGATCTCGGCTTCAGCAATGACGAGATTGCGATCTACGACGTTGGCGTCGGTTTCTGGGCGCTGCTGGTTGGCGTGTTTGTGGGCGGGATCATCTATGCACGGCTGGGGCTCAAGCGCTCGGTGCTGGTCGCGCTCATACTGATGGCGATTTCCAATGTCAGTTTTGCCGCGCTTGCCGCCACCGGCCATTCGAATATCGGGATGGCAGCCGCAATCGGGTTTGAAAATTTTGCCAGTGGTTATGGCGGCGTGGTGGTGGTCGCTTACTTCTCCGCGCTGTGCGACCTGCGCTTTACCGCCGCGCAATATGCCCTGATCAGCGCCGGGGCGAGTGGTATCGGACGGCTGCTTACGGGCACGACCGCAGGGGCGCTGATCGAGGCCATAGGCTATGTGCAATTCTACTTGCTGACCACCGT
>LOEX01000141.1 GCA_001516125.1 Sphingomonadales bacterium BRH_c42
TTCGACCTCAGGCATCGGGCTTGCCATCGCACAGGCACTTCACCGCGAAGGGACCGAAGTGCTGCTCAACGGCTTTGGCGCGGCCGATGAAATCGCGCGTCTGTGCGATGAACTGGGTGCGCGGCATTTTCCCGCCAATCTACTCGATCCTGCCGAGATTGCGGGCATGATGGAAGAGGCTGGGCCGGTCGATATCCTGGTCAACAATGCCGGGATGCAGCATGTCGCCCCAGTAGAGGATTTTCCGGTCGAGAAATGGGATGCGATCATCGCGCTCAATCTCACTGCCGCTTTTCACACCACGCGGCTGGCCGTGCCGGGGATGAAAGCGCGGGGCTGGGGTCGCATAATCAATACGGCGAGTGCGCATTCGAAGACCGCCTCTCCGTTCAAGAGCGCATATGTCGCTGCCAAGCACGGGCTTGACGGGTTTACCAAGGCGATCGCGCTCGAACTGGCGCAAAGCGGGGTCACCGCCAATTGCGTCAGCCCAGGCTATGTCTGGACGCCGCTGGTCGAAGGGCAGATTCCCGATACGATGGAGGCGCGCGGGTTGACGCGCGATCAGGTGATCAACGATGTGCTGCTGGCCAAGCAGCCGACCAAGCGGTTTGTCCAGCCTGCGGAGGTGGCCGCACTTGCTCTATTCCTGTGCCGCGAGGAAGCGAGTAATGTGACCGGCGCGAACTGGAGCGTCGATGGGGGATGGACCGCCGAATGAAGGCAGCATGGGGGCGATGGTCACTGCTGGTTGGCCTGGCGCTGCTGGCGGGCGCGTGCAGCTCGACCGGTAGCCTGAGCGATTCGAAAGCGGACTTTACCTCCATCGAGAGCAATATGCGCGGCCATATCACCCGGCTGGCGAGCGAGGAGTTCGGCGGGCGCAGGCCCGGCACCGATGGCGAGGCGTTGACGCTCGATTACATCGAAGGCGAACTCAGCCGGGCGGGCTATGTTTCGGGAACGAACGATCCGGGCAATTTCTGGCGATCGCCTGTGCCATTGGTCCGCACCATGCCGGTCAGCTCGCGTATCGAATTCCGCGTGGGCAGGAAGCGGACCGTGCTGCCCACAGCGCAGGCCGCTGCCTTCACCGGCGGGCGGCGCGCACTGATAGAGGGCGGCGAAATTCTGTTCGTCGGCAAACAGTCGGCGTCGGTCAGCGATGAGGAAGTTCGCGGCCGTATCGCGCTCATGCTGTCCGAACCGGGGCAAAGCCCGGCGCGGCGCGAAACGCTGTTCGGCAAGGGTGCAGCAGCGATCATCACCGTTGTCGACGATCAGCAGTCGATCGATCAGGTCAGGGAATTCTGGGAGAACGAGCAGCTTGGCCTGGTCAGCGAAGAGCAGGACCAACTGGCCGGATTTGCATCTGCGGAAGCTATGGAAGCCGCGTTGGGCGCGAAGAAATGGCAGGCGCTGCTGGCTTCGGCGGAGGCACCTGATTTCGCCCCGACCGTGCTCGATGCCACCGGAACGATCGAGGCCGTCAGTGAGCGCAGGCAGATCACTTCGCACAACCTTATTGGCAGATTGCCGGGGACGAAGCCCGGTTCGGGCGCGATCCTGCTGCTCGCTCATTGGGATCATTTCGGCCAGTGCGGGGACGAAAGCCTGGAAGACCGGCTGTGCAACGGCGCGGTGGACAACGCCAGCGGCGTTGCCTTGATGCTCGAACTGGCGCGCAGGTTGGCGAGCAAGGGGCAACATGACCGCGACATCTATGTGCTCGCCACCAGCGCCGAGGAATGGGGTTTGCTGGGAACGAAGGCCTTTGCCGAAAACCCGCCCCTGCCGCTCGAGAGCGTGGTGGCCGCGTTCAATTTCGATACGGTGGCGCTGGCAGGGCGCGGCGCGCCGGTGGGCTTTGTTGGCGAGGGCAAGACGCCGCTCGACGCGGTTATCCTCGATGCCATCACCCGCTCGCGCCGCGAAGTGGGGGATCGTGAGCTGGCCGACCAGTTTCTCCAGCGGCAGGATGGCTGGATATTGCTGCAAAAAGGCGTTCCCGCCGTGGTTCTTTCGAGTGCACTTGGCAGCAGGGAAGTGGTCGATCCCTATCTCACGACACGCTACCACCGGCCCAGCGACGACATCGACGGGATCGAGCTTGGCGGTGCGGTTGACGATCTGCTGCTGCACGAAAGTCTGATCCGACGATTGGCCAGCATCGCCCGCTATCCCTGACCGGGAATTGGTTCTGGCCTATCGGGGGATGTGCGGTTACATGGGCCGCCACGATTCTACCGGACCCAAGTGAAAGTGGCGCATATGGATATTCCCCTCGGCCTGACCTTTGATGACGTGCTGCTGCGCCCGGGTGAAAGCGATGTCCTGCCCAGTCTGGCCGACACACGCACGCGCCTGACGCGCGAAATCGGCCTCAACATTCCCATCCTCAGCGCCGCGATGGACACCGTGACCGAAGCCGACATGGCAATTGTCATGGCGCAGCTTGGTGGCATTGGCGTGCTCCACCGCAATCTCACGGTGGAGGAACAGTGCCGGGCGGTGCGGCAGGTCAAGCGATTTGAAAGCGGCATGGTGGTCAATCCGATCACGATTTCGCCCGATGCCACCCTGGGCGAGGCGCAGGCGCTGATGACCCAGCACCGGATCAGCGGCATTCCGGTGACCGACGATGGCGGCCGGCTGGTGGGAATCCTCACCAACCGCGATGTGCGCTTTGCGGAAAACCCGCTCCAGCCGGTGTGCGAGCTGATGACGACCGAAAATCTGGCCACGGTTCCGCTCGGCACCGGCCAGGAAGAGGCGCGGCGACTGTTGCACCAGCGCCGGATCGAAAAGCTGTTGGTGGTGGACGATGCCTATCGCTGCATCGGCCTGATTACCGTCAAGGATATCGAGAAGGCGGTAACCTATCCCAACGCGACCAAGGACGGGGCCGGGCGGCTGCGCGTGGCGGCTGCAACGACCGTGGGGGACAGGGGCTTCGCGCGAACCGAGGCGCTGGTCGATGCGGAAGTCGATGTGGTCATCATCGATACCGCGCATGGCCATAACAAGGATGTGGCGCGCGCGGTTGAACGGGCCAAGAAGCTTTCCAACTCGGTCCAGGTCATTGCCGGCAATGTCGCCACGGCCGAGGCTACCCGGGCGCTGATCGACGCTGGCGCAGACGCTGTGAAAGTGGGCATTGGCCCCGGTTCGATCTGCACGACGCGCGTGGTTGCGGGTGTGGGTGTGCCGCAGCTGACAGCGATCATGGAATGCGCCGAGCAGGCCGCAAAGTCCGACGTGCCGGTGATTGGCGACGGGGGCCTCAGGACCAGCGGAGATGCCGCCAAGGCGCTCGCGGCGGGCGCTTCATCGCTGATGATCGGATCGATGCTGGCCGGGACAGCCGAAAGCCCGGGCGAGACGTTCATCTTCCAGGGGCGCAGCTACAAGGCCTATCGCGGCATGGGCAGCGTGGGCGCGATGGCGCGGGGCAGCGCCGATCGCTATTTTCAGCAGGACGTGTCGGCGCTGAAGCTGGTACCCGAAGGGATCGAGGGTCAGGTGCCGTTCAAGGGGCCTGCGTCCGATGTGATCCATCAGCTCGTGGGCGGCATCAAGGCGGCGATGGGCTATACCGGCGCTGCCACGCTCGAGGAACTGCGCCAGCGCGCACGGTTCGTGCGGATCACAAATGCCGGCCTTTCCGAAAGCCATGTGCACGATGTGGTGATCACACGCGAAGCTCCGAATTATCCCGCGCGATGACGCCTGAAATATGACACCTGCTGCGCGTGTCCAGGCGGCGATAGAGCTGCTTGATGCGATCATTCTTGCCGCTCAGGGCGGGGGCGCGCCTGCCGACCGACTGATTGCCGACTATTTCCGCCAACGGCGCTATGCCGGATCGAAGGATCGCCGCGCGGTGCGCGATCTGGCCTATGCGGCGATCAGGCATTGCGGTGAGATTCCCGCCAGCGGGCGCGCCGCGATGGCCGCGCTTGGCGCCGGCGATCCGGCAATCCTGCAATTGTTCGATGGCTCCCCGCATGCTCCCGCTCCGCTTGGCGAGGGCGAGGTTCCTGCAGCGCCAGGCGTCGCGCCCGCATGGCTGGAGGAGCTTTTGCAAGCCTCGGGCATCGCGGGTGAGGAGCTTGCCGCGCTTACCGGGCGCGCACCGCTCGATATCAGGGTCAACACTCTCAAGGCCAACCGTGAGACTATCGAACTGCCCGTGGCGGGTGAGAGACTCAGCGCACCGCAGGGCCTGCGCTTTGAGTCAGGCACACAGGTCGAGCAATGGAATGCCTGGATGGACGGCGAAATCGAGGTGCAGGATCACGGCAGCCAGATCGCTTGCCTTGCCGCCGATGCAAAGCCGGGTGAGACTGTGGTCGATCTGTGTGCGGGCGCGGGCGGAAAGGCGCTGGCGTTGGCGGCGTCCGTGGCCAACCAGGGCCGACTGATCGCCAGCGATATCGATCGTTCACGGCTGTCGCGACTTGCTCCGCGCGCCCAGCGGGCGGGCGCGGGGGTGATCGAAACGCTGCTGCTCGATCCCGGGAAAGAGGCTGGCGCATTCACCGATCTGGCGGGAAGGATCGACTGTGTGCTGGTCGATGCTCCATGCTCGGGCACGGGGACATGGCGGCGCAAGCCCGAAGCCAAGTGGCGGCTTACGCCGGCGCGGCTCGATCGCTTTGCCGCCGCGCAGGATTATCTTCTCGATCTTGCCGCCGGGCTGGTGCGTCCGGGCGGGCGGATCGTATATGTCACCTGCTCGCTACTCGATGCGGAAGGACGTGCGCGGATCGAGGGATTTCTCGAGCGCCATCCAGGATGGCAAGCCGATGTTCCCGACGTCCCGCTGGGGCGAAGCCATGGCCACGGCATCCGGCTCACTCCGTTTCATGATGGCACGGACGGATTTTTTCTCGCGAAACTGGTTTCTCCATGTTAGCCAATTCGATTATGGCTGAGCCTTCACCACCGGGTCTGGCTGCCCTCAAGGAGTCGATCATGCGTTTTGCGCCTGCCGCTGCTGCCCTGTCTCTGCTTCTGGCGGCCAACGCCAGCGTCAGCCACGCCGACAATACCCGGCCCGATCCGCGTGCCGAAGTGCTGTTGGCGCAAGGGAGGGCGGCGCTGGGTGCGGGCGAGACGCAGGCGGCGATCGATGCTTTCGAAGCGGCTCTGGCGATCGACCCGGCCTACACCCCAATCTTTCTCGAACTGGCGCAGGTCGCCCGCAAGGAAGGGCTGCAAGGCAAGGCGATCCGTTATTACCGCGAGGCGCTGGCGCGCGATCCGGGCAATCTGGCGGCGATCTCGGGCGAAGGTGGGGCGCTGTTCGAAAAGGGCGCGGTGGAAAAGGCGCGCGGCAATCTCGCCCAGCTGGAAAGCCTGTGCGGAACAGCCTGTCCCGAAACGCTCGAATTGCGCAGTGCAATCGCGCGCGGTGTGCAACCCCGCGTTGCTGCGAGCGACGCCGGAGCTACGACGAATTAGCGCCTGATAAGCGGTGCAAATTCATCGAGTATCCGCTGATAGACCTCGCGCTTGAACGGGATAATCAATTCGGGAAGCCGGACGGGATCGACCCATTTCCAATCGCAGAATTCGGGTGGATCATGCGCCTCGAGGTCGATCTCCGCATCCTCGCCAAGAAAGTCGAGCAGGTACCAAAACTGCTCCTGCCCGCGATACTTGCCGCCCCATAACGTACCGATCAGCTCGTCAGGCAGGTCATAACGTACCGGCTCATCGGTGCGCGCGCGAAACCTTACGAGATCGCGCCGCACTCCGGTTTCTTCAGCCAATTCGCGAAAGACCGCCTCGTCCAGGTCCTCGCCCCGGTCGACGCCGCCCTGCGGCATCTGCCACCAGTCCGATTCGCGCGTGTCGATCCGTTTACCGACGAACACGCGGCGGTCCCGGTTGACCAGCATCGCACCGACGCAGGGGCGATAGGCTTGCGGCTGAGCACGCTCGCTCAAGCGGACCTCGCCAGCATGAACCTCATCGCCGCGAATACCGCTTCGAGGCTCTGCTGCGCACTGGGAATGGCCTGGCGCAGGTTGGTGAAGCTGTGCGTCAGCCCCTTCATTTCGAGAAAGACGTGGCTCACACCGGCCTGTGAAAGTGCCGCAGCATAATCGCGGCCCGAATCCCTGATCGGATCGAGCCCGGCGGTGACCAGCACGGTGGGCGGGGCACTGGCATGGTTGCCAAGGATCGGAAATGCGCGCGGATCGCTTTGATCGGGCTGATAGGCGGCATCGAAGAACTCGACCGCCGCCCGGGTAAGGATGAACCCGTCGGCAAACTCCTTGATACTGGCCGACCCCATGGCATTGCTCGCCAGCGGAAAAATCGGGACCTGTAGCACCACCGGAGCCGCTGCCGGGTGGGCGGCCAGCAATTGCGAGATGACAATGGCGGCATTGCCCCCGGCGCTGTCGCCCATGGGAATGATGCCGGTCGCCGTGCGCCCCATTTCCTCAGGCGAGGACGCAATCCAACGCGCGGCAGCCTCGCAATCCAGAATCGCGGCGGGAAAGACATGTTCGGGCGCGCGGCGATAATCGACCGCCACGACCGGCAGGTCCATCTGCGCGGCGATTTCGGTGCAGAGGCTGTGGTGCGTATCAAGATCGCCGATCACATAGCCGCCGCCATGAAAGAAGCAGATCACTGGGCCCGGTTCGCGGCTTTCGCGGGCATCATAGAGCCGCAGAGGAATAGGGCCGTCTGGGCCGGGGCAGGAAAGGTCGCGGATCACGGCCAGATCGCGGGCCGGCCGGTCTGCCATGCCGTGCAGCGCCAGATAGCTGGCGCGCGCCTGTTCCAGCGTCATTTCAGCGATCTTGGGTCCGCCGACCGCTGCCAGCATCTCGAGAAAGGCCTTCACATCCTCGCGCACGAAGGGTTCACCATCGGTCATTCCCGCAATTCTCCAATTGGCTCTTTTTCACAGGTTAGAGCCGTCGCTTTGTTATTTCCACTCGACATTTTGTTGCTGTAGGAGAAAAACTTGATTGCGCGTGGGAGAGCCGCTTCATACTTGCGCAATTCCACGGATCAGGCGCCGCCCCGGTGCGGCGCGCAAGAAGGAATCCCAATGGCTACGAAAGCCAAGGCCGAATTACCCGAAGGCGCATCTCCCCAACAACCCGACGCCGTGCCAGAAGCGGTGCCAGAAGCCGTGCCAGAAGCCGTGGTGGTCCGCTTTGCGGGCGACAGCGGTGACGGGATGCAGCTGACCGGCGGACAGTTTACACTGTCCACCGCGCTGGCGGGCAACGATCTGGCGACGTTCCCCGATTTTCCCGCCGAGATTCGCGCGCCGCAGGGCACGCTATTCGGGGTTTCGGCGTTCCAGATAAATTTCGGTTCGACCGAGATCGATACCGCGGGCGACGCGCCCGATGTGCTGGTGGCGATGAACCCGGCGGCGCTGAAAACCAATGTCGGGGCCTTGAAGCCGGGTGGATTGATCATTGCCGATACGGGCGAATTCAACCGGCGCAATCTCGACAAGGCCAAATACGAGACCAGCCCACTGGAAGACGGCAGCCTCGCCAAATGGCAGGTGCTGGCCTTCGATATCAGCGCGCAGACGATCGAAGCGGTCAAACCCTTTGGCCTCGGCAACAAGGAAGCGCTGCGGTCCAAGAACATGTGGACGCTGGGCCTTGCCTTGTGGATGTTCGACCGGCCGCGAGAGCCGATCCATCAATGGCTGCGCGCCAAGTTCAAGGCGCGGCCCGAACTGGCCGACGCCAATATCGCCGCGCTCGACGCGGGCCATGCCTATGGCGAGACTGCGGAGCTTTCCGGGCCGCTGCGCCAGACGCATCTTCCGCCGGTTCCGACCGATCCGGGTCTCTACCGCACCATAACCGGGGCGGAGGCGGTTTCGCTGGGTCTGGTTGCCGGGGCGCAATTGGCCGATCTGCCGATGTTCTTCGGCGGCTATCCGATCACCCCAGCCAGCGCGATCCTGCACCATCTGGCGCGGCTCAAGGAATATCATGTCACCACTTTCCAGGCCGAGGACGAGATTGCGGCGATCTGCTCCGCTATCGGTGCGTCCTATGCCGGGCAGTTGGGTGTCACCAGCTCGTCGGGGCCGGGCATTGCCTTGAAGGGCGAGGCGATGGGCCTTGCGATCATGACCGAATTGCCGTTGGTGATCGTCAATTCGCAGCGCGGCGGGCCTTCAACCGGCCTGCCGACCAAGACCGAGCAGAGCGACCTTTACCAGGCGGTCTATGGCCGCAACGGCGATGCGCCGATGCCGGTGATCGCGGCGCGCAGCCCCTCCGACGCGTTCGAATGCGCGATCGAGGCTTGCCGCATCGCGGTGGAATACATGACCCCGGTGATGCTGCTCACCGATGGCTATATCGCCAATGCCGCCGAGCCGTGGAAGGTGCCCGATCCCGCGAGCTATGCGCCGTTTCCGGCGCAATTCCTTGGCGCGAAGAACGACGGCGAACACCTGCTGCCCTACAAGCGTGACAACAAGGGCGCGCGCCCGTGGATCAAGCCGGGCACGCCGGGCCTGATGCACCGGATCGGCGGTATCGAGAAGGGGCAGGGCACCGGCCACATCGATTATTCGCCCGACAACCATCAGGCGATGACCGATGCTCGGCGCGACAAGGTGCTGGGCGTCGCCGTGCCCGATCAGGACGTGTGCATTGGTGCGGCAACAGGCAGGCTGGCGGTGGTCGGTTGGGGCAGCACCTATGGCCCGATCCACCAGGCGGTGCGCCGCGCGCGCGCCAAGGGGCTCGAGGTCAGCCATATCCATGTGCGCCATATCTGGCCGATGCCGGGCAATCTGGGCGATCTGCTGCGCGGTTTCGAGCAGGTGCTGGTTCCCGAAATGAACACCGGCCAGTTCAAGACGGTGCTGCGCGATCAATTCCTGGTCGATGCAAGGCCGCTCAACAAGACCAGCGGCCAGCCGTTCACCATTGCCGAGCTGGAAGCCGCTATCGAGGAGGCTTTGGGCTGACGCGCGAGCGTTGTTGCCCCGAGAGGACAGCCATGAACCAGATGACCCCAATCACCACCACCCTGAAGGACTGGGAAACCGACCAGGAGGTGCGTTGGTGCCCCGGCTGCGGGGATTATGCGATCCTGAAAGCGGTGCAGCGCACGCTGCCGCAGCTTGGCGCTGACCCTGCCAACACCGTGTTCATCAGCGGCATCGGCTGTTCCAGCCGCTTCCCCTATTACATGGAAACATATGGCTTCCACACCATCCATGGCCGCGCGCCGGCGGTGGCGACGGGGGTCAAGCTGGCCAATCCCGATCTCGACGTGTGGCTGGTGACGGGCGACGGAGACGGGCTTTCGATCGGCGGCAACCACATGCTCCATGTCCTGCGGCGCAATGTGAACATGCAGATCATGCTGTTCAACAACGAGATCTACGGGCTGACCAAGGGGCAAGCCTCGCCCACCAGCCGGATCGGAACACGCAGCCCCTCAACCCCGGTCGGATCATTCGACCGCCCGGTCAACCCCTGCGCCTTCGCGCTGGGCGCGGGTGCGCGTTTCGTCGCGCGCGGTTTCGACGTTTCAAAGCACCTGCCCGATGTGCTGATCGCCGCGCATGCCCATCAGGGCGCCGCCTTCATCGAGATCTTCCAGAACTGCATCGTTTACAACAAGGACGTGTTTGACGGTTTCGCTGCGCCCAAGGGTGCGGAGGACAAGCAGCTGTGGCTCAAGCAGGGCGAGCCGATGCTGTTCGCGGGCGGCGCGCAGGGTATTGCTCTGGACCGTGATGGCTTGTGCCTCAAGGTCGTCGATGTGGTCGCCAAGGAAGACGGAACACCTGATTGGGAAAGCGCGGGCGTGATCGTGCACGATGTCACCAACCGCTCGATCGCGCACATGCTGGTCGAAATGCCGTTCGGCGCGTTCCCGATGGCGCTGGGCGTGCTTTATGACGATCCGCGCCCGACTTTCGAGACTGCGGTTGCAGAGGAGCGCGCCAAGTCCACTGCCGGGAAAAAGCCCGATCTGGCGAAGCTTCTGGGCAGCGGGCAGACCTGGACGGTCAATGCGGATGAGGGGCATCCGGCCTGATTTTGATTTCACGCAAAGGCGCAAAGGCGCTAAGAGGTTTGCGTGGATATTGAAGAACTTGCAAAGCAAGCTGTCGATTGCGGTTTCAAGCTTCACAAGGAGCTTGGGCCTGGAATGCTTGAATCGGTTTATGAGGTCCTGATCACACAGGCCCTGCTTGAGCGCGGATTGAGGGTGCAGCGGCAAGTCGCGGTTCCGATCAGATATAAAGGCGTTGTCGTTGACAACGCATTTCGCATCGACTTACTGGTAAATGATTGCCTCGTGATCGAGCTCAAATCTACCGAGCGCGACAGCGCTCTCTATCCCAAACAATTGCTGACGTACCTGCGATTGATGGGACTGCCACTCGGCTTGCTGATG
>LOEX01000142.1 GCA_001516125.1 Sphingomonadales bacterium BRH_c42
GAGGCAAGCGCGACGCCTGCCCCCTCCACCGCCTTCGGCGGTCCCCCTCCCCCGATGGGGGAGGATCAGGCCGCCGAAACCCGCGCAGTTGCGGGATGGGTGCTAGACCAGATCCTGGTCATGCTGCACCCGTTCATGCCCTTCATCACCGAGGAATTGTGGCACGCGCAGGGGACACGGCCTTACGAGCTGATTCTGGCGAAGTGGCCGCAGCCTGAGGCATCGGTGGATGCAAAGGCGAAGGCGGAAATCAACTGGCTGATCGAACTCGTGAGCGGCATCAGAACCGCGCGGACGGAACTCAATGTTCCGCCCGGCGCGAGGCTACCACTCTATGTCGTCACTTCGGACGAAATTTTTGCGCGGATGGAGCGCAACGCCGCCGCCCTCTCGCGCCTCGCTCGCGTCGAGAAGGGGGCGGACGGCGTCATTCCCACCGTATCGCTGCAAGTGGTTGTTGAGGATGCGACCTATTTCTTACCGGTCGAAGGCGTGATCGACATCGCTGTCGAGAAGGCGCGGCTCGCAAAGGCGCTCGAAGCTTCTGAAAAAGAAGCAAAGTCGCTCGAAGGCCGCCTCAAAAACCCAGCTTTCGTCGAGCGGGCCAAGCCCGAAGCGGTCGACAAGGCGCGCGGCGACCATGCGCATCACGCAGCCGAGGCGGAGCGGCTGCGCGCGGCGTTGGCGCGGCTGGGATGAACGGGGTGAACAATCCTCCCCCCTTGGGGGAGGTGGCAGCCCAGAGGGCTGACGGAGGGGGCGCCTTGCGCGCGCCCCATTTCCCCCTCCGACCTTCGCTTTGCTCAGGGCACCTCCCCCAGAGGGGGAGTATCTAGATTATGCTAACCCTCGCCACCACCTCGCCCGGCGAACCGGAAATCTTCGCCTCCTTGCAGGGCGAAGGGCCGAGCGCAGGCACGCCGGTCACGTTCCTGCGCCTCAGCCGCTGCAATCTTGCCTGCGTGTGGTGCGACACCGCCTACACCTGGCACTTCGAGGGCGATAATCGCCCGCATCGCATCGGCGAAACCTTCGCCCGCAAAGCCAATCAGGTCACGCTGGAACTGCCCGATATCGCAGCGCGCATCGCGGCGCTGGGCCAGAAGCGCCTGGTGATTACCGGGGGCGAGCCGCTGTTGCAGGCGGGCGCGCTCGCTGAAATGCTCGAACTGTTGCCCGACATAACCGTCGAGATCGAAACCAATGGAACCGTTGCCCCGCCCGCGCGGCTCGATATCCGCGTCGATCAGTACAATGTCAGCCCCAAGCTGGCGCATTCGGGCAACGATGCCGCGCTGGCGCTGATCCCCGAGCGGCTCGACGCATGGGCGAGCGAGCCGCGTGCCTTCTTCAAGTTCGTGATCGCCGCGCCCGAAGACGTCGCCGAGGTGCTGGCACTGCAACGCCGCTATCGCTTCCGGCCCGGCCATGTATTCCTGATGCCCGAAGGCACAGACAGCGCGAGTTTGCGCGGGCGCGAGGCGTGGCTGGCGCCTCTATGCCTCGAACATGGTTTTCGCCTGTCGGACCGGCTGCATATCCACCTCTATGGGGATACGCGCGGGACCTAACCCCGGGAACCTAACCCTGGCTCCGCCAGCGGCGCACCACGCGGTCAACCGTCTCGTCCTCGCCGCCGCTCTGGTTCCACAGATCGACAAAGCTGGGATCTTCGGACGCCGGGCGCTTGTTCTCTTCCAGATTGTCGAACACCACGCGGATCGGGATCGCCACGCCTTCGCCGCAGATGATGCATTCACGGTTGCGCAGCGCGGGAATCGAATCGAGGAAGCCGCGCGCGCCTTCGGGCATGGCCGCCTTCACAAATGCCTGGTCCCGGTCGTTGTTGAGGCGCATCGAGATGATCGTGCCGCACTGCGACAGCACGCCTTCGGCAAGGTCTGACGGGCGCTGCGTGATCAGCCCCAGCGAAATGCCGTATTTGCGGCCTTCCTTGGCGATGCGGCTGAGGATGCGGCCAACCGACGAGCCATCGGCGTTCTTCTCGTTGGGCACATAGCGGTGCGCCTCTTCGCACACCAACAGGATGGGCCGGGTCTTTTCCTCGCGGCCCCATATGGCAAAGTCGAACACCAACCGGCTGAGCACGGCGACAACGGTGGAGGTAATGTCCGAAGGCACGCCCGATACGTCGATGATTGAGATCGGCTTGCCGTTGCCGGGCATGCGGAACACCTTGGCGATGAATTCGGCCATGGTGTCGCCCACCAGCATGCCAGAGAACATGAACTGATAGCGCGGATCGCCCTTGAGCTCGTCGAGCTTGGTCTTGATCCGGATATAGGGCGCGGACGAGGTTGCCTTGTCGAGCTTGCCCATCTCGTTCTGGATTTCGTTCGAAAGGTCGGACAGCAGATAGGGAATCGGCGAATCGACAGTGATCTTGCCCAGATGTTCGGCTAGGCGGTTCTTTGCGCGCGATCTTAGCAGGCACTTGGCGAGAATGTCGGCATCGACCTGCCGTTCGTTCCCGTCGCTGGTCAGCAGCACTTCACAATGCTCTTCAAAATTCATCAGCCAATAGGGCATCTGCAGGTTCGACACGTCGAGGATCATGCCGGTCTGGCGGAAGGCGGCGGCATATTCGCCGTGCGGATCGACCATCACCACATGGCCCTCGGGCGCGGCCTGGCAGATGCGGTGCAAGATCAGCGCCGCGCTGGTCGATTTGCCGGTACCGGTCGAGCCAAGCAGCGCGAAATGCTTGCCCAGCATGGCATCCACATAGAGGCCCGCACGGATATCCTTGGTGGGAAAGACCGTGCCAACCTGGATATTGGCGCGCCCGTCGCTGGCATAGACCTGCCTGAGATCGGACGTAGTCGCCGGATAGACCAGTGCGCCGGGTATCGGATAGCGAGTGACACCGCGGCGGAAGCTGTGCAGGCGCCCCGTCAGTTTCTCTTCGACCCCTTCGCCGAGGAAGTCGATCGTGGCGAGAATTCCGCCATTGGCGCGGCGGTCCTTGCGCTGGTCTCGCACGCTGGCCAGAAGCCAGCCGGTGCCAACCCTGATCTTGACCTGGCTGCCGACCTGCCCCGCCTGCTGGATACAGGGATCCGCGTCCTCAAGGCATTCGTTGAGCCGCTCGAGATCGATCGCGATCTGCGAGCCCGAACCGGCAATCTCGAGCACCACACCGATGGGCAACCGGGCGCATTCGCTCGTGTCCGCATGTTGGGCTGGGGCGGATTTGGCACCGGAAGTGGCGGAAACGCCCTGCTGCCGCGGCACAGCCTGCGCCTGGGCCGCCGACGCCGGGTTTGTTGCCACAGCGTCCTGTGCGCCCTGATTGAAATTGTGGTTGCCCAAGTCGGTCATTTGCAGAACGATTCCCTTGCTGCCCGCGTGCAGATCCGCATAGCCGCAAGGCAGTTAAAATCGCGTCAACGCTAATCAGCGCGCGGCCGCCATTATTCCCCGGAATCTGGTGGAGCAGATGGCTCTCGCGGCTGTTCGGCACCCCCGGCCCCAACCTCGGCCCCAACCTCTGCATCCACGCCGTCTTCGCCCGCCACGTCCGCTTCCCCGGTCGCGGCTGCGACAGGCCTTTGCGCTGGCGATTGCGATTTGACGGATTCAAGCGGAATCATCGCATCGCTGATCGTTCCGCCCAGAACCTCGCCTTCGGCCCCGCGCCGGTCCGCCCCGTCGCGCGCAGTATCGGCCTTGCAGCCGCCAAGCACCGCCAGAAGTGCCAGGACCGTGAGCCGGAACGTCATCGCCTTCATTCTCCTTCGCCTCGCAAGCCGGCCAAAAAGCCCGGCGCATTGGCAATCAGCGCCTCGTCCCACTGCCGCGCGGAAATGTCCAGCCCCAGCCGCC
Source organism: Sphingomonadales bacterium BRH_c42 (assembly GCA_001516125.1). Classification (GTDB taxonomy): domain Bacteria; phylum Pseudomonadota; class Alphaproteobacteria; order Sphingomonadales; family Sphingomonadaceae; genus Erythrobacter. The sequence continues at coordinate 3,847 of LOEX01000142.1, forward strand.
TGAGGCTGGTCACGCCGAATTCCTCGATACCGCAGGGCACGATTCCGCCGAAATGCGAAAGGTCGGGATCGATGTTGACCGAGAAGCCGTGCATCGTCACCCAGCGCCGCACGCGCACCCCGATAGCGCCGATCTTGGCCTCCGATCCGTCGATATCGCGCGTCCAGATACCCACGCGGCCATCCACGCTCCAGCTTTCGACGCCAAAGTCCTCGAGCGTTGCGATCACCCATTGTTCGATCCCATGGACGAAGCGGCGCACATCGCGGCCCCGCCTGGCGAGGTCGAGCAGGACATAACCGACCCGCTGGCCCGGCCCATGGTAGGTATAGCGCCCTCCGCGCCCCGCCTCGACAACCTCAAAGCGCGGATCGAGCAGCTCATCCAACGCCGCGCTGGTCCCGGCGGTATAAACGGGGGGGTGTTCGAGCAACCAGACCAGTTCGCGCGCCTCACCGGCATGGATCGCGGCGTTTCGCGTCTCCATTTCGGCCAGCGCCGCGCGATAGGGCACCTGGTGCGTTTCGCGGCGCCATTCGATCGGGTCTGCGACAGCTTGATTCATCGACAGTTTCGTGGGACCATTCGCGCCGCATATCAAGAGCGCGATGTCCGCGCGAGAGACATTGGGGGGCAAAATGAAACTCGACATGGGACGCGCCTGGAACGAAGGCACTGCAATGATCGGCGCCAACCGCCAGATGGTCACGATCGTGGCCGGAATGTTCTTTTTCCTTCCCTATCTGGCGATGGCACTGCTGATGCCGCAGGTGCTGCAAGGTCAGACGGAGATGATGGGCGATCCGGCCGATGCGCAGGCAGCTGTCGATGCCCTTTTCGCGCTCTATGCCAAAAACTGGTGGGCTTTCCTGCTCGTGGCGGTCGCGCAGATCATCGGCACGCTCGCATTGCTCGTTCTGCTGAGCGACACGGCAAGGCCTACCGTCGGCGAGGCGCTTGAGCGCGGCGCGAGGGGATTCCTCAGCTACATCGGCGCACAATTGCTGTTCGCCATCGGACTCGGCCTGCTGATCGGCGTTCCGGCCGCGCTCGCGCTTGCCTCCGGCTCGCAAGCGGCGTTCGTTCTGGTTATTGCGCTGGCAATCGTCGTCGGGATTTATTGCGCGGTGAAGATTTCACTGGTTGGCCCTGCCATCGCGATCGACGGATTGCTGAATCCGGTGGCGATCCTTGCCCGTTCATGGCGCCTGACGAAAGGCAACAGCTTTCGCCTGGCAATGTTCTATCTGCTGCTCATCGTCGCCATCGCGGTGGTCGCGATCGTAGTTACGCTGGTTTTCGGCCTTGTGTTTGCCGCATTGGGCAGCGAAATCGAAACGATCGGGAACGGCGTGGTCGCAAGCCTCGTCAATGCGGTCGTCACGGTGATCTTTCTGGCCGTGCTGGCTGCGGTCCATCGTCAACTGGCAGGTTCTGCCAGCGGGCAAGCGGGTGTAACGTTCGAGTAAAGCAGGTTACTCTGCCGCCTCGTCCGGCGCTTCCTTCCATCCCCAGAACAGCTTGCAGGGCAGGATATTGAGCGGTTCGAACGCGGCGTCGATTTGCGAGAAATGCGGGCGCATCAGATCGCGCACGGCGGCAGTGAACTGATAGGCCATGAACGAGCCGCCGGGGCGCAGTACGCGGTGCGTCGCCGCGACAATCTCCTCGCCCACTCCGGGTGGAAGCGTCGAGAATGGCAGGCCGGAAAGCACATAATCGGCACCGTCGAAGCCATGTTCGCGCACGATCGCCTCGACATCCTCGGCAGAGCCGAGCACCGCGTGGAAGCGCTTGTCCCTGATCGTGCTGCGCAGGTGATCGATAAAGAGCGGGTTGGTATCGATCACGATCAGCGCCCCGTCGCCGCTCATCCGATCGAGAACGGGGCGGCAGAATGTGCCGATCCCCGGCCCGTATTCGACGAACACGCGGCATTCACGCCAGTCCACCGGCTCCAGCATCCGCCGCACCGTAAAGCCGGACGACGGAATGATCGAACCGACCATGCGCGGATGTTCGAGGAACCCGCGAAAGAAAATTCCGCATTGGGCGACGTACCGGGCCAACTTGTCCCGCAGGCCCTGTTGCATTTGCACCGCAAGCTCTCTGGAACTCATCGACATTCCCTTGGACAAGGCAACAGCGCCCCAAATCCCCGTCGCAGCGGCTGGTTGCAGAATTACCCGGCCATTGCAAGCGCCCGCGCGGTGGCTTAGCGCCGGGATACGATGGCCGACACAGATCAACGCGAATCAATTCCGGTGCCTTTGGAGGCTGGGCAATCCATCCCGTCCGGGCGGATGATGTTGCTGTTCACGGTTATGTTGGTCACTGCGGCCGGGAATACGGCGATGCAATCGGTCATGCCTTCGATCGGCACTGCGCTGGGGGTGCAGGATTTCTGGATCAGCCTCGCCTATACCTGGTCGGCACTGTTGTGGGTGATCTTTGCACCGTTCTGGGCGCGCAAATCCGACCGGCGGGGGCGCAAGGCGATGATGGCGCTCGGCCTTGTCGGCTTCATCGTTTCGATGAGCCTGTGCGGCGCCGCGCTGTGGCTGGGCCTGGCCGGATGGCTGCCGGCGATATGGACCCTGCTGATCTTTGCCATGGCGCGCAGCCTTTACGGCGGTTTCGGCTCAGCCGCGCCGCCTGCGGTGCAGGCCTACGTCGCATCGCGCACGCCGCGTTCGCAGCGCACACAGGCGCTGTCGCTGATCGCCTCGAGCTTCGGCATGGGCACGGTTCTGGGACCGGCATTGGCCCCTTTGCTCGTCCTGCCAGGGCTGGGCCTTACCGGTCCCTTCATTGCCTTTGCGCTGATCGCGGTGGTGGCGCTCGTCGCCCTGCGCATGCGCCTGCCTGACGACGAACCCAGCTTTGCCGCGCGCGGACAGACGTTTCAGGAGCCGTTCAGTGCCGGATCGCCGCTGGCGCAGGAGGAAGAGCACCTTATCGAGGACGATGTCCGGACACGGCTGAGCTGGTGGGAACCGCGGGTGCGGCCATGGGTGATTGCGGGCCTTCTGGGCGGCCATGCACAGGCAATGGTGCTTGGAATCGCCGGGTTCCTGGTGCTCGACCGGCTTGGCCTGCGCGTCGATCCGATGGCGGGGGCTGGCCCGGTCGGCCTCGTCCTGATGAGCGGCGCGCTGGCCACCCTGCTGGCACAATGGGGCGTGATCCCCAGGCTGGGGCTGGGACCGCGCGCGGCAACGCTGAGCGGCGCAGCCGTGGCAATGCTGGGCGTGATCATGCTCGCCGCGGCGCAGAACATGCACACCATCGCGCTCGCCTATGCCGTGGCCTCGCTCGGCTTCGGGCTCAACCGGCCGGGGGTGACCTCGGGCACTTCGCTCGCAGTGACACGGACCGAGCAGGGCGAGGCATCGGGCATCGTCGCTTCGACGGCGGGCGCCGCCTATGTTTTCGCCCCGGCGCTTGGGGTGTGGCTCTACAACGTGTCCGAACCGCTCGCGTTCGGGTTGATCGTCGCGCTTTGCCTGGCGGTTCTGGCATTCGGGTGGAACCGGCTGGGCAGCGACATCGAACTGACCCGCGACCACAAGTAGCGGCGCAAGGCGCCTAAAGGATTTCGAACACCCGCTCCTGCGGGCGGCACAGCATCACCCCTTTGCCGGTTTCGACCAGAGGGCGCTCGATCAGGCGCGGTTCGGCCACCATGGCATCGAGCACCGTATCGGTATCGGCATCGGGCAGCCCGCGCTCCTCCGCGTCGGTGCCGCGCAACCGCAACCCCTGGTTGGGCGTGATCCCGGCATCGGCATAGAGCTGGATGAGCTTTTCACGCGACGGCGGCGTCTTGAGATACTCGACCACAGTCAGTTCGACCCCGGACTCCTCCAGAATGGCCAGCGTCTTTCGCGAGGTGCCGCAATCGGGGTTATGCCAGATGGTCGCCTTCATTGGATTTCTCCGCGATTAGTGGGTGCTGACCCTAAATGCGCTACCGCAATGCCTCAAGAGCACACTCGCAATAAAATTTGAGGTTTCGCCGCAACCGCGCTTGCTTTTGCGAATTAATCGCAATAACTCCCCGATCCACTGATAACGATTCGCAAGAAAGTCCTTACATGAATGCTCTCCCTACCCTTCGCGCCTCTCTCCTGATTTCCTGCGTCGCTGCGATAGTGCCGACCGCCGCCATAGCCAGCGATGCGGCGGAAGATCGCGATTATCTTGGGCGCGAGATCGTGGTCACCGGTGAACGCGAGGGATATGGCATTGATGACGGTTCGAGCGGAACCAAGACCCCGACCCCGCTGATCGATGTGCCGCAGACGATCAGCGTGCTGACCGAAGACCAGCTCGACGACCAGAGCGTCACTTCGCTGAATGACGCACTGCGGTACGTTCCCGGCGTCTCGCTCGAGACCGGCGAAGGCAACCGTGACGAAGTGTTCATTCGCGGACAGGAGACCACCGCCGATTTCTACATCGATGGGCTGCGCGACGATCTTCAGTATTTCCGCCCGCTCTATAATGTCGAACGGGTCGAAGTTCTCAAGGGCGCAAACGCACTGATCTTTGGCCGCGGCGCGGGCGGCGGGGCGATCAACCGTGTCGCCAAGCGCGCTCAATTGGCCGAACAATTCGTCGCTGCCGATGCCAGCGTAGATACCTGGGGCGGATTTGCGCTGGGCGCCGACATCAACCAGCCGCTGGGCGACAGTGCGGCACTGCGCGTGAACTCCACATACGAGGAATTCGCCAATCACCGCGATTTCTTCACTGGCCGCTTCATCGGTTTCAGCCCGACGCTGACCGCAAATCTGGGCGAGCAGACCAAGCTGATCCTGTCCTATACCTACGACGATGATCGCCGCCTTGCCGACCGCGGCATTCCCTCGCTTGATGGCGCGCCGCTGGAAGGCTTCGACAGGGCGCTGTTCGGCGACCGCGATTTCAACCGCAGCGATGTCGAGGTGCACATCGCCCGTGCACGCCTGGAACACGAGTTCACCGCCGATCTCAGCACCAATTTCTCGCTGCAATATGCCAATTATGACAAGCTCTACGCCAATATCCTGCCCGAGGTGATCCTGACCGACGCCATTTCAGGCGATCGCACCGTCAGGCTGTCGGGCTATCGCGACACAACGCGCCGCGACAACTGGATCGCGCAGGGCAATCTGGTGTGGCAGCCCTCAACCGGTTCGGTCGATCACATGATCCTGCTCGGCTTCGAAGGCGCATGGCAGGATAGCGCCAACGCCCGCGCAAACGTACAGTTCGACAATGGAAGCGGCGGCTTCACCAGCAAAGTTGCCGTGCCGCTGGCGCGCGAAATCGTGATCCCTGCCTTCTCGCTCACCGGGCTGGTGCGCGACCGGGAAACTGATCTTTCGACCTATTCATTCTATCTGCAGGACCAGATCGCGCTGGCTGACTGGATCGATGTGATCGGCGGGGTGCGCTATGACGAATTCCGGCTCGATTCATTCGATGCCGTCGCCGCTCTCGACGTTTCGCGCAACGACAACCGCTGGAACCCGCGTTTCGGCATCAACCTGAAGCCGCGCGAGGATGTCACCTTCTACGCCAGCTATTCGGAGAGCTTCCTACCCGCATCGGGCGACCAGTTCCTGGTCCTGAGCCCGAGTGCCGCTGCATTGCGGCCCGAAACCTTCGAGAACAAGGAGCTGGGCGTTAAATGGGCGATCCACCCTGGTCTGCTACTGACCGGTGCGATCTTCCGGCTCGAACGCTCGAACACGCCCGCACCCGATCCCAACGACCCGCAGCTCACCGTGCTCAGCGGCAAGTCGCGAGTGGACGGCGCCGAAATCGCGCTTGCCGGGCAGATCATGCCCGATCTCAATGTCAGCCTGGGCTACACCTGGCTCGATGGCGAAATCCGTTCGTCTACCAGTTCAGCCCCGGCGGGGCGGACGTTGGAGCAGGTGCCATCCAGCCAGATCACCGCCTGGGGCCGCTATGATTTCAGCGATCGTTTCGGGATCGGTGCGGGTCTGATCCACCAGTCGAAGCAGTTCGCATCGCTGAGCAACAATGTGGCACTGCCCGGATATGTGCGGGTGGACGCCGCGCTATATTACACGCTCAACGAAAAAGTTTCGTTGCAGGTCAATATCGAGAACCTGTTCGACGAGGACTATTTCGCCAGCGCGCATGGCGACAACAACATTCAGCCAGGCGAGCCAATCAGCGCGCGGTTCGGGGTGCGGGTAAAGCTCTAGGCCCGCGCCAGCCGCGCAGCCTTGGCGAACAGGGTGGGCAGTCCAGCCTGATCGAGCGCTGCGACCGGCCACCACTCACCCGTCCCCCGCGGAGTTGCATTGGCGCTGGCGTGAACCGCCAGCGTCAGTGAAAAATGGGTGAATTGGTGTTCAACGCTACCTATCGACACCCAATCGGCTTGCGCTGGTGCGACGCCGTTTCCATCCGCACGCGCGCTCCAGCCATCATCGGGCAGTGCGCGCATGGCGCCCAGCATGCCCTTGTCCGGTCTTGTGACCAGCCAGACCCGGCCTTCGCGCTCGAACCACCAGGCATTGCCGGTGCGCTGCGGCCTTGCGGGTCTGGAAGGTCTCACGGGAAACCGGACTGCATCGCCAGCCGCGAATGCCATGCACTGGCCGCTGAGCGGGCAGAGATCGCAGCGCGGATTGCGCGGGGTGCAAATCGTCGCGCCAAGATCCATCATCGCCTGGGCGTGATCGCCCGCACGCTGCGCCGGGGTGATCCCGCCAGCGCGATCGCGGATCGCAGCACGCGCTGCGGGTAGCGGTTGTTCGATCGCAAACAGCCGCGCCACCACTCGCTCGACATTGGCATCGACCACCACCGCGCTTTCATCAAAGGCGATCGCAGCCACCGCCGCCGCGGTATAGGAACCCACGCCGGGCAGCCGGCGCAGTTCCGCCTCGGTTCGGGGAAAGCCGCCGCGTGCTGCCACTTCGCGTGCGCATTTCAGCAAGTTGCGCGCCCGCGAATAATATCCAAGTCCCGCCCATGCCGCCATGACTTCGGCATCCCCGGCAGCCGCCAACGCCGTGACATCGGGCCAGGTATCGAGAAATTGCGCATAACGAGGAATGACCGCCGCCACGGTGGTCTGTTGCAGCATCACCTCGGCCAGCCAGACGCGATAGGGCCAGGAATCGTCGGCGCGCGGCGGCGTGCCGGGCGGAGCGCGCCACGGCAGGCCGCGAGCATTCGCATC
>LOEX01000143.1 GCA_001516125.1 Sphingomonadales bacterium BRH_c42
CAGGTCGGCAAGATCAACGGGATCGAGGTCGAAACCCGGATCGCATCGGCGATGGATGGGCGGCTGGGCGCACCGCAAATCACCGCGCCGGGCCTGCCCGGACCTTCGCAGCAGCAGCTTGCGGCGGCAGGCTCGATCCCGCCGCGCGAGCAGCGCAAGATGGCCGAAGGCATGGTTGAACGGCTCGAGCAGCGGTTACGCGATGATCCGTCCAATCCCGACGGCTGGATCATGCTGATGCGCAGCCGGATGACGCTGGGCGAACCTGACCGTGCCAAAGCGGCGCTCGACGCTGCCGTCAGAGCCAATCCGGGGTCGGCTGCCAGGTTGCGCGAGGAAGCGTTGAAACTCGGTATCAGGCGTTAGGCTGTATCCCCTATCGCTCTAGAAAACGCCTGGATTCTCGCGCTGAATGGTATTGGGCCGTTCGGGCTGGAGCAATTGCCTGCCGCCCACCGCCTGCGTGGTGCGCAAGGTGCCCGATATCGCGGTGCAGCTGCGCCCGGCGAGAAAATCGAGCGCGGTGGCGATCGAAGCCTCGCCCGGCTCGCCCAGCTGGACAAAGATGTCGTCATCGGCGCGGCAGGTGTTGGGAAACACGCTGGCCAGGCCGGTGAAATATTCGCCCTGGTTGTCGGCGTTCTCGGTCTTGAACGCGACCAGCCGCAGCCGGTCGTCACACGCCGCAAGGTCGAACGCGAACTGGCCCACCGGCTTGCCGAAGGTATTGGTGCCGACCAGCGCCATGTTGGCGCCGAGATAGGGGATCATCGAATTGGCTACCAGCTCGCTGGCCGAGGCGGTTCCCTCGCGCCCGATGAAAGCGAGCTTTGTCGGTGCGATGGCGTTGCCTTCGCTTGCGAACAGCTGGGTCGAGTTCTCCGATGATTTGGATGCGCGCAGCTTGGTGAAGCTGAATACCTGCCCGACGTTGCCCGCGCCCATCAGGTCGCCCATCAGTTCGGCCACACTGACCAGCCCGCCGCCATTGTAGCGCAGATCGATGATGACTTCGGTCACGCCTTGCGCCTTGAACTGGCCGAAGGCATCGCGAAGCTGGTCCGCGGCGGAATCGACGATGAAGGTGCGCAGATTGAGATAACCGACCTTCTTGCCGCCATCATCGATGATCTTGATGCCGTAACGGTCCGACACCGGATCGAGCGAGAAACTGGTTTTGGTCACGCTCGCTTCGATGGTCACGCCGCCCACTGTGCGGAAGCGCAGGACGCGGGTAACGCCGGGGTCGGACGGTCCAAGTGCATCGATCACCGCCTGCGGCCCGCCGCTTGCCATCAGCGAGGAAACGGTGACCAGGTTGGTGCTGGTGGTGCCGATGGCGAGCAGTTCGGTGCCGCGGTCCATCCCCGCGCCAAGCCCGTTGGCATTTTCGAAGGCCTCGATCACGAACACGCGGTTGCTGCCCGTGTCGAAGCCCAGGCGAATGCCGAAGCCCGCGCTGGCGCCCGAATTGATCAGCGCATTCTCTTCGGCAATAGAGGTGATGAAGGAGAAGAAGCGATCCTTCGACTGCGCGCGCGCGGGGGCCACCAGCGCGTCGATATAGCTTTGCAGACTGGTGAAATTTGCGGGGTTTACCGTGTTATCGACCAGTTCGGGAAACAGATACCATTCATCGACCGCAGCCTTGACGAATTGCTGGCGCTGGCTGAGCGAGCAGGCAGTTGGCGTGGGTGTAGGCGTAGGGGTGCCGCCGCCACCGGTGGGCGGGGGCGCCCCTCCGCCGCCGCATGCCACCAACGCGAAGGCGAGGGTGGCCGAAAGCGTGGCCGTGAACTTTGAGCGTGCGAGACCCATGACTGCGACCCTTTCGCATGTGCGTGAACGTGCCGACACTCTCACCATTGCGGCAACATCTCAAGGGACCGCTTGCCAGAATCCTGCGGGAAAATGCCGCCTCCCGGCATGCGAACGCACGCATCTTCCCTCTGAAAAAACCGGTGTATAGTTTGCAGGGCGATCTCGTCTTGCATAATCGAAACGCCTAGCGTTTTGCTTCGATAAGGAGAGAACCCCTGCCTGAAGTGCTGCAATCGCCGTTGTCATCGCTGCCATCCGCCGCCCGTCATGCCGGGCTGGCGATCGTGCGGCTTGGTGACGGGCACGACCTAGGGCGCGGCGGTTTCAGGCTCTTCAGCCCCGCGTTCGAACATGGCGAGGAACTCGACCCATGCTTTACCGCGGGCGAGGAGGACGCGGTCGCGCCGCCTGTCGAGTGGAGCGCGCCGCCGGCAGGTGCGCAGGAGCTGGTCCTGATTGTCGAGAACGCCTCGACCTCGGGGGCAGAGCCCGCCTGCCACTGGCTGGTCTGGGGAATTGCCCCGCAGCGCGGAAAGCTGCTCGAAGGTGAAACGCCGCCGCGCACGGGCAAGAACGCACTGGGCAATTCGGAGTGGTTGCTGCCCGATCCGCCGGAAGGCGAGACCCAGCAATTCGTATTTCAGCTGTTTGCACTGGACCTGCCGCTCACGCTGATGCCAGGCGCGACCAGGGCAAGCCTGCTCGCACAAATGGATGGGCATGTCGTCGCCAGCTCCGTGCTGGTCGCCCACTATACCCGCTCGCCGGATGATTCCGGCGAATGGGTTGATGACGACACACTCGACTGATCAATCGTTGGCCAGAAAAGGAAAGGACTTAATCATGGCTGGCAATGCCCTTCAAAAACCGGTGAATCTATCGGCCGCACTGGAAGGTGTGATTGGCAAGGGTCCGATGACCCGCGCACAAGTTACATCCAAGGTGTGGGACTATATCAAGGCCAATGGCCTTCAGGACAAGACGGACAAGCGCCAGATCAACCCTGATGCCAAGCTGGGCGCGGTGATTGGTGGAAGCCAGATCTCCATGTTCAAGATGACGGCTGCTGTCTCAAAGCATCTGACCTGATTGACCCGGCGGGTGGTGCCGGCCTTGCCCGTGCATCACCCTCCACCCTTGGGCCACCCTTGGGCCACCCTTGGGCCACCCTTGGGGATTTCGATTTTGGCCGCGACCGGCCGTGCGCCGTTGGCCCGAGCTAATCAGGCGGCATCGGCGAGCCGCAAAGGCCGGTCAGTCGCGCAGTAGTTCGTTGATTCCGGTCTTGGCGCGGGTCTGCGCGTCCACCGTCTTGACGATCACCGCGCAATAGAGCGAGGGGCCGGGCGTGCCATCGGGCAGCGGCTTGCCGGGAAGCGAACCGGGCACCACCACCGCATAGGGCGGCACGATGCCGCGGTGGATTTCCCCCGTCGCGCGGTCGATGATCTTGGTCGAGGCGCCCAGATAGACCCCCATCGACAGCACTGCGCCTTCGCCCACGCGCACACCCTCGGCCACCTCGGCTCGCGCACCGATGAAGGCGCCGTCACCGATGATGACGGGGCCGGCCTGGAGCGGCTCGAGCACGCCGCCAATCCCTGCCCCGCCCGAAATATGCACATTCCGGCCGATCTGCGCGCACGAGCCAACGGTGGCCCAGGTATCGACCATGGTGCCTTCATCGACATAGGCCCCGATATTGACGAAGCTGGGCATCAACACCACGCCCCGCCCGATGAAGCTGCCCTTGCGGGCAACCGCGCCGGGGACCACGCGCAAGCCTGCCTCGCGGAAGCGGTTTGCGCCCCAGCCAGCGAATTTCGACGGCACCTTGTCATACGCAGGTTCGCCCGCCGATCCGCCCGCCATCACCTGATTGTCGTTGAGGCGGAAGGACAGCAGCACCGCCTTCTTGAGCCACTGGTTGACCTTCCACCCCCCCGCACCGTCGGGCTCGGCCACGCGGACCTCGCCGCTGTCGAGCAGTTCGATCGCGCGGTCCACGGTCTCGCGCAGGCCGGCGTCTGCCGGGGTGATCGTCTCGCGGCGTTCCCACGCTGCTTCGATGGCTTGTTCGATTTCGACCGGCATCAGGGCTCCGTTGACACAGGAATGGGGTATCATTGGCTGCTAGCCGCGCCTTGCAGGGGCGGCAAGCCCCCCAACCAACGATGAGGCTGCGTGGCGGCATGTTTTGCGTGCAGGGTCCGGCGTGTCCCCGCCGTCTGCGACATGGCGGCTGCCCTATGGCCCAAGCCACGGCAAAGCGCCTGGTTGGCACTGGTCCTGAACCTCACAACGCTTGACCTTTCGCCGAATCCAACATAAGGGCGCGCGCTTCCGGGGCCAAAGTCGATGGTCTTCCCGGTTGAGCTGAACATTGCCGGTGTGTCCGCCTCGCGCGGGTTATCCGTCAAAGTAACCCGGTCTTTTCACCCGGGTGGAGCGTTTTCGGCTCGCGAACGGTGTCTGGCGGGGCAGTGCCCTGCATCTGGCGCATTCGCGATTCGTTTTCACTTCACCCCGGTCCGATCAGGCCATTAGCAAGGTGAAGTCTTTAATGCCCACGATCAACCAGCTGGTCCGCAAGGGCCGCGAACCGCAGAAGGCCAAATCCAAGGTCCCTGCGATGGAAGCGAACCCGCAGAAGCGCGGCGTTTGCACCCGCGTCTATACCACGACCCCGAAGAAGCCGAACTCGGCACTGCGCAAGGTCGCCAAGGTACGCCTCACCAATCAGCGCGAGGTCATCACCTATATCCCGGGCGAAGGCCACAACCTGCAGGAACACAGCGTCGTGCTGATCCGCGGCGGGCGTGTGCGCGACCTTCCCGGTGTGCGCTACCATGTGCTGCGCGGCGTGCTCGACACGCAGGGTGTCAAGGACCGCAAGCAGAGCCGATCGAAGTACGGCGCGAAGCGGCCGAAGTGACCTGACGGCCGCAGGCGTCAGGTCATCCTGAACTCGTTTCAGGATCCATGGTGCCGATAGCCCAGGTGTTGAATTCATAGGCCGAGCCAGCCGCCCGATGGACCCTGAAACAAGTTCAGGGTGACGCTTGAGGGAAGGGCAGCCAGAGCCGGTTGATGTAAAGGAATTAGCGACATGTCACGTCGTCGTCGTCCCGAAAAGCGGGAAATCCTGCCCGATCCCAAGTTCGGGGATCAGATTCTGTCCAAGTTCATGAACAACCTCATGCTGGATGGCAAAAAGTCGGTTGCCGAGCGGATCGTCTATGGCGCGCTCGAAACGGTCGAGGCCAAGGCCAAGGCCGATCCGATCCAGATGTTCCACGATGCGCTCAATAATGTTAAGCCGCAGGTCGAGGTGCGCAGCCGCCGCGTTGGCGGTGCAACGTATCAGGTGCCGGTCGAGGTTCGCGCCGAGCGTGCGCAGGCGCTGGCGATCCGCTGGCTGATCGCGGCGGCGCGCGGGCGTCCGGAAAGCACCATGGCGGCGCGCCTTTCGGGCGAGCTGATGGATGCTGCCAACAATCGCGGCAACGCCGTCAAGAAGCGCGAAGATGCGCACCGCATGGCCGACGCCAACCGCGCATTCTCGCACTACCGCTGGTAATGCCGGCACACCCACTCGGAGTTATTTGAAATGGCACGCAGCCACCCTATCGAGCGATACCGCAACATCGGCATCATGGCGCATATCGACGCCGGCAAGACCACCACGACCGAGCGGATCCTCTATTACACCGGCAAGTCCTACAAGATCGGCGAAGTGCATGATGGCGCGGCGACGATGGACTGGATGGAGCAGGAGCAGGAACGCGGGATCACCATCACCTCGGCTGCGACCACGACCTTCTGGAAGGCCGAGGACGGTATGGGGCCCGAACACCGGATCAACATCATCGACACCCCCGGGCACGTCGACTTCACCATCGAGGTCGAGCGCTCGCTTCGCGTGCTCGACGGCGCGGTGGCGGTGTTCGACGGCGTCGCCGGGGTCGAGCCGCAGTCCGAAACCGTGTGGCGCCAGGCCGACAAGTATGGCGTGCCGCGCATGTGCTTCATCAACAAGCTGGACCGCACCGGCGCCGACTTCTATTACTGTGTGCAGTCGATCATCGATCGTCTCGGCGCGGTTCCGCTGGTGCTCTATCTCCCGATCGGTGCGGAAAGCAGCCTCAAGGGCGTGGTCGATCTCGTCAACAATCGCGGCATCGTGTGGCAGGATGAAAGCCTGGGCGCGAAGTTCGATTACGTAGAGATCCCTGCCGACATGGCGGACAAGGCCGCGGAATACCGCGAGCAGATGATCGAGACCGTTGTCGAACAGGACGACGACGTGATGGAAGCCTATCTCGAATCCGGTGAAGCGCCCGATGCTGCGACGCTCAAGCGCCTGATCCGCAAGGGCACCATGGCGCGTGCCTTTGTGCCGGTGCTGTGCGGTTCGGCGTTCAAGAACAAGGGCGTCCAGCCGCTGCTCGACGCGGTGGTCGATTACATGCCGTCACCGCTCGACATCCCTGACGTCCAGGGCGTCAAGATGGACTCCGACGAGAAGGACAGCCGCCCCGCCACCGACGGTGCGCCGTTCAGCGCGCTTGCCTTCAAGGTGATGAACGATCCGTTCGTGGGCTCGCTCACCTTCGTCCGCATCTATTCGGGCACGCTCAACAAGGGCACCTACCTGAACTCGGTGAAGGACAAGAAGGAAAAGGTCGGCCGCATGCTGGAAATGCACGCGAACGACCGTAAGGACGTGGACGAGGCGTTCGCGGGCGACATCATCGCGCTGGCCGGGATGAAGGAAACCACCACCGGCGATACGCTGTGCGATATGGGCAAACCGATCGTGCTCGAGCGGATGGAATTCCCCGAACCGGTGATCGAATTGTCGGTGGAGCCCAAGACCAAGGCCGACCAGGAAAAGATGGGCATCGCGCTCAATCGTCTGTCAGCCGAGGATCCCAGCTTCCGCGTCTCGACCGATCACGAAAGTGGCCAGACGATCATCAAGGGCATGGGCGAACTGCACCTCGACATTCTGGTCGACCGCATGAAGCGCGAGTTCAAGGTCGAGGCCAATGTCGGTGCGCCGCAGGTGGCGTACCGCGAATCGCTCGGCCGTGAGGTCGAGGTCGATTACACCCACAAGAAGCAGTCGGGTGGCTCGGGCCAGTTTGGCCGCGTCAAGGTGGTCGTCACTCCGGGTGAACGCGGCCAGGGCATCGTCTTCGAGGACCAGATCAAGGGCGGCAATATTCCGCGCGAATATATCCCCGCGATCGAAAAGGGTTTCCGCGAGCAGGCCGCCAGCGGCCATCTCGTCGGCTTCCCGATCATCGACTTCTCGATCCGCCTGGTCGACGGCGCCTATCACGACGTCGACTCATCGGCGATCGCCTTCGAAATTGCCGGTCGCGGCGCGATGCGCGAAGTGGCCAGCAAGGCAGGGATCAAGCTGCTCGAACCGATCATGAAGGTCGAAGTGGTGACGCCCGAGGATTATCTTGGCGATGTGATCGGCGATCTCAACAGCCGCCGTGGCCAGATTCAGGGCACCGACAGCCGCGGCAATGCCCAGGTTGTCGAAGCTCTCGTGCCGCTTGCCAACATGTTCGGATACGTCAACGAACTGCGCTCCTTCACCCAGGGCCGCGCGCAGTACACGATGCAGTTCTCGCATTATGACGAAGTGCCGGCAAATGTTGCGCAAGAGGTCAAGGAGAAGCTTGCGTAGTTGAGCATCAGGGTCTAGGGGCGGCGCCTGATTCAGCGGGTGCCGCCCATTCTCCCGCAAGAATGGTTCTTATCTAGACAGAGGTTAATTGAGAAATGGCGAAGGCAAAATTCGAGCGGACCAAACCGCACTGCAACATCGGCACCATCGGTCACGTCGACCACGGCAAGACCACGCTGACGGCTGCCATCACCAAGGTCCTCGGCTCGCCGGTCGATTTCGCGAACATCGACAAGGCTCCTGAGGAGCGCGAGCGCGGCATCACCATTTCGACCGCCCACGTCGAATATGAAACCGATGCGCGCCACTATGCGCACGTCGATTGCCCGGGACACGCCGACTATGTGAAGAACATGATCACCGGCGCGGCGCAGATGGACGGCGCGATCCTGGTGGTGAACGCTGCTGACGGCCCGATGCCGCAGACGCGCGAGCACATCCTGCTTGCCCGCCAGGTCGGCGTTCCGGCGCTGGTCGTGTACATGAACAAGGTCGACCAGGTCGATGACGAGGAAATCCTCGAGCTCGTCGAGCTGGAAATCCGCGAGCTGCTTTCGAGCTATGATTTCGACGGCGACAACATTCCCGTGATCAAGGGCTCGGCGCTGGCCGCGCTTGAAGGCCGCGACCCCGAAATCGGCGAGAAGTCGATTCTCGAGCTGATGAAGGCGGTTGACGAGTTCATCCCGCAGCCCGAGCGTCCGGTTGACCGGCCGTTCCTGATGCCGATCGAGGACGTGTTCTCGATCTCAGGCCGCGGCACCGTGGTGACCGGCCGTGTCGAAACCGGCGTGGTGAACGTGGGCGACGAAGTCGAGATCATCGGCATTCGTGACACCCAGAAGACCATCGTCACCGGCGTGGAAATGTTCCGCAAGCTGCTTGATCGCGGTGAAGCTGGCGACAATATCGGCGCCCTGCTGCGCGGCACCGCTCGCGAGGCCGTGGAGCGCGGACAGGTCCTGGCCAAGCCGGGCTCGGTCACTCCGCACACTGAATTCAATGCGGAAGTCTATGTGCTGTCGAAGGACGAGGGCGGCCGTCACACGCCGTTCTTCGCCAACTACCGCCCGCAGTTCTACTTCCGCACGACCGACGTGACCGGCGAAGTGATCCTGCCTGAAGGCACCGAGATGGTTATGCCTGGCGACAATGTCACGATCGGCGTCAAGCTGATCGCTCCGATCGCGATGGACGAAGGTCTGCGCTTCGCCATCCGCGAAGGCGGCCGCACCGTCGGTTCGGGGGTTGTCAGCAAGATCACGAAGTAATATAGGCGCGCCCGTCGGCGGGAGAATCGCTTCTCCGGCGGGCGCACAGTTTCATAAGGGCCGCCCCTCACCGGATAATCGGTAAGGTGGGGCGGTTCTTGTTTTGTTGAGTGGTTGGCCCTGTAAGGGATGGCCACTTAGGCTCTTTCGCATCGGTACAGGTAATGGAAGCTCAGAATATCCGTATTCGCCTCAAGGCGTTCGACCATCGCGTGCTTGACCAAGCAACTGGCGAAATCGCAGACACGGCTCGCCGTACGGGCGCGCTGATCCGGGGCCCCATTCCTCTGCCGACGCGCATCGAGAAGTTCACCGTGAACCGCGGCCCGCATGTCGACAAGAAGTCGCGCGAGCAGTTCGAGGTGCGCACCTACAAGCGGCTGCTCGATATCGTGCAGCCCAACGCCCAGACGGTTGATGCGCTGATGAAGCTCGATCTTGCCGCGGGTGTGAATGTCGAGATCAAGCTGGCTTGATTTCGACCGGTCTGCTGGCCTGACCGGATAACCGGGCCGGAAGTTTCAAGGGGTTCCTAAGGCCCCGTGCAGTCCGCAGGGACTGCGCAAGACATAGGGATACCGCCGGAATTTTCCGGGCTGCGTCCCCCGTCTAGTTTCCCCGGCCTTGCGGCATGGGAAGCAATCAGCCCGGACGGGGCGATGCATCGAATTTGGGCTGACAAGCACACGGGGATGGGCCTCGTGTGCCTCTGTGTAGGAGCAACGACGATGCGCACTGGCGTTATCGCAAGGAAAGTCGGGATGACCCGCCTGTTTCAGGAGGATGGACGGCACGTTCCCGTGACCGTCCTGGCCCTGGAAGGCTGCCAGGTCGTTTCCCACCGCACGGCTGAACGCGATGGTTACTTCGCGGTCCAGCTTGGTGCTGGGGTAGCCAAGCAGAAGAATGTCAACAAGCCGCAGCGCGAGCATTTTGCCAAGGCGCAAGTCGGCCTGAAGCAGAAGGTCGCGGAGTTCCGGGTCGAGAGCGAGGCCGGGCTTGTCGCTGTTGGCGCCGAAATCAGCGCCGAACACTTCATTGCCGGCCAGAAGGTCGACATCACCGGCCACACGCAGGGCAAGGGTTTTGCCGGCGCGATGAAGCGCTGGGGCTTCGGCGGCCTGCGCGCAACGCACGGCGTTTCGCTGAGCCACCGTTCGCATGGTTCGACCGGCAACCGCCAGGACCCCGGCAAGGTGTTCAAGGGCAAGAAGATGGCCGGCCACATGGGTGATCGCCAGCGCACGCAGCAGAACCTTGAAGTGGTTCGCACCGATGTGGAGCGCGGGCTGATCTTCGTCAAGGGATCGGTGCCGGGATCGAGCAATGCATGGCTGCTGGTCAGCGATGCGGTCAAGCTGCCGCTGCCCGAAGGCGTTCCCTTCCCCGGCGCGGTGATCGATCGCAATGCGGCGGCGCCCCAGGTCGAGGCACCCGTGCCGACCGTTGAGGACGAGGCCGTTGAAGCCGTCGCGCAGGAAGCCGCCGCCCAGGAAACAACCGTCGTCGAGGCCGAAGTAACGGCCGCCGACGAGAGCAAGGAGGGCTGATCCCGTGAAGGTGAAGGTCCAGAAAATCGACGGCTCCAAGGTGAGCGGTGCTTCAGCCGATATCGAGCTGAGCAAGGATGTGTTCGGCGTCGAGCCGCGCGCGGATATCCTGCACCGCGTAGTCACCTGGCAGCTCGAAAGCCGCCGGGCGACCGCGCGTCCCACGCGCGAGCGCAGCGATGTGGCGCGCACCGGCAAGAAGTTCGGTCGCCAGAAGGGCGGCGGCACGGCTCGCCATGGCGATCGCAGCGCTCCGATCTTCATTGGCGGCGGCAAGGCGCACGGCGCAAGGCTGCGTGACTTCAACCCGTCGCTCAACAAGAAGATCCGTGCACTCGGTCTCAAGATGGCATTGACCAGCAAGGCCAAGGCCGGCTTGATCGTGGTTGACAGCCTCGAACTCAAGGACGCCAAGACCAAGGCGCTCAAGGGGCATTTCGACAAGGCGGGCATCAGCGGCAAGGTGCTGGTGATCGACGGCGACAGCGTGAACGAGGCCTTCCGCAAGGCTGCCGGCAATCTGCCGGGCGTGA
Organism: Sphingomonadales bacterium BRH_c42; assembly: GCA_001516125.1. Lineage (GTDB taxonomy): Bacteria > Pseudomonadota > Alphaproteobacteria > Sphingomonadales > Sphingomonadaceae > Erythrobacter. The sequence continues at coordinate 10,883 of LOEX01000143.1, forward strand.
ACGTGCTCCCGGCCATCGGTGCCAATGTCTATGACATTCTGAAACACGATACGCTGATCCTGACCAGGGATGCGGTCGCGAAACTGGAGGCGCGCTTCAATGGCTAAGAAGCAGGAAATCGATGCGCGTCACTACGACGTGATCATCGCCCCGCACATCACCGAGAAGTCGACGCTGGCCTCGGAGAACAACGCGGTGGTGTTCAAGGTCGCCAATGATGCGACCAAGCCGCAGATCAAGGAAGCCGTGGAGGCAATCTACGGCACCAAGGTCGCTGGCGTGAACACGATCGTGGTGAAGGGCAAGACCAAGCGCTGGAAGGGCAAGCCCTACAAGCGTTCGGATGTGAAAAAAGCGATCGTGACGCTGGCCGAGGGCCAGGATCCGATCGACATCACCAGCGGTATCTGAGGCCAAGGGACAGGAAACGAACGATGGCACTCAAGAACTACAAACCGACGAGCCCCGCACGCCGCGGCCTGATTCTCGTCGACAAGACCCAGCTCTGGAAGGGCAAGCCGGTCAAGGCGCTTACCGAAGGCAAGCGCAAGACGGGTGGCCGCAACAACAAGGGTCATGTCACTTCGCGCGGGATCGCCGGCGGTCACAAGCAGAAGTATCGCTTCATCGATTTCAAGCGGCGCAAGTGGGATGTTCCCGCAACCGTCGCGCGGATCGAGTACGATCCCAACCGCACCGCCTTCATCGCGCTGCTGAAGTACGAAGATGGCGAGCAGGCCTATATCATCTGCCCGCAGCGCCTCGGCGTGGGCGACACGGTGGTGGCTGGCGAACGCGTCGATACCAAGCCGGGCAACGCCATGCTGCTGGGCCAGATGCCGGTCGGCACGATCTGCCACAATGTGGAGATGAAGCCGGGCAAGGGCGGGCAGATCGCACGCAGCGCGGGCACCTATGTCCAGCTGGTCGGGCGCGACCGCAACCTGGTTATCGTCCGCCTCAATTCGGGCGAGCAGCGTTATCTGCGGGCCGATTGCATGGGCACGGTTGGCGCGGTTTCGAACCCCGACAACCAGAACCAGAACTTTGCCAAGGCCGGCCGCAAGCGCTGGATGGGCGTCAGGCCGCTCACCCGCGGCGTGGCCAAGAACCCGGTCGACCACCCGCACGGCGGCGGTGAAGGCCGCACTTCGGGCGGCCGCCATCCGGTGACCCCATGGGGCAAGCCGACCAAGGGTGCCCGCACCCGTCACAACAAGCAGACCGACAAGATGATCATCCGTTCGCGTCACGCGAAGAAGAAGAGGTAAGCGAAAATGGCTCGTTCCGTCTGGAAAGGCCCGTTCGTCGAGCTCAGCCTTCTCAAGAAGGCCGAAACTGCTCAGGACAGCGGCGCCAACAAGCCGATCAAGACCTGGTCGCGTCGCAGCACCATCCTGCCGCAGTTCGTCGGCCTGACGTTCAACGTCTACAATGGTCAGAAGTTCATCCCGGTTTCGGTGTCTGAGGAAATGGTCGGCCACAAGCTCGGCGAATTTGCGCCCACGCGCAACTTCCCCGGCCATGCCGCCGACAAGAAGGGCAAGCGCTGATGAGCAAGGCAAAATCTCCCCGCCGCGTTGGTGACAACGAGGCTCTGGCGGTTGGCACCACCATTCGTGGTTCGGCGCAGAAGCTCAACCTTGTCGCCGCGCTGATCCGCGGCAAGAAGGCCGAGGATGCGCTGAATATCCTCGCGTTCTCGAAGCGGGCAATGGCCAAGGACGCCAGCAAGGTGCTCGCTTCGGCGATCGCCAATGCCGAAAACAACCACAATCTCGATGTCGATGCGCTGATCGTTGCGGAAGCCTCGGTCGGCAAGTCGATCACCATGAAGCGCTTCCACACCCGCGGTCGCGGCAAGTCGACCCGGATCCTCAAGCCGATCAGTCGGCTGCGGATCGTGGTGCGCGAGCAGGAAGAGGCGTAAGATGGGTCAGAAGAGCAATCCGATCGGTCTGCGCCTGCAGATCAACCGTACCTGGGACAGCCGCTGGTATGCCGAAGGGCGTGACTATGCGCGGCTGCTCAAGGAAGACATCGCCATCCGCAAGTTCATCGTCGAGACCGTGCCCCAGGCAGCGGTTTCGAAGGTGGTGATCGAACGTCCGGCCAAGCTGTGCCGCGTTTCCATCTATGCCGCGCGCCCCGGCGTGATTATCGGCAAGAAGGGTGCGGACATCGAAAAGCTGCGCCAGCAGCTGTCAAAGCTGACCCCCAGCGAAGTGAAGCTGAACATCGTCGAGATCCGCAAGCCGGAAATCGACGCCAAGCTCGTCGCGCAGGGTGTGGCCGATCAGCTGATCCGCCGCGTTGCCTTCCGCCGCGCGATGAAGCGTGCGGTGCAATCCGCGCTGCGCCTGGGTGCCGAAGGGATCAAGATCACCTGCGGCGGCCGTCTGGGCGGGGCTGAAATCGCCCGCGTGGAATGGTACCGCGAGGGCCGGGTGCCGCTTCACACACTGCGCGCCAATGTCGATTATGCCGAAGCCGAAGCGCTGACGGCATACGGCATCATCGGTATCAAGTGCTGGATCTTCAAGGGTGAAATCCTGGCGCACGATCCGACCGCGCAGGACCGCCTGATGATGGAGGCCCAGACCTCCGGCGTGCGCCCGGCGCGCGATGACCGCAGGAATTAAGCCATGCTGCAACCAAAGAAAACCAAGTTCCGCAAGGCTTTCAAGGGCCGCATTCATGGTGACGCCAAGGGTGGAACCACGCTCAACTTCGGCTCGTATGGCCTCAAGGCGGTCGAGCCCGAGCGGATTACCGCGCGCCAGATCGAGGCTGCACGCCGTGCGATCACGCGCCACATCAAGCGTCAGGGACGCCTGTGGATCCGCGTGTTTCCCGACGTGCCGGTGTCGAAGAAGCCTGCCGAAGTCCGTCAGGGCAAGGGCAAGGGTTCGATCGAATACTGGGCCGCACGGGTAAAGCCGGGCCGCATCCTGTTCGAACTCGACGGTGTTCCCGGCCCGGTTGCCGCTGGTGCGTTCGAGCGCGCGGCGATGAAGCTTCCGGTCAAGACCAAGGTGGTGGCTCGCCTTGGCGACACCTCGCACCTGGGAGACACGAAATGAGCAAAGTTGAAGATCTTCGCACGAAGACCGACGATCAGCTCGCGACCGAACTGGTCGAGCTCAAGCGCGAGCAGTTCAATCTGCGGTTCCAGGCTGCGACCAACCAGCTCGCGGCTCCGTCGCGGGTGAAGCAGGTGCGCCGCACCATCGCCCAGATCAAGACGCTGCAGAACCAGCGCGCCGCGACCGCGGCAAGCAAGGCTTGAGGAGCAAGACAATGCCGAAACGTATCCTCGTCGGGACTGTCACCTCCGACAAGACCGACAAGACCGTGACCGTGAAGGTCGAACGCAAGGTGAGGCACCCGCTCTACGGGAAGATCATCCGCCGGACGAAGAAATATCACGCGCACGACGAAAACAACGAATTCAACGTAGGCGACAAGGTCCGGATCGAGGAGACGAGGCCGATCTCCAAGACCAAGACCTGGACCGTGGTCGATCGCGTGGCAGCAGGCGGAACGCAGGCGGTGGAAGCCGACCTCGATGTCGCAGCTGCCGGGAACTAGGAAACAGACGCAGGAACTGCCGGGCTGGGCTTGACCAAAGTCCCGGCAAGCCGAACGGGAAGTTTCGCAGGGAAAAGTGGGTATCGGTTTTCCCGACCGCGAAACGACCAGATAGAGTGAAGGAACCGGATCGATGATCCAGATGCAATCCAATCTCGACGTCGCGGACAACAGCGGCGCCAAGCGCGTCCAGTGCATCAAGGTGCTGGGCGGCTCTAAGCGCCGGACTGCGTCCGTTGGCGACGTGATCGTGGTTTCCGTGAAGGAAGCCCAGCCACGCACCCGCGTGAAAAAGGGTGACGTGCACCGCGCGGTGATCGTGCGTACCCGCAAGGACGTGCGTCGCAGCGACGGCAGCGTGATCCGCTTTGACAGCAATGCGGCGGTACTCGTGAACAAGAACGAAGAGCCGATCGGAACCCGCATCTTCGGGCCGGTGGTGCGCGAACTGCGCGGGCGCGGCTTCATGAAGATCATCTCGCTTGCTCCGGAGGTGCTGTGATGGCTGCTGCGAAGATCAAGAAGGGCGACAGCGTGGTTGTCCTGTCCGGTAAGGACAAGGGCGTAACCGGCACCGTATCCAAGGTCCTGCCTGCCGAGGGCAAGGTCGTGGTCGCGGGCGCCAATATCGCCACGCGTCATCGCAAGCCCAGCCAGACCAACCCGCAAGGGGGCATCGTCCGCTTCGAGGCGCCGATGCACATTTCCAAGGTTGCCGTGGCTGATCCCAAGACCGGCAAGCCCACCCGCGTCCGCTTTGAACAGCAGGGCGGCAAGAAGGTGCGCGTTGCCGTCAAATCCGGGGAGACTATCGATGGTTAAGGAATCGGCCATGGCTGATTACAAGCCCCGCCTCAAGCAGATGTACGAGGACCAGATCGTCAAGGCGATGACCGAAAAATTCGGTTACACCAACCGACTCCAGGTCCCCAGGCTCGACAAGATCACGCTCAACATGGGCGTGGGCGAAGGCAGCCAGGACAAGAAGAAGGTCCAGACTGCTGCCGACGAAATGGCGCTGATCGCCGGCCAGAAGCCGGTCATCACCAAGGCCAAGAAGTCGATCGCGCAGTTCAAGCTGCGCGAAGGCATGCCGATCGGCTGCAAGGTGACCTTGCGGCGCGAGAGGATGTATGAGTTTCTCGATCGTCTGGTAACGATTGCCATGCCGCGCGTCCGCGACTTCAGGGGGCTCAACCCCAAGTCGTTCGACGGCAGGGGCAATTATGCCATGGGTCTCAAGGAACAGATCGTGTTCCCCGAGATCAGCTATGACAGGATCGAGAAGGTGCGTGGCATGGATATCATCGTCACCACCACGGCAAAAACCGACGAGGAAGCGCGCGAACTGCTCAGGCTGTTCGGTTTCCCGTTCCCGGCTGAGCAGCCGGAAGAGAAGGCAGCGGCGTGAGCCGCTGATCAGGAGAGCTTAAGTCCATGGCGAAACTGAGTTCCATAAACAAGAACGAGAAGCGCAAGAAGCTCGTTCTTAAGCACGCTGGCAAGTACGCCAGGCTGAAGGCAATCGCGGCAGATGAATCGCTCGACGAGAGCGAGCGCCTGATCGCGCGCCTGAAGATGGCGGAAATTCCGCGCAACGCCAATCCGACGCGTGTTCGCAATCGCTGCAACACCACCGGCCGGCCGCGCGCCTATTACCGCAAGTTCGGCTTGTGCCGTATCGAGTTGCGCGATCTGGCCAACAAGGGCCTGATCCCGGGCGTAACCAAGTCGAGCTGGTGAGGATCTGAATTATGGCATTGACCGATCCCCTGGGTGATATGCTCACCCGCATCCGCAACGGCCAGCGCGCGAAGAAGGACTCCGTCCTTGCTCCTGCGTCCCGGCTGCGCGCCAATGTGCTCGAGGTGCTCCAGCGCGAAGGCTACATTCGTGGCTACAGCGAGGATGACAGCGGCAAGCACAAGGCGCTGCGCATCGAACTGAAGTATTTCGAGGGCGAACCCGCAATCAAGCACCTCGCCCGCGTTTCCCGTCCGGGTCGACGGATCTATTCGGGCAGCAAGGAATTGCCCACGGTCCGCAACGGCCTTGGCATCACCATCGTCTCGACGCCCAAGGGCGTGCTTTCGGACAACGAGGCGCGCAACCAGAATGTCGGCGGCGAAGTGCTGGCGGAGGTGTTCTGATGAGCCGCATCGGCAAAAGGCCGGTGGCGATCCCGAGCGGGGTCACTGCCGATATCGAGAACGGCATGCTGACCGTGAAAGGCCCCAAGGGCGCGCTGTCGCTGGGCTTGTCCGATCTGATCGAGTACAAGCTCGAAGGCGAGGCGATCCAGGTCAATCCGGCCAATGATACCAGAGCCGCACGGGCCTTTTGGGGCATGCAGCGCACGCTGGTGTCGAACCTGGTCGAAGGCGTGACCACGGGCTTTACCCGGGTGCTCAACATCACCGGCGTCGGCTATCGTGCTTCGGCGCAGGGCAGAACGCTGAAGTTGCAGCTTGGCTACAGCCACGATGTCGATCTCGAGGTTCCCGAGGGTCTTGAAGTCAAGACGCCCGACCAGACCACGATCGAGGTCAGCGGTATCGACAAGCAGAAGGTCGGCCAGTTCGCGGCCGAAGTCCGCCGCTGGCGCAAGCCCGAACCCTACAAGGGCAAGGGCATCCGTTATCGCGGCGAGTTTGTCTTCCGCAAGGAAGGAAAGAAGAAGTAAGATGGCAAAGCTTTCTCTCTTTGAGCGCCGCCGTCGGCGCGTGCGCACCGCGATCAAGAGCCGTTCGGGCGAGCGCCCGCGGCTGTGCGTCCACCGCACCGGCCAGCATATCTATGCCCAGATCATCGACGATGCGCAGGGCCGCACGCTGGCTTCCGCCTCTTCGCTGGGCGGTGAGGGTTCGGGTGCCAATGTCGATGCTGCCGTCAAGGTCGGCAAGGACATTGCCGCCGCCGCCATGAAGGCAGGCGTGACTGCGGTCGTGTTCGATCGCGGTGGGTTCCTGTTCCATGGCCGTGTCAAGGCGCTGGCCGATGCCGCCCGCGAAGGCGGACTGGAGTTCTGATGATGGCTGACGAAAACAACAACGAAGAAACCCTGGTCGATGCAGCCGTTGCGGCACCGGTCGAACCTGTCGAGGAACGCCGCGGTCGCGGCGGGCGTGGCGGAGATGGCGGGCGCGAAGGCGGTCGTGGACGTGGTGGCCGTGGCCGCGACGATCGCCGCAAGCCTCGTGAAGAGGAAGATGACGGCATCATCGAGAAGCTGGTGCACATCAACCGCGTTTCCAAGACGGTGAAGGGCGGCAAGCGCTTCGGCTTTGCGGCGCTGGTCGTTGTCGGCGATGGTTCGGGCCG
>LOEX01000144.1 GCA_001516125.1 Sphingomonadales bacterium BRH_c42
GCGCTTCGAGAAGCTCAAGGAAGCCTATGTCAAGGCGCGCTACTCGAAGCACTATCGCATCACCAGGGAAGAGCTCGAATGGCTTGGTAGCCAGGTCGAGGAGTTGGGCCGCGTCGTGCATGAGGTGTGCTCCGAGCGGCTTGAGAAGCTGAAGCTTGACGCAGTGAAGGCTGGCTGAAGGCTTCAGATCGACAGGGCGTGCGGCAGCGTAAGTGCTCGCTCCCGACATAACTACCGACACCAGAGGGGCAGCATGTTTGCAGTTCGACTGCAGCTGCGCTGCACGCTGTTTGCAAGCCGCGCGCGGCCTCACGGTCCTTGGATTGGTAGCGCGGCGACAGCAGGTTTGAAGACTCGATTTTTGGCAGGATTCGGAGGCATTTGGAGGGGTTGGAAGCATGGCGAGATAAAAGAAGCGATGGCTGTGGTGGCTGTGTGGCGCAGAAATCCTCGGCTCCAGGCGCCATACACTTTTTTGCCCTGCTGGCACGAAGCCGCGCTATCGGCGCAACTCGGCCATTTCGAGCGACGGCGCTGCGCCGTTCGGGCTGATTTGGCCGGGACGGGCGCGAATCCAGCCATGCTCAGCGCCATGCCGGTGCGTCCGACTTGGCGGTGAGTGCTGCTCTGTCTGGCGGGCGGCGCACAATCGGCCAGCGCAGCGCAGGAATGTCATGTCGACCGGACCGGCCCGATCGCCCGATAATGGCGGCGATGGCGGGCCAGTCCTCTCCCCCCACCATGCCCAGGGGGCTGGTCCGTCATCACCCGACAGATGCAAAGGACCAGACCCATGCGCGCTTACCGCAATCAGCAAGCCGGCCGCAGTGACGAGCGGGGACCACAGCGCTCGCACTCAGGGCGTGACCTGGCGCCGGGCGAAACCGCAGCATCCGAACCCGGCGCCCGGTCCCATCGCGATCACACGATCGAGCCGATCACCATGCGTGTCCCCGAGGCCTGTCGGTACGTCGGCATCAGCCGCAGCACGCTCTACGTGCTGATCGCCGATGGCGAGATCGAGATCGTAAAGCTGGGAAGTTCGACGCTCGTCTTGACCGACAGCCTCAGGAAACTAATCGATAGGCGGCGGGAGCCGACGAGCGACCACGCCGCTAAACGTGACGCATCGGTAAACTGATCGAGGAAACATCAGCAGCACTCGTTCATTGAACCATAACACTAAGTATGATAGTGGACCGTTTCTGCATGGCTGAGAACCAGCGCATTCGCATCTACGCCAACCGCTGGTTCGCCAAGTTCGCGGCAAAGGAAAAGATCAGCGATGCCACACTAGCTGACGCCGTTCATCGGGCCGAGAGCGGTCTGATCGACGCCGATCTCGGCAACGGCCTCATCAAGCAGCGCATCGCGCGCCAGGGCGGAGGCAAGTCGGGCGGATTTCGCGCGATCCTGATCTTCCGCACGGGCGAAAGGGCCATATTCGTGTTTGCCTTCGCCAAGAGTGACAAGGCGAACCTTAATGCGGCGGAACTGAAGGTCTATCGCAAGGCCGCTAGCATCATGCTGGAGCTGAGCGAGGATAAGATCGAAACGGAAGTTGAAGCAGGCCGATTGGTCGAGGTGAAAGACGATGAGCAAGGCTAAGGCAAAGACCTACAAGAGCGAGGCGATGGCCGCCGTTCATGAGATGATGGAGGGCCTTCACGGTGCAGGCAGCATCGACAAGCGTACCATGCGCGAGTTCGACGAGGCCTGCCTTGCGCCCACGCCCGTCCTTTCCCCAGATGAGATCAAAGCTATCCGCGAGGCCGAGCATGTCTCGCAACCGGTGTTCGCGCGCTACCTCAACGTGTCGAAGAATCTTGTGTCGGACTGGGAGCGCGGCGCGAAGAAGCCCGGCGGTCCGGCGTTGCGCCTGCTGTCGATCATTCAGCGCAACGGGCTGAATGCGGTGGCATAACGCATTCGTTCTAAGCCCCGGCGCGCCGCGCCGAGCGCCCTGCAAGGGGCATCTATGCCCCTTGCAGGGCGCTTCTGCCGTGGTTTCCCTACCGATTTGCCCATGGTAGGACTCAGGTTGTGGGCGGTCCGGTCACCGGCATGCCGTGGTTTCCCTACCGATTTGCCCATGGTAGGACAAACGCGCCGCGCAATATGTCGCGAAGTACGCCGTGGTTTCCCGTAGAACCTGGTAAGCACGCCCTCCAGACCGACTGCGGACGACAGGCCCGGCTGCCCGTTGGGGAGGATGAATTCGCCGGTGAACGGGTTCTGGTTGTAGAAGTTATAGCCACTGACAATGTACTTTTTGCCGGTCAGGTTCTTCCCGTGAACGCCCAGAGTCCAACGGCCACCGGGAGCGCGCCACACGAGGTTCGCGTCCCACAAGGCGAAGCCGCCTTGATCCAGCGCCGGTACTGCAATCTCGAATTGCTGGCTCCCGCTCCTATACGATAGTGTCGTGTTGAAATTTAGCCGTCCGGATGCGACCGGGATTTCATATTCAATCGTGCCGCTCGCGGTCCACTTTGGCGTATTCTGGACTTCGCGAAAATCCGAAACGTCCCGCTCATCGGCAGGAACGATCGGCGTACCGTCGGGCTCGAATGCGACGACGCTTGCGAACTCCTTGAACTTGGCATCAAGATAACCAAGCGAACCAGAGAGGATCAGACGGTCGCCTCCCGCGATCAGGTTCTCGCCTGCCCGCAGCGAACTTTCGATTTCCAGACCCTTGAAGTCAGCCTTGCCCGCGTTCGACGTCAGAGCGAAGCGAATCTGCAAGGGTCTTGATCAGGCGGCTATTGAGCCGCAGGTTCGACGAGATCACCTAGGTTCAGCGCGCTCAACGCGCTACCGTCCGCCGAGAAGAGCGGCCATGTTGCCAGGACCGGTCTCTAGTTTGGCGTTAGCGACCAGTTAGTGCGCACCGCTGGTGTCGATCGGCCCTTTAGGCTTGGGAACGAGCCAGATGAGCGTCGCAGCCACACCAAGGCAGATCGCGATAACCCCGAACATGTTGAGCGTTGCCAGCATGACGCTCTGGCCCTCGATAACGTAGGAGAGCATCGTTCTTGCAGAATCGGCCGGAACACCCTGCGCGACCATTGAGGCGACCGCCGCGTCGCCATGCCGCATCGCACCCACCAGTTCGGTGTTGTTGGTGCGCGTCGCATCCGACCAACCGCTTTGGACTAACGAAGTGGCAAACGCACCGGCAAGTGTCCGCATGAAGTTCGACAGGCCTGCGGCATCCGCCTGCTCGTGGGGCTCGACGCTCGCCATGGCGAGGCCCGTCACCGGCACGAAGAACATGACCATGAAGGTGCCCGTCAGCAGCGTCGGCCAAGCCATTTGCAGGAAGGTAACGTCGTTGTTGAAAGTGAGCATGCGCCAAACCATGATCAGCGCGAGCCCAACGATGCCGGTGCAGACGATCAATCGCGAATCGAACTTGTCGACCGCCTTGCCCACCAGCGGAGCGCAGGCCACGGCCAAGATGCCCATGATGCCTGTCGCATAGCCCGCCCAGGTTGCCGTGTAGCCCATATTGCTCTGCAGCCACAGCGGCAGGATGACGATGCTGGCGAAGAAGGCGCCGAAGCCGACCGAGTAGGTCGTCGCAGCACCGACGAAGCCGCGGTGCCGGAATACCTTGAGGTTGACGATCGGATTCCTCTCGGTCAACTCCCAGATCAGGAAGGCGACAAAGCCGATTGCGGCGACGATGCCGAGCGCCAGAATTTCATGGCTGGCGAACCAGTCATGGTTGCGGCCCTCGTCGAGCATGATCTGCAGCGAACCGACCCAGATCACCAGCAGCGCAAGCCCGACCTTGTCGACCGTCGCCTGGGACTTGGGATCCACTTGGCCGCGCATCAGGATGAACAGCGCGATCCCCGCTGCTGCCGCGACCGGCACCTTGATGAAGAAGATCCATTCCCATCCGTAATTGTCGCAGATGATCCCGCCCAGGATCGGCCCGGCAACCGGTCCGATCAGCGTGGTCATCGCCCAGATGACGGTGGCGAGCGTCGCTTTCTCCTTGGGGAAGATGCGCAGCAGCAGCATCTGCGAGAGCGGCATGATCGGTCCGCCGAACAGGCCGAGCAGCACGCGCATGCCGAGCAGCATGCCGAGCGAACCCGCCAGACCGCACAGCAATGAAATAGCGGCGAACGCCAGGTAGCAGACGATGAACGTGCGCTGCGCGCCGTACTTCTTCGCGAGGAAGCCGGTGAGCGGGACGGTGATCGCCTCGGCCACCGCATAAGAGGTGATCACCCAGGTGCCCTGGCTCGCCGAGACGCCGAGCGAACCGGCGATGGTTGGAATCGAGACGTTGGCGATCGTGGTATCAAGCACGACCAGGAAGTTGCCGAGGCCGATCAGGATGGCAGCGGCAAAGAGCTTGATTCCCGTAAGCGGAGGCGCCTCTCGGGCCGCCGCAAAGGCCTTCATGATGGACATGAGGATACCCCCTCTTGCAGTGTCTTAGTCGGCGATCTGGACGTCGACGTTCATCGAAAGGCCAACGCGGAGCGGGTGCTTCTGGAGCTCTTTCGGATCGAGCTTGATCCGTACCGGAAGTCGCTGGACGACCTTTATCCAGTTGCCCGTCGCATTCTGTGCCGGCACCAGCGCGAACGCTGCGCCCGTGCCGCCGGAAAACCCGGCGACCTCGCCATGGAAAACCACGTCGTTGCCATAAAGGTCGGAGGTCAGCTCGACCTTCTGCCCCGGGCGGACATGCTCGAGTTCGACTTCCTTGAAATTGGCGTCGACATAGGCGGCCTGGACGGGAACGACGATCATCAGCGTCGCGCCCAGCTGGACCCTTTGACCCACCTGCACCTGGCGCCGCGACACGATACCGTCGATCGGTGCGCGGATTACCGTGCGTTCCAGATCGACCTTCGCCTGCGCAAGCACGGCGCGGGCTGCTAGAACCTCGGGATTCTGGTCGACGCTGGCATCAGCGATCAGCGCGCGATTGGCATTGCGCTCGCCGAGTGCAGCGTCGCGAGCGGCGGCGGCCTGAGCACGGCCCGCCTGAGCGGCGCGCAGGCTGGCCTGCGCATTGTTATAGGCATTGCGGACTGCGGTAACCTCGTCGGCGGAAACGGCACCAGTGGCGACCAGCGACTGTCGGCGCTCCAGATCGACACTGGCCTTGTCGAGGCTTGCCTTGGCCGCCGAAATCTCGGCTTCAGCGCGGGCCTGGTCAGCGGCGCGCGCGCTTATCTGCGCGCCAAGACCGCTGTCGGTTGCGACAAGGCCGTGCACCCTGCGAATGGCGCTGGCAAGATTGGCTTCGGCGTGCGCGACGGCAATCTTTGCGTCGGTATTGTCGAGCTGCACCAGCACGTCGCCGCGGCGCACCTGCTGCGCGTCCTGGACGAGAACCGCGCTTACCGGAGCCGAAAGCTGCGACGTGACCTGTGCGACATCGGCGCCCACGTAGGCATTGTCTGTGGTAGCGTGCTTTGAACCAACCAAGGCGTCATATGCATAGGTGCCGCCGCCGATGAGGGCGATGCCGCATGCAAGCGCACCGAACATGCGTATGCGTTTGGAGCGTACCTTGACGCCGGTGGCGTCGCTTACGTCAAATATTTTTTCAGAGGCATGCAGCATGCCAGGATCTCTATCGGCCATTTCTGTCTCCAATCGTTATTAGGGTCACGCAGCCTGGAAACCGCCGCCGAGGGCGCGGACGAGCTGCACGTCAAGGGTGAAGGTACGCGATTCGAGTTCTGCCACCTTAAGTCGGGCGCCGACGACGCCCTCCTGCGCGGCGAGGACGTCGAGATAGGTCGAAAGGCCCTGTTTGTAGCGCTGATGCTCCAGCTGAAGCGCTTCTTCATAGGCGGCAAGCGCCTCGCGCGACTGGTCCAGTTGCACCACAAGCATCTTCCGGCTGGTCATGGCGTCGGCAGCTTGGCGCAGGGCCTGAACGACCTGGTGGTCGTAGAGCGCGACCAACTCGTCATATTGTCCGCGGCGGCCGCGATATTGCCCTGCGAGCGCCCCTCCGTGAAAGAGGGGGAGGCTGACTGCCGGCCCAACGCTGCCGAACTGCGAACCGTCCGAGAACAGGTTGCCGAGGCCAAAAGATTGCAGCCCGACGAGCGCGGTGAGGCTGATATTTGGATAAAAGGCCGCACGCGCCTGCTTGATCCGCTCGGACGCGGCTTCGACCCGCGCGCGTGCCGCAGCAACGTCTGGGCGGCGACCGACCAGGTTGATCGAAGCGCCGGCAGGAAGGCCCTGCGATTCCGCAATTGCGATGTCTGGGCGCCCGATGGTCAAGGCGCGGTCGGGGCCGGCACCTGTCAGTGCAGCAATAGCATTCTTGGTGAGCGCGATCGCCTCGTCGGTCGCGGCCAGATCAGCGAGCGTCTGAGGGATACGCGCTTCGGCCTGCTTCAATACGCTCCGGTTGTCGAGGCCCGCATCGAAGCGCTGCTCGACAAGCGCCAGCGATTGTTGGCGGATATCGAGCGCCGATTCGAGGCTGTCGCGCCTTGCATAGAGCGAGACGAGTTCAGCGTAGCCCGAGGCAATTCCCGTCGTGAGCACAAGCCGCGCTTCGGCCAGTTCCAGCTCCGCTGCCGCGGCATCGAGCCGCGCGGCACGCAGGGCAGCGCGGTTCTTGCCCCACAAATCGAGATCAAGTGCAAGGCTGAATCCCGTGCTTGCGCTGTCATTCCATCCGTCAGGCACTGCTGCGGCCGGCATCACGCCATTCTGGCTGAGATTCGATACATCGACTGCCGCCACCGCATCCACGGTGGGCATGAGCGCTGCTCCTGCAGCCTGGGCATAGCCCTGCGCAGTGCGCAGCCGAGCTGCCGCCACGGCGAGGTCGGGTGAGCCTGCAAGGGCTTGGTCGATCAGGACCGAGAGCTGCGGATCGCGATAATTCTGCCACCAGCTGTCAGCTGGCCAAGCGGCTTCGGAACCAGCGAGCGAGGCCGTTGCATTATAATCATCGACCGCGCGCGGTGCTGGCATAGGCCCCATGTCGGGTATCGACGCGCAGGCACCTGTCACGAAAAGGGGGAGGAGCAGGCTGGTTCGGACAAAACGCTTGGCCGCTCGCGGTAATGATTCTGGTGCCATGTCGATGTGTCCTGCGCTGCTGGAGAAGGTTGTCGGCGATCGCGGGAGGGGGGGGAGGGTTCAAACGACCGCCGACACCGGGCCAAATGCACCTGTCCTGTTAATTCATCAACAGGCCTTGAGTTCAACCTACATGTCCTGTAGGTTTATGATCCATGGATACGCTGTTGAGCCTTCGCCTGTTTTGCACCGTTGCCGAATTGAAGAGCTTCACTGCGGCCGCAGACCGGCACGAGATGTCGCCGACAATGGCGAGCAAGCATGTGAAGTTTCTCGAAAACCGGCTCGGAACGCGCCTCCTCAATCGCACCAGTCGCCATGTCAGCTTGACCGAGGCGGGGGCGCTCTACTTCAATCAGGCGAAGCAGACGCTTGAAGCGCTCGACGAGGTCGAAGCGGCGGTCGGCAATACCAGCGTCGTGCCCAGCGGAACGTTGAAGCTCGCAGCGCCGCTGTGGTTCGACAACCCGCGCTTTTCGGCCATGCTCGCAAGGTTTGACTTGCTCTATCCCGAGGTCCGCTTCGATATCGAACTCAGCGGGAGGGCCGTGAACCTCGTCGAGGAGGGCTTCGACCTTCAGTTCCGCGCGACGGTGCCCGAGGCGCTCGATCCCGGACTTATCGCGCGCTCGATTGCTGACATGCCATTCTATCTCGTTGCATCGCCCGCCTATCTCGATCGCGTGGGACGGCCAGAGAAGCTGGCTGATCTCAACGGGTCGAAGCTTCTCCTGTGCAAGGGGATGCACGTCGGTACTGCGGTTCCGTTCGAAAGTTCGCAAGGCCGCGAAGTGGTCAAATTCCAGGCCGGGCTCGAAAGCGGGAACGAATCCCTTTTGCACCGGGTCGCGCTCGAAGGTATGGGCATCGCGCTATTGCCTGACTCCATGGTCGAGGACGATGTCGCCGCGGGCCGCCTCGAGGCCGTTTTGCCCGACAGCGCGCAGCTCGCGACCAAGATCTATGCGATCTATCCGAGCCGGAAGTTCCTTTCGGCAAAAGTACGCAGCTTCATCGATTTCTTCATTACGCAGGTTCAGCTGATCAACCGGGAACGAGAAGAACGCCTTCACGTCGCGTGAAGCCACCATCCATGAACTGACACGCGCGTGGTAGCGCTGCCCTTCGCCCGGACGGGCGCGAATGTGATCGTCCCCGGCCACGACCGCGCAGGCACGGCAGCCAACAATCATGAACTATTGAGACATAATTCGTGCACTTTATGGATGTTGATGAACCGCAAAGAATGATCGATCTGGTTCTCATCCGCTCTGCAGTGGGGCGGTAACACAGAAGCAGGAGATTAATATGCGCCTCCCCAAAACCCTCATCTCGTTTGCAATTGTCTCGGTCGCCTTCGGCACCCCGGCCTATGCCCAGGAGTTCAACGGCCCGTTCATCGGTGTCCAGGCCGGGTGGAATTCCGACGAAGTCAAGGATATCGGAACGCCGCTCGGCGCCGCCGAGATCGACCTCAATCATCAATCGCTGACCGGCGGGGTCTATGCTGGTTATGATTTCCAACTGAACGAGCGAACCGTTCTCGGCGCAGAAGCCAGTTTCGATCTCGCCAGCGACGACAAACTTCGTGGCAACGGTAGTGTGGGCACCTACATGCTCAATCCCAAATATTCCTTCGACCTGACCGCACGCGCCGGTTACCTGGTGACCCCCGAAACGCTCGTTTATGCTCGCGGCGGCTATTCGAATGCCCGCGCCACGACGACGGTCATGGACGCTGACCTGACCAGCTTGACGTCGGGCAATCTGGACGGCTGGCTCGCGGGTGCGGGTATCGAGCGCAAGCTGATGGACAATGTTTCCGCGCGGCTCGAATACCGCTATTCCGATCTCAGCGAGGGTGAAGGCGAATATGACCGGAATCGCGTCCTCGCCGGTCTCACTTATCGGTTCTGAAATTGGTAGGGGGGGTGCCGAGCTTCCCCCCACCTCCCAGCCTCAGTGGATCGATCGACAATCGGTCACGAGGCGTTAAGCTGAAGAGCAGGGAGGCGGCCAGCAACGAAAGATATCATTGCCTCGGCTTTGTGGGACAGGCGGCGCCCGCCCGTCCACACATCACGTGCTTCATCCGGATCGCCCCTCCATTCCGGCTGGAGGTGTACGAGCTGCCCACGCAGCAAATAGGTAGTCGGGCACGAGCGCGATGCCTGAACTACGCAGTGCCAGTTCATGGGCGATGTCGCCGCGTTCACCTTGATCGTCCCCGACACGATCACATAGACGACATTATCTTTGCCCTCGTACAGTCGCCACCGTTCGGCCGCTTCGGCTGATCCCACGAGCCGACCTTCTCAAAGGTCGATTCCGCGTCTGTGGAAGTCCAACTGCAGCAAATTGTTCCCGGGATAAGATTGGGGACCAAATTTCAGGGATGCATTTCAAAACACTGATTATCAATGTTTAATATTGATCAATTCTGATCCCTTCACCCGCTCCATTTTCCTGTCTGCGGTTACGAAGCGAAGCTTGGAGCGTCCAGGACAGGGCACTCGGGCACGTCGTCACCCGAACACCTGCCGAGCGTCATCGCCATTGGCGCTGCGCATCGCTTCATCCGCGTCATTGCTGCAATGCCCGCTGTATGACCATTCGCAGCGCCCCCGTTCCCGACTCCGGCAAGGAATTTGCCCTGCCGCATTCCTTGCATACCTTTTCATGGAGAAACCATCTCAAATCGTGATATGCTGACAGAAATCGTCAGATTTTTGCATTTTTTTGCAATAAACGCTCTCGGGAGGGGCCTGCATGTTTCGCTTTCATATCCGCATTGTCTTGGCATTTTTTGCAGCGCTGCTGGCAGGCACGGTCGCAAATGCCGAAACGCTCACCGAAACCTCACCTGACGGGCAGATCACGCTCACGGTTTCGGACGATGGCGGAATGGCGCGCTACGCGCTCGCCTATCGCGGTGAAGCGGCCATCGCGCCTTCGCAGCTTGGCCTTCTGTTTCGCGATCACCACGGCTTCGACGGCCATCTGGCGATTGCCGGATCGACCCGCGCAGCCAGCGATTCGACCTGGGAGCAACCCTGGGGCGAACGCCGGGTGATGCGCGACAACCACCGTGAACTGGCGGTAACCTTTGCCGCAAGCGAGGGCCCGGCGCGCAGCATGACGGTGCGTTTCCGCCTGTTCGATGACGGGGTGGGTTTCCGCTATGAGCTGCAAGAGCAGGATGCGCTCAAGGGCGAAGTCAACGTCATGGAAGAACTGACCCAGTTCGCCGTGGGCGAGGATACGCAGGCATGGTGGATCCCCAGCGGCCTGTTCAACCGCTATGAATACATCTACCGCAACGGCCCGGCTAGCGAGGTCGAGACCGCGCATACTCCGATCACCTTCCGCAAGGCGAGCGGCGTGCATTTCTCGATCCACGAGGCCGCGCTGGTCGATTATTCGGCCATGTCGCTCCAGCAGCAGCGCCCCGGTACGCTCAAGGCGCGGCTCTCGCCCCGCTCGGACGGTGCGCTGGTCCAGACTACCGCTCCCTTCCACACGCCGTGGCGCACGATCCAGATCGCACCCGATGCCAAGGGGCTGATCAATTCGGGGCTGATCCTCAACCTCAACGAACCCAATGCGCTGGGCGATGTCTCATGGGTCGAGCCGGGCAAGTATGTCGGCATCTGGTGGGCCATGCACATCAACGAGCGCAGCTGGGGCCATGACGGCATCCACGGCGCCACCACCGAGGAAACCAAGCGCTACATCGATTTTGCCGCCGAGCACGGTTTCAACGGCGTGCTGGTCGAAGGCTGGAACGTGGGCTGGGACGGCGATTGGTACTACAACGGCGCGCTGTTCCGCTTCGCCGAAGCCTTTCCCGATTTCGATCTCGCCGAACTGGGGGCCTATGCGCAGAGCAAGGGCGTGCGCATCATCGGCCACCACGAAACATCGGGCAATATCACCAATTACGAAAACCAGATGGAGGCCGCGTTCGATCTCTATCAGAAGAACGGCGTTGCCACGGTCAAGACCGGCTATGTCGCCGATGCCGGGCGGATCGCGCGGATCGACGAGAATGGCGTCCCCAGATACGAATGGCACGACGGGCAGATCATGGTCGATCACCATCTGCGCGTGGTGCGCGAGGCGGCCAAGCGCCACATCGCGATCAATCCGCACGAGCCGGTGAAGGACACCGGGCTGCGCCGGACCTATCCCAATTGGGTCTCGCGCGAGGGCGCGCGCGGAATGGAATACAACGCCTGGGGATCGCCCCCCAACCCGCCCAGCCACGAGGCAACGCTGGCGTTCACCCGCATGCTGTCAGGCCCGATGGACTTCACCCCCGGCATTTTCGACTTGCGCCACAATTCGCGCCCGCCGGTGCGTGCCGACATTCCGCGCCACGATCCGGAAAACTTTGCGCAGACCACGCTGGCCAAGCAGCTGGCTCTCTATGTCGTGCTCTATTCGCCGATCCAGATGGCCGCCGACCTGCCCGAAAACTACGCAAAGCGGATGGACGCGTTCCAGTTCATCAAGGATGTGCCGACCGACTGGGAGGAAAGCGTGGCGCTCGACGGCGCGGTGGGCGAATTCGTCGCCATCGCGCGCAAGAAGCGCGGCAGCGATGAGTGGTTCCTGGGCGCGCTGACCGACGAGAACCCGCGCGCGCTGACGCTGAAGCTCGATTTCCTCGATCCGGGTCGCCGCTATGTCGCGCAGGTCTATCGCGATGGCGACAAGGCGGATTGGCAGACCAACCCCTATGACATGGCGATCTACGAACAGCGGGTGCGCGCGGGCGAAACGCTCACGCTGCCGCTGGCATCATCGGGCGGCGCTGCGATCCGCTTCGTTCCGGTGGGGGATTGAGGGAGGGCCTGAAGCTCAGGCCCCCCACCTTTATGCTGAGGCATCCTCGAGAACGGCGACGCGCAGCTCGGCGATGCCCATGCCCTTCTCCGCGCTGGTGATGTGCAGCTGCGGGAAGGCGGCGGGGTGCCGCCGCGCCTCTTCGCCCACCTGGGCGGCCACGCGCGCAAGATCGCTGGCGCTGATCTTGTCCGCCTTGGTCAGCACGACCCGGTAGCTCACCGCCGCCTCGTCGAGCATCTTCATCATCTCGCGGTCGACGTCCTTGAGCCCATGGCGGCTGTCAACCAGCACCAGAACGCGGCCCAGAACCTGCCGCCCGCGCAGATAATCGCGCACCAGCTGCTTCCATTTCTCGACCACCTTCTGCGGGGCCTTGGCAAAACCGTACCCGGGCATGTCAACCAGGCGAAAGCGCGTGGGATCGCCCACTTCGAAGAAGTTCAGTTCCTGCGTGCGGCCCGGTGTGACCGAGGCGCGGGCAATCGCCTTGCGGCCCGTCAGCGCATTGAGCAGCGAGCTCTTGCCGACATTGCTGCGCCCGCAAAAGGCCACTTCGGGCACAGTGGGATCGGGCAGGAATTTGAGCTGCGGGGCGGACAGCAGGAATTCGACGCGGCCGGAGAACAGCCGCGCAGCAGCCTTTTCACGGAGTGCCTGTGCGGCCAGCTCTGTCACGCGTTAGCCCTTATCCCCGCGCGCTGTAGCTCGCTCGCGGTCGGACTTGTCCTTGTCCGCCTGCGCCTTCAATTGCGGATGGCGCGAGTAGAGATAGGTCTGCTGCGCCAGTGTGAGGATGTTCGAAGTTACCCAGTAGAGCAGCAGCCCTGCGGCAAAGGGTGCCATCACGAACATCAGGATCCAGGGCATGAGGCTGAATATCTGCTGCTGCATCGGGTCCATCGCCGATGGGTTGAGCCGGAAGGTCAGCCACATGGTCACGCCCAGCATCACCGCCAGCACGCCGATGCCCAGGAACCCCGGCGGATCGAACGGCAGCAGGCCGAACAGGTTGAGGATCTTCGCCGGGTCGGGCGCGGACAAGTCCTTGATCCACAGATAGAACGGCTCGTGCCGCATCTCGATTGCCAGGATCAGTGTCTTGTAGAGCGCGAAAAAGATCGGAATCTGCAGGAACAGGGGCAGGCACCCGGCCAGCGGATTGACGCCCTCCGTCTTGTAGAGCGCCATGATCTCCTGCTGCTGCTTCTGCTTGTCGTCCTTGTAGCGTTCCTGGATCGCCTTCATCTTGGGCTGGACCGCGCGCATCGCCGCCATGCTCGCGAACTGGCGCTGCGCGATCGGGAACATCGCACCGCGCACGATCACCGTCAGCATGATGATCGCCAGCCCGAAATTGCCGGCAAAGTCATAGAGCGTGCGCAGCAGCCACAGCATCGGCTTTTCGAACCATTCGAACCAGCCCCAGTCGATCGCCTTGCCAAAGTTCTGGATACCGGCGTCCTGATATTCGTCGAGCAGCGCGCTTTCCTTGGCGCCGGCAAAGAGCCGCGTCTCGCGCGTCAGGCTCGCCCCGGCGGGTACGGTGTCGGGCGCATAGATCAGATCGGTGCGGAACAGGTTGTCGCCCAGCGAGCGAAACCCGGGGGTCGCCTGTGCGCCTGCCTGGGGGACCAGCGCCGAGAGCCAGTGAAGATCGGAAAAGCCCAGCCAGTCGGGCGCGCCGCCTTCGGGCGCATGCGTGCCGGTCTCGACGAGGTCGTCGTAGTCCGGTCCATATTCAACCGTATCGCCGAATGCGCCCATCGGTCCCGAATGCGCGTTGAAGGTGCTGGGGCTGGCGTTAGTGGAATTGCGGATGATCAGGCCGAAGGGGCGCACGACCACTGGCCCGGTGGCGCTGTTGCGCACCGATTGGGTGGCGGTAATCATGTAATCGGCATCGATCGCCAGCCTGATCGCGAATAGCTGGCCTTCGCCGTTATCAAAGGTGAGCGTGACGGGTTTTTCGGACGTGAGTGCGTCGCCATCGGCCTGCCACAGCGTATCCGAATCGGGCAGGCGCACGCCCTCCCCAACCCAGCCGAACTGCGCATAATACTGCAACGCCGTGCCCTGCGGCGCGAACAGCTGCACCGGCCCGCTGTCAGCCTTGATTGTTTCGCGGTAATCCTTGAGCTCGATATCGTCGATCCGCGCGCCGACAAGATTGATCGACCCTTCTATACGCTGCGCATCGATGCGCACGCGGGCCTTGGTAGCCAGCGCTTTGGCCAGATTGACCGGCCTGGCAGGCTTCGTGCCCGATTCGATTGCGCCCGACGGCGATGCGACCGGAGTAGCCGGAGCGGCATTCTTGCCGTCCACTGCCTGTGCGGTGATCGAAGCCTGCGGATAGAAATAGCTCATGCCCGCGTCCCACCCGAGGATGAGCAGGCCCGATAGCAACACGGCGAGCAGGAGATTGCGCTGATTGTCCAAGGTGATTCCCGTGCGTCTGTTGGATCAAAGGTGTCTTATATAGGTATTACGGCAGCGGATCATAGCCGTGCCCGCCCCAAGGGTGGCAGCGCAATAGCCGTTTCAGCGCCAGCCATCCACCCTTGATCGCACCATATTTGCCCAGCGCCTCGATCGCATATTGCGAGCAGCTGGGCGCATAGCGGCAGGTCGGCGGCAATATCCGGCTCGGGCCCCATTGCCACAGCCGCGCGATGAAGATCAGCACATGCTTCATGACCGGTTCCCGCGGCGCGGTCTGCGGCGGACGGGATCGCCCTTGCCCTCTGCGGCGCGCGTCAGGGCTTCGTCGAGTTCGCTCCGCAGCAGGGCAAAGTTGCGCTCGATCCCGCCATCGCGCGCGATCAGGACGTGATCGTGATCGGGTAGACCCTGCTGGGGCAAGGCCGCGCGCAGCAGTTCGCGAAAGCGGCGCTTGATCCGGTTGCGCACTACCGCATTGCCGACCCGCTTGGTCACAGTGATGCCATAGCGCACGCCGTGCCCGCCATTGGGGTTCGCCAGCAACACGAAGCCGGGGCGCGCCACGCGAAGTCCGCGGTTGGCGGCGAGAAAATCGCCGCGCCTGGTCAGCACTTCAATCATCGATCGGCCATACGCGAAACGGGCCCCCGGTGGGAGCCCGTCTGGAGGTGCAATGGGAAGGGACAGCACGCACTGACGCGCGTGCACGCCTCACATCATGCACACAGCTTCTTGCGGCCACGGTTGCGGCGGGCGCGCAGGACCTTGCGGCCACCCGGGGTCGCCTTACGGGCGAAAAAGCCGTGGCGGCGGGCGCGCACGAGATTGCTGGGCTGAAATGTCCGCTTCATATCGTCCTCGAAACTAAAATGCCGATTGGAGCCAGTGGCTCCGACTCGTCAACAAAAAGGGCCGCCCGCGTCAGGCGACCGTCATATGGGCCGGGCGGTTAGGGCAATGGCGTGAGCAAGTCAAGAGCGGGGTGGAGCCGGCCTGCGTATATGATTTTGCCGCAAGCCACTCGACAAGCTTCTCATAACAAGCCACATTTCGCTCTCGAAATAGCGCTGCAAAGGGTCGCAAAGTGGTCGCGCTGGTCAAAACGGTTGCCTATCTGGGTCTCGATGCCCGGCCAGTCGAAGTGCAGTGCCAGGTCGCGCCAGGCCTGCCGCGCTTTGCCGTCGTCGGTCTGGCCGACAAGGCGGTGAGCGAAAGCCGCGAGCGGGTGCAATCGGCGCTATCCGCCATGGGGCTGGCGCTGCCGCCCAAGCGGATCACCGTCAACCTCTCGCCCGCCGACCTGCCCAAGGACGGTTCTCACTACGATCTGCCGATCGCGCTGGCGCTGCTCGCGGCGATGGGTGTGACCGATGCCGAACAGCTGACCGACTGGCTGGCGGTGGGCGAACTGGCGCTCGACGGACGGATCGCCGCCTCGCCCGGAGTGCTCCTCGCAGCGCTCCACGCCAGCGAGGCCGAACTGGGCCTGATCTGTCCTGCGGCACAGGGGGCCGAGGCCCGCTGGGCGAGCGGAATACCGGTGCTGGCAGCGCCCGACCTTGTCAGCTTGCTCAATCACCTCAAGGGCACACAGCAATTGCCTGAGCCGCCGCGCGGCGAGGTGGAGATTACCGCGCCCGGGCCGAACTTGCGGCAGGTGAAAGGGCAGGAAGTGGCCAAGCGCGCGCTCGAAATCGCCGCCGCCGGGGGTCACAACCTGCTGATGATCGGGCCGCCGGGCGCGGGCAAGAGCCTGCTCGCTTCGTGCCTGCCGGGCATTCTGCCCGAGTTGACCCCTGCCGAAGCGCTCGAGGTATCGATGGTTCAATCGGTCGCCGGAATGCTCGAAGGCGGGCGGATCAGCCGCGCGCGCCCGTTCCGCAGCCCGCATCACTCGGCGAGCATGGCGGCGCTCACCGGCGGCGGGCTCAAGGTCAAGCCGGGCGAGGTCAGTCTGGCGCATCTGGGCGTGCTGTTCCTCGACGAATTGCCCGAATTCCAGCGCCCGGTGCTCGATTCGCTGCGCCAGCCGCTCGAAACCGGCAGCGTCGATGTCGCGCGCGCCAATGCGCATGTCACCTTCCCTGCCCGCGTGCAGCTGGTCGCGGCGATGAACCCGTGCCGCTGCGGGCATCTGGGTGATCCGGCACTGGCCTGTTCGCGCGCGCCGCGCTGCGCCGCCGATTACCAGAGCAAGGTATCGGGCCCGATGCTCGACCGGATCGATCTGCATGTCGAAGTCGATCCGGTCAGCGCGGCGGACATGACCTTGCCCCCTCCCGCCGAGGGTAGCGAGGCAGTCGCCGCGCGAGTGGCTGCGGCACGCGCGATCCAGTCAGCGCGCGGCAGTGAAACCGGTGTGCGCTGCAACGCGCAGCTTGATGGTGATGCGCTGGAGAAGTTCGCCGGGCCTGACGAGGCCGGGCGCAAGTTGCTGATGCAGGCGGCAGAGGCGATGCGGCTATCGGCGCGCGGCTATACCAGGATGCTGCGCGTTGCGCGCACGATCGCCGATCTGGCAGGCGCGGAGCACGTCGGGCGCATCCACATCGCCGAAGCGCTCAGTTATCGCAGGCAGCCGCCGCGCGCATAGGGCAAGCTCAGATCGCCGCCGCCTTCTTCGATATCAGGTCCACCACATCGCCGCGGCCAACCGTTTCAGTGGGCTCGGCGTGGCTGCCATCGGTCCGAATGCCGACCTGCTCGCGCGCGGACAACCACAGATCGTGGGGACCGAGAATGCGGCCATCGTGCGCGAGGATCGAAACCGGGCCGATCGGCAAGCGGTCGCGCTCGTCCACCAGAACCGGGTTTTCAACGCATTCGACGCTGTATTTCTGACCCCACTGGCGCAGCGCCAGCATTGAAGGCAGCAGATCGAAGCCCTTCTCGGTCAGTCGATATTCGACCTTGCGGCGATCGTCGGCGCAGGAATCGCGCTTGAGAATGCCGTGCTCGACCAGCTTCGCCAGCCGGTTGGAGAGGATGTTGCGCGCAATGCCCAGTTCGCTGAGGAATTCCTCGAAATGATGCAGGCCATTGAAACTGGCTCGCAGGATCATGAACGCCCAGCGCTCGCCCATAACCTCAAGCGCTTGCGGCAAACCGCAATTCACCAGTTCACGAAGGGGTTCGCGCATACCGCCCATGACATTCCTTTCCCATACGGCACCTTCCTAACAAGTTTTGCGGTGCCTGTAAAAATTTTTCAGTTTCCTCTTGCAACTGATTACATAGTCCATTAGGTAGCGATTCGCAACTGGTTTCGAATCGAAACTTTAGAGGCAAGAGCAAAACAGAAAGGACCCGACCATGAACCTCTCCATCCCCCGCCCCAACCGTCTGGGCATCATGGCCCTGGCACTCGTCTATACCGGCCTCACCTTTGGTGCGGCGATCACCCCCACCCCGGCGTTTGCCGCGGGCGGCGTCTATTACACCGCCGAACTGGCAACCCCCGCAGACGAAGCGAAAGTGGTCGCTTCAGGCGTTGCCTGGCGCTGCGAAGGCACCACCTGCAAGGCCGGGCAAGGCAGTTCGCGTGCGCTGCGCATCTGCCGCGGGCTCAACCGCGAATTCGGCACCGTGGTCAGCTTCACTGCTGGCGGCGAACTGTTGAACGAAGACGAGCTGGCCAAGTGCAACGCCTGATTCGGTTCCCCTATTGACCTGCCAGGCCTCTCTCCAAACCTGGCACCCCCAAGGCCTCCGGCCCCCCCCAATTGCCGGAGGCCTTTTTCATGGTCCGATCAGCCCGCGGGCGACAAGATCGCGTTCGAGCGCATCCGCCCCCAGGAAATGGTGGACCTGCCAGCCTAGCGTGCTCGCCGCGGCGACGTTAGCGCCGTTGTCATCGATCAGCAGCATCGCCCCCGGCTCAAATCCGAACCGGCGAATCGCCAGTTCGAAGATCGCCGGATCGGGTTTGGCCACGCGCTCGACACCGGACACGACAATATCGCGAAAGTGCCCGAGCACAGGCGCGGTCGGGCGAAACTGCGGCCAGAACTCCGCCCCGAAATTGGTGATCGCAAACAGCGGAATATCCGCTGCGGAGAGCCGGTCGATCAGCGCCGCCGTGCCCGGAACCGGGCCGGGGATCGTCTCGAGAAAGCGCGCGGCATAGGCATCGATCAGATGTGCGTGGCCGGGAAACAGCGCCTTGCGTTCGGCCAGCATTTCAGCCAGCGGGCGCCCCGCATCGTGCTCGAAATGCCATTCCTCGGTCACCACATTGGTGCAAAACCACTCAAGCTCTGCCGCATCATCGATAAGCTTCGCGAACAGATGCCGCAGATCCCATTCGATAATCACCCGCCCGACATCGAACACCACGGCTTCGATCCGGCCTGTCACAAGTCCATCTCCCGATACAGCAACGGCCCGCTCTCCATGGCGGAGGCGGGCCGGTTGTGCTGCACGATCACCCGCAAGCGATCGGCCAATCGCGCCTGCTTAGCCCTGGCGGGCCTTGAACCGGCGGTTGGTCTTGTTGATGACATAAGTCCGACCGCGACGGCGGATGACGCGGCAATCGCGGTGACGGTCTTTCAGCGACTTGAGGCTGTTGCGGATTTTCATCGTACCAGTTTCCAAATGGAGACGCGCCGGAGATGGCCCCGACGCGAGCAAATTCAAGGCGCGCCGTTAGCCTGCACAAAGATTCGGGTCAAGCACCTCGACGCATTTCGGCCAGTTTCTTTTCCCAGGCCAGCGCATGGGCCACGATCGTGTCGAGATCGTCATGCACGGCTCCCTAGCAGCCGCGCGTTCGCAGGGTATAGGAATCTTAACCGTTGATGCGCTTTTTGCCGGGGAACGCCATGACTCTGGCACTTGCGCGTTCGCGCGGCTAGGACAGCCGCAGGAGAAACCCAATGGCCCATTTTCGCACCGTTTCGCTTGCCTTTGCCGCAACAGCCGTGCTGGCAGGATGCACTTCCGTTCCGAAGCCCGGCCCGGTCGAGATAACGCGATTCCACGATGCCGCCGCGCTTGCGCAATTTGGACGGGGCACGATCTTTATCGAAAGCGCGCCGGGTGAAGATGGTGAGAGCCTGGAAATCGCCGCCTACAAGGCTGCGGTGGCGAGCAGGCTCGCCGCCTTGGGATACCGCGAAACCTCGCGCGAGGAGGCGGGCCAGATCGCGCAGGTCCGGCTTGGCCGTCATGTGATCGCCCCTGAAGGCAGCAAGCGTGGGCCGGTGAGCGTGGGCGTGGGTGGATCGACCGGCTCGTATGGCTCGGGCGTCGGGCTGGGCATCGGCATCAATCTGGGCGGCGGAAAGCCGCGTGACCGGATCGACACCGATCTGGGCGTGATGATCCGTGACAAGGCCAGCGGCGACACCATCTGGGAAGGGCGCGCCAGCCTCGAAGTGGGCAAGGGCTCTCCGCTTGAGGCTCCGCAGGCCAATGCCTCGGCCATCGCGCAGGCATTGTTCCGCGATTTTCCGGGCAATAATGGCGAAACTCTTGAAGTGAAGGTGAGCGAGTGAGCGCGATTGCGATCGATGCGCAGTTTGACAGCGGCAATATCGAAGTCCTGTCGATCAAGGGCGGGAAGGCAAAGCTGGCGATCCGCAAGGATCACATGTCCGAATTCGCGCAATGGTTCCATTTCCGCGTCGCCTGCAAGGCGGGGCAGAAGCTTGAGCTCGCCCTGACCGGGCTCAACAATTCGGCCTATCCCTCGGGCTGGCCGAACTATCAGGCCTGCGTGTCGGAAGACCGTGAATACTGGGCGCGCGCCGAGACGCGGTTTGACAAGGAAGCGGACGGCGGCACGCTGACCATCACCTATACGCCCAGCGGCAATCTGGCCTGGTTCGCCTATTTCGCGCCCTATTCGATGGAACGCCATCACGATCTGGTAGCCGAAGCCGCCGCGAGCGAAGGGGTAGCGCTGATCAGGCTGGGAACCTCGCTCGATGGCCAGCCGGTCGACTGCCTCGAAATGGGCGAAGGCAAGACACAGGTCTGGTTCACCGCGCGCCAGCATCCCGGCGAAACGCAGGCCGAATGGTGGGCCGAGGGCGCGCTCGAATGCCTCACCGATCCCGCCGATCCGGTCGCGCGCGCGCTGCGCCGGCGCTGCCGCATCCATCTGGTGCCCAATTGCAATCCCGATGGCTCGCGCCGCGGGCATCTGCGCACCAATGCCGTGGGCGTGAACCTCAACCGCGAATGGGCCGCACCCAGCGCGGAAAAATCGCCCGAGGTGCTCGCCATCCTGCGCCGCATGGACGAAACGGGCGTGGATTTCGCCATCGACGTGCACGGCGATGAAGCGATCCCGGCGGTGTTCATGGCCGGATACGAAGGCATTCCCGATCTGACCGAGGAACATCTGGCGGGCTTCACCCGTTACGAGGCGATCCTTGATCGGCGCACCCCCGATTTCCAGGCACGCCTGGGCTATCCCAAATCGGCGCCCGGCAAAGCCAATATGACGATGTGCACCACGCAGGTCGCAAGCCGCTTCGGCTGCACCGCGATGACGCTCGAAATGCCCTACAAGGATCTGGTCGATGCGCCCGAACCTGAGCAGGGCTGGAGCCCCGAGCGATGCAAGATGCTCGCGCGCGATTGCCTCGCGGCGCTGCTCGAATGGCTGGAGAGCCGCGAGGGTTAGGCCGGGCAAGGAGCACTCGGTTCGTCGCACGCAGAGCATGCAGGGCCCACAAAGCCCTTTTCACTCAAGGGAGCCGTTGCCTTATTCCTCCCCTCCCTTGAGGGGAGTCGAAGACGGCGCGCAGGGCCAGCGGATCGAGGGGTGGGTGCTCGACTCTCATGGTGGGCACACCCACCCATCCTCCCCCTTTAAGGGGAAGCGGCTTTTTTCACACGAAGACACGAAGATGTTGTGCCCCCGCGTTACGCCCACACTTCGCTTCGCGCCTTCGCGCCTTTGCGTGAGAAATTCTAATCCAGATGTCCGGGCCCGAACGCCCTAGGGAGCAGTTCGGACAGGCGCGTTTCGGCAACATCGGCCGTTCCCGCGCACCAGATCACCGGATCGGTTGCGCCCAGATCGGCCAGTTCGTGTAGCACCTGGCGGCAGCGCCCGCACGGCGTGATAATGTCCGCGCCGTCGCCGGTCACCGCCACCGCGACCAGCCCGCCGCGAACGCCGCCGTCCATCGCTTTCGCCACCGCCACCGTCTCAGCGCACAGCGCCAGGCCGTAGCTGGCATTCTCGATATTGGTGCCGGTCACCACGCTGCCATCGGCAAAGCGCAGCGCAGCGCCCACGCGGAAGCTGGAGTAAGGCGAATAGGAATGTTCGAGCGCGCGGCGCGCCGCCGCGATCAGGGCGTCACGATCGTCAAATCCGCTCATTGCCCTGCATCCCTTCCTGTCACGGCTGCACCACGGCCCATTCGACCGGTTCGTCCGCCGCCTCGGTCACGCGCGCCATATTGGCGCTCCATAGCAGCCATGGCCGCCCTGCATAGTCGGGCTCGAACCGGCCCCGCACCAGCCACAGATCGCGCTCGAACCGCTCGCCCACATGATAGCGCGCCTCGAACGCCTCTGTCGGCTTGAGGATCACCGGCTTGCCCGCGTGCATCTCGATCTGGTTTATCAGCGTCAACAGCTCGCTTTCGACCGCGGCATCGCTGGCCTTGCGCTCGCAGGCGTCCCCCGCCCTGTCGAGCAGGATAACCGGCGGCAGCAGCTGGGGATCGCGCGGGACGACGCGCGCGAAATTGGCCGACTGGCCATCGGCCCTGACGCAGGGATCGAAGACGTGGACCGCGCCCGCCTTGACACCCGCCTGGCGCGCCGCAGCGAGATTGCGGACAAACCGCGTATCCTGCCCGTCCGCGCCCCGGCTCGCGCCGAGATAGGCGAACTTGCCGCCCAGCGCGCGCACCGTATCGAAGCGGGTCAGCCCATGGCGCTGATCGATCGCAATGCCCTGATCGGGATAGAGCGCCTCGTCGGGTGCCCATTGGCGCATGTCCCACCAATACCAGACAGCGCCCACCAGCCCCGCCAGCACGATCAGCGCGGCGAGGTGGAGCCGCCAGCGCCCACGGGTGCGCGATCTGGATTTGCGAGCCATGATGCAACCCTGCCTTTCAACCCTTGATGTGCAGCACGCAGATCAGCGTGAACAGCCGCCGCGCCGTGGCGAAATCGGTCTCGACCTTGCCCTCAAGCCGTTCGAGCAGAAGTTCGGCGGCATTGTTGTGGATGCCGCGCCGCGCCATGTCGATCGTCTCGATCTCTGCCGGGGTGGCCTTGCGAATCGCCTGATAGTAGCTGTCGCAAATGGCGAAATATTCGCGAATCGGGCGGCGGAAGCGGGCAAGCCCGATCAGCAGCGTCTCCAGCGCCTGGCCGTCGCTGCCGCCTATATCCATCACCAGCCGCCCGTCGTGCACCGAGAGGCGCAGACGATAGGGTCCGCAAACCCCGCGCTCGGCGCTGCGCACCGGCTTGAAGCTGTTATCTTCGATCAGGTCGAAAATCGCCACGCGCCGTTCCTGCTCGACATCGGCATTGCGCCAGATGATCGTCTCTTCATCGAGAGCGATATGCGCAATGCGGTGATCGCCTGCGGGTTCATGGGCTTTGCCGGACATCAGGCTGCTGCTTTCGCAGATGCACACACAAGGTTTCAAGCGATTTGGCGCGTCATCCCCGCTATCCACAGCACGGTGCGGCGAATATGCCATGATTGACCCTTGCCATGACTCTCCCGCCGCGCCCATTAGGCTTTCATGCCCGATACCAAGCTGCTGATCCGCTCCGATGATTCTGCCGTGCCCGCCAAGGTGCTGCCCGCCAATATCGAGGCCGAAGCCGCGTTTCTGGGCGCTGTCCTGATCGACAACCGCGTGCTCGAGGAACTGCACACCCCGATCCGGCCCGAGCATTTCTTCGAACCGCTCCACCAGCGGATTTACGAACGGATTCTCAAGCTGGTGGACCGTAACGCCACCGCCAGCCCGGTCACGCTCAAACCATACTTCGAAGGCGACGCGGCGCTGTCCTCGCTGGGCGGCACGGTCTATCTCGCGCAGCTTACAGCCGATGGGCAGGGGTTGCTCGCTCCCGGCGAGCTGGCCGAGCAAATCTATGATCTGGCGCTGCTGCGCGAACTGGTCAGCGTCGGGCGATCGCTGGTCGAAGGCGCGCTCGACACCAGCGACACGGTATCGCCGATGGAACGGGTTGCGCAGGCCGAAGCCGACCTGTTCCGCGTGGCCGAAGGTGCGACGGTGGGCAACGATGCTTCCAGCTTCCGCGATGCATCGCTGATCGCGATCAAGATGGCCGAAGCGGCGATGAATTCCGGCGGCGGCATTTCGGGCAAGACCACGGGCCTTGCGGTGATCGACCAGAAGACCGCCGGCCTGCACAATTCGGACCTGGTGATCCTGGCCGGGCGGCCAGGCATGGGCAAGACCTCGCTCGCCACCAATATCGCCTTCAACTGCGCCGAGGAGCACCTCAAGTGGCAGCGCGACGGCGGCGAGTTCAACTATGGCGCGCCGGTGGCCTTCTTCAGCCTCGAAATGAGTGCCGACCAGCTTGCCACGCGCATTCTGGCCGAACAGGCGGAAATCAGCAGCGAAAGCCTGCGCATGGGCAAATTGAGCCGCGATGAGTTCCAGCGGCTCTCGTTTGCCAGCCAGCGCCTGGCCGAACTGCCGCTCTACATCGACGACACCCCCGCGCTGACCATCGCCGCGCTGCGCACGCGCGCCAGGCGGCTCAAGCGCAGGTACGACGTCGGCCTGATCGTGGTCGATTACCTCCAGCTTCTGCAAGGTTCGGGCCGCGCGAACGACAACCGAGTCAACGAGATTTCAGAGATCAGTCGCGGCCTCAAGACGCTGGCCAAGGAACTGCAAGTGCCGGTGATTGCACTGTCGCAGCTCAGCCGCGCGGTCGAGCAGCGCGAGGACAAGCGCCCGATGCTGTCGGACCTGAGGGAATCGGGTTCGATCGAGCAGGATGCCGATATGGTGTGGTTCATCTTCCGCGCCGAGTACTACCACGATGCGGTCCGCCCCGATCAGCCGAATGCCGAAAGCACTGCCGACCAACAGGCCAAATACAATGAATGGGTGGAAAAGCATCTGTCGCTGGTGAACAAGGCCACCTTGATCGTGGCCAAGCAGCGCCACGGCTCGACCGGCAATGTCCCACTCCATTTCCAGAGCGAGATCACCAAGTTCACCTCGCCGAACATGCGCGATTACGGCGATTACGGGATGGAGTAGGGCCAGGCTGGCGACCGCCCTTCACTGCCCAAGGTTGAGCCGCCGCGTCACGGTGTAATCGAGCACCGCCACCAGGAACCACGAGAGCACCCAGCGCACACGGTTGACAACCCCGGCGTTGGCGCGGTGCCATTCGAGCGTGATTGGTTCGGCCACCGCGGCGTATTGATCGATATATTCGCGCATGCGCCCGGCCAGCGCAGCATCGTCGATCCGCAGCATGATCTCGAGATTGAGATAGAGGCTGCGCATGTCGAAATTGGCGCTGCCGATATAGGTCACGTCGTCGATCACGATCAGCTTGGTGTGCAGCTTGGCGAGCGAGAACTCGCTGATCCGCGTGCTGCGTTTCAAAAGGTATTTGTACAGCGACCGCGCCGCACCGATGGTGGCGCCATTGTCGGACTTGCCCGCCAGCACCAGCCGCGCCGAGCCGCGACGGGCGATCACGGCAATCCGCCGCAGGAACCCCGCGGCAGGCGAGAAATAGGCCATTATCATGTCGAGATGCCTGCCCTGGCCAAGATCG
>LOEX01000145.1 GCA_001516125.1 Sphingomonadales bacterium BRH_c42
GGCCATCGGGGCCGTCGGGACGCTGCGGCACCATGTCCAACAACAGGCGGACCGCGCGAACCAGATCGGCGACATAGGTAAAATCGCGGTGCATTTCACCATTGTTGTAAACGTCGATCGGCTTGCCCTCGATCACGTTGCGGGTGAATTTGAAGAAGGCCATGTCGGGCCGCCCCCATGGGCCATAGACGGTGAAGAAGCGGAACATCGTGACCGGCAGGTTCCACAGGTGGGCGTAACTGTGCGCCATCTCCTCGGCTGCCTTCTTGGTTGCGGCATAGAGCGTCAGCGGATGATCGCAGCGATCGATTTCGCGGAAGGGCAATTTCGCGTTTGCGCCATAGACCGAGCTGGTCGATGCGATCAGCAGATGCCGCACGTCCAGTTCGCGCGCGCACTCCAGCACGTTGAAAGTGCCGGTCAGATTGGCATCGATATAGGCGCGCGGATTTTCGAGGCTGTAGCGCACTCCGGCCTGCGCGGCGAGGTGGACGATCACGTCCGGGCGTTCGTCCAGCGTCAGCTTGCGCAGGTGGTCAAAATCCTCGAGCATTCCGGTATGCGCGGTAAAGCCGGGGTTTTGCAGCAACATCTGGTGCCGCCGCTGCTTCAGCCGCACATCGTAATAATCGGTCATCCCGTCATAGCCGGTCACCGTGAAGCCTGCATCGAGCAGCAACTGCGCGAGGTGGAAGCCGATGAACCCGGCCGAACCGGTGATGAGGACCCTGGTCATCGCCTGACCGTAGAGTATCGGCGGCAGCCGTGCGAGCCATATGATCGGGCTTTCGCACTTGTGTCCCGCCGCGGTCGGCCTTAGGCCGCTTTCACTTCGATTGCCGGGGATGAAGAGTGGGAGATCGGTTTCGGTCATGACTTGGGGCCTGCCCGTTGTTCCGGGGGATATCGAAGGGGATGGCCCGGCTGCGTTGCCGGACGGCATGCCCCCCAGTGGATCAGGGGAAACACCCGGTCCCGCCGGGTCTCCGCCATCGAGCGACGCCGAAGCCGGGCTGCCGGTGCACGGCGCATTGGCCATGGCACGCCTCAGGCGCAGGCGCTCCAGGCGCATCCGGTTGAGCGTCGCCGCGTTCGCTCTCGACATGATCGCGATCGCGCTTGGCTATGTCGCGGTCAGCCTGCCCTATCTGCCGGTTTCGGCGCTCGGAATGGTTGGCCGCGTGCTGCTGGCGATTGCGCCGGTCTATCTCGTCCTCAGCCTGAACAAGAATTCCTACTCGATCGAGACGCTGCTCGATTCGGGGCGCGGCCCCTGGCGCGCCGCGCTCTGCCTGGCGATGGCGGCGCTGACGATGTTCCTGCTGTTCTTCTTCCTCAAGGCCAGCGAGGAATTTTCGCGGGTGGTGCTGGGCTTTGGCACCATGCTGGCGTTGCTGCTGCTCTTGCTCGGGCGCCATCTGGTGGCGCGTGTCGGCACGCATTTTCTGGAAAACGCGCCGTTCGCGTTCCTGCGCATTCATGACGGCATCGATCCCGGCGCGGCCGGGGGCGAGGATGTGGCGGCGGCCAGCGACCTCGGCCTTTCGCCTGAACCAGGCAATCCCGCCATGCTCGCGCGGCTTGGCGAGCTGGCGCAGGGTCTTGACGGGATGGCAGTGCATTGCCTGCCCGAACGCCGGGCGCAATGGGCCTTCCTCCTCAAGTCGCTCGACATCCCGACCGAGATCATCGTGCCAGAGATTTCGGCCCTTCACCCGCTGGCCATCCGCGAGCGATCGGGCCATGCCAGCCTGGTGCTCGGCAGCGGGCAATTGTCCTGGGAACAGCGCTTTCTCAAGCGCAGTTTCGACCTTGCCGTCACGCTTGCCGCATTGCCGCTGCTGGCACCGGTGCTGCTGCTCGTCGCGCTTGCCGTCAAGCTCGACAGCCCCGGACCGGCGCTGTTCCGGCAGGAAAGGATCGGCCTTGGCAACCGCAAGTTCCTGATCTGCAAGTTCCGCACGATGCGCGCGGCGATGGAGGATCGGCTGGCAGAGCAGTCGACCCGGCGCGGCGATCCGCGCGTCACACGGATCGGTGCGTTCCTGCGGCAAACCAGCCTTGACGAATTGCCGCAGTTTCTCAACGTCATCAGCGGCGAGATGAGCCTCGTCGGCCCGCGCCCGCATGCCGAATCGACCACGGCAGGCAGCGCGATGTTCTGGGAGGTCGACAGTTCCTATTGGCACCGCCATGTGGTCAAGCCGGGAATTACCGGGCTGGCGCAGGTGCGCGGACACCGAGGCAGCATTTTCGAGGAGCAGCAGCTGCGCGACCGGCTCAACGCCGACCTCGAATATGTCGCCAACTGGTCGATCCTGAGCGATGTGGCGATCATTCTGCGGACGGCCGGGGTGCTGATCCACAAGAATGCG
The DNA here is from genome assembly GCA_001516125.1 of Sphingomonadales bacterium BRH_c42. Lineage (GTDB taxonomy): Bacteria > Pseudomonadota > Alphaproteobacteria > Sphingomonadales > Sphingomonadaceae > Erythrobacter. Next base: position 2,376 of record LOEX01000145.1, read on the forward strand.
TTTTGAGGAGGCGGGAGTGTTGATCGAGCAAACCGCGATCCCCGGGGCGGTCAAGCTGACCGCGCGGCGGTTTGCCGACGGGCGCGGCTACTTTGCCGAGACCTGGAACCGGCGGCGCTGCACCGAAGCGGGGATCGGCCTCGACTTCGTTCAGGACAATACTTCGCTCTCCACCCGCACAGGCACGCTGCGCGGACTGCACTTTCAGGTGCCCCCCCACGCTCAGGCCAAGCTGGTTCGCTGCGGTCGGGGCGCGCTTTATGACGTAGTGGTCGATCTGCGGCGCGGCAGCCCCGTCTATGGCCGCTGGATCGGGGTCGAGCTTACGGCGGAAAACGGCTGTCAGCTGCTGGTCCCCCAAGGCTGCGCGCACGGCTTCGTGACGCTGCTGCCCGACACCGAGATCGCCTACAAATGCAGCGACTACTACGCGCCCGAATGCGAAGGCGCGCTGCGATGGGACGATCCCGATCTGGCGATCGATTGGCCGCTTGCAGGAAGCGATCCGGTCCTGTCGGCAAAGGATGAGCAGGCGGGAAGTTTCGCCGATTTCGACAGCCCGTTCGTATTTGAAGGGGCAGCGCGATGAAGCTGGTGGTGACGGGGGGTGCGGGGTTCATCGGCTCGGCGGTGGTGCGCCTGGCAATCGCGCGCGGGCACGAGGTGCTCAATCTCGATGCGCTGACCTATGCCGCCTGCCTCGCCAGCCTCGGCAGCGCCGCGGACGATCCGCACTACTCGTTCAGCCACACCGATATCAGGAACCGCGCGGCGCTCGACGAGGTGTTCGCCGCTTTTGAACCCGACGCGGTGATGCATCTGGCCGCCGAGAGCCACGTCGACCGCTCGATCGATGGCCCGGCCGATTTCATTTCAACCAACGTGACCGGCACCTTTCACCTGCTCGAGGCGGCGCGGCAGTACTGGACCGCGCGTGGCCGGCCCAAGGGTTTCCGCTTCCACCACATCTCGACCGACGAGGTGTTCGGCTCGCTCGGCCCCTCGGGCAAGTTCACCGAGACGACGCCTTACGATCCGCGTTCGCCCTATTCGGCGAGCAAGGCCGCGTCGGATCATCTGGTGCGCGCATGGGGCGAAACCTACGGCCTGCCGGTCGTGCTGACCAACTGCTCGAACAATTACGGCCCGTTCCAGTTTCCCGAAAAGCTGATCCCGGTGACGATCATCAACGCGATTTCTGGCAAGGAGCTGCCCATCTACGGCAAGGGCGACAATGTGCGCGACTGGCTCCATGTCGAAGACCATGCCGATGCCCTGTTGCTGGTGCTTGAACGCGGGCAGAGGGGGCGCAGCTACAATATCGGCGGCGAGAACGAGCGGACCAACCTTCAGATCGTCGAGCGGATTTGTGCGATACTGGACCGGCTGCGGCCAGCACCAAACGGTTCATATGCCGGGCAGATCAGTTTCGTGGCCGACCGGCCCGGGCACGACCGGCGTTACGCCATCGATCCGGCGCGCATCCGCGAAGAATTGGGCTGGCGACCCTCGATGACGGTGGATGAGGGGCTGGAACAGACGGTGGCATGGTATCTCGCCAACGAGGCCTGGTGGCGTCCGCTGCTTGAGCGCACGGGCGTGGGACGAAGGCTGGGGGTAACGTCATGACTGCAAGAAAAGGCATCATCCTCGCAGGTGGATCGGGTACGCGGCTCTATCCGCTGACCATGGCAGTCTCGAAACAGCTCATGCCGGTCTATGACAAGCCGATGGTCTATTATCCGCTTGCGGTGCTGATGCTGGCCGGGATTCGCGAAGTGGCGATCATCACCACGCCTGAGGATCAGGGCCAGTTCAGGCGGCTGCTGGGCGATGGCAGCCAATGGGGCATGACGTTCGAATATATTGTCCAGCCTTCGCCCGAGGGGTTGGCGCAGGCCTATATCCTCGCCGAGGATTGGCTCGCGGGCATGCCTTCGGCCATGGTTCTGGGCGACAATATCTTTTTCGGCCACGGGCTGCCCGAGTTGTTGGGCGCGGCAGATGCGCGCGAGGGCGGGGGCACCGTATTCGGCTATCATGTGTCCGATCCCGAACGCTACGGCGTGGTCGGCTTCGATGCCGAGGGCCGCGCCAATGCAATCGTCGAAAAGCCTGACCATCCTCCGTCGAACTATGCTGTCACCGGGCTCTATTTCCTCGATGGCGATGCACCCCGACGCGCGCACGCGATCGCGCCCTCGGCGCGCGGCGAGCTCGAGATTGCCGATCTGCTCCAGACCTATCTGGACGAGGGCGCGCTTGCGGTAGAGACCATGGGGCGCGGCTTTGCCTGGCTCGACACGGGCACGCACGCCTCGCTGCTCGACGCCGGCAATTTCGTGCGCACGCTGGTGACGCGGCAGGGCATGCAGGTGAGCTGCCCTGAAGAGATCGCGTTCCATCAGGGCTGGATCGACGAAGCCAGGCTGAGCGAGCGGGCCTCGTCATTCGGCAAGTCCGAATATGGCCGTTATCTGGCCGGATTGCTGCGCTGAGGTTCTGCCGGGCGACGTTATCCCAGCGCGATATCGGGCGCGTCTTCCTGCTTCATCCCCACGACATGATAGCCGCCATCGACATGGTGGACTTCGCCGGTCACGCCCGATGACAGGTCGGACAGGAAATAGAGCCCTGCGCCGCCGACGTCCTCGATCGTGACGTTGCGCCTCATGGGTGAATTCAGTTCGTTCCACTTGAGGATATAGCGGAAGTCGCCGATCCCGCTGGCGGCCAGCGTCTTGATCGGCCCGGCGCTGATGGCGTTGACGCGGATGTTGCGCGGCCCAAGATCGTTGGCGAGGTACCTGACGCTGGTTTCGAGCGCCGCCTTGGCCACGCCCATGACGTTGTAATGCGGGATGACCTTTTCCGCGCCGTAATAGGTCAGCGTCAGGATCGATCCACCACCGCTGCCGTCTTCGCCCAGCGGCGGCATCATTTCCGCCGCGCGCCGCGTAACCGCCACCAGCGAATAGGCCGAGATGTTCATCGTCATCAGGAAATTTTCGAGACTGGTATCGACATATTGCCCGCGCAGCTCGGTCTTGTCGGAAAAGCCGATCGCGTGGACCACGAAATCGAGCCGGTCCCAGCGCGCGCGCAGCCGGTCGAACGCCGCATCGAGCGCGGGCATGTCCGACACGTCGCATTCAAGGGTGAAATCGCTGCCCAGTTCGGCGGCGAGAGGCTTGACCCGTTTCTCCAGTGCTTCGCCCTGGTAGGAAAAGGCAAGGTCCGCCCCTTGTTCCGCCAGCTTGCGGGCAATACCCCAGGCCAGCGACTTGTCATTGGCCAGCCCCATGATGAGGCCGCGTTTTCCCTGCATCAGACCGCTCATGCGGCGTCCTCCTTCACCGGGCCGCAACCGGCCCCAATTTCGTCGTGCCCCTTGGCAAGCGCAGCGTTGAGTTCCGCTCCCACCACCACCCCTAACCCTACCAGCCAGAAAAAGAAAAGCGTGATCATGATCCCGGCCAGGCTGCCATAGATCAGGCTATAGCTGACGAAGCTGCGCAACAGCGGTGGCAGCGCCATGGTCACAGCCATGGACCATAGGGTGATGAACAGCGCGCCGGGCCAGACGGGACTGCCCCGGCCGCACGAAGGGGTAAGCGTGAAGAACAGCAGCCAGAACGAGATGAGCAAGCCCAGGGCAGGCAAGGCCCGGGTCGCGGCGAGCCAGGATATGGCGTCCCCGAAATTCGGCAGTCTGGCAGATACCAGCGCCTGCAAGGCGGTGAGGCTGATCTGCGCATAGAACGAAAACATCAGCATGATAACCGATGCCAGGATCAGCCCTATCGAACCGAGCCGGTACTTCCAGAAGGGCTGCGTTGCGCGCACGCCATAGGCGCGGCGCAGAATGTCGCGCAGCGTCTCGATCACGCTTGAAACCGTCCACAATGCGACGACCGCGCCGGCCCACAGCAGCCAGCCATGGCGCGCATCCAGAACTTCGAGCGCTGCCGGCTTGATCGTCTCGGCGACGCTGTGCGGCATCGCGGCAAGGATTGCGCTGATCAGCACCTCGCTCTCGCTGACCTTGCCCAGCAAGGCAAACAGCGCCGTATCGAGAATGAAGAAAGGGAACAGCGCCAGCAAGGTGAGATAGGCGAGATTGCCGGCATGGATGAATCCGTCGCGCCAGGTCCCCTCCAGCGTGCGCCCAGCGACATGGAATGCCCGCGTCCCCGGACCAAGCAGGCGCATCAGCCAGGCGTGCAGGTGGTCGTCGTCCTGCACGGATCAAAGCCCCAGCTTTTCCCGGGGATTTCCGGGGTCGGTCCAGCCCTCGAGCCGGCGCTCGAGCTCGGCGCGGTCGTCGGGCAGCTGGATTTCGAGCGCCACCAGCTGGTCGCCGCGCGAACCCGTTTTTGTGCTCCAGCCCTTGCTCTTGAGCCGCATAACGGTGCCGCCGGGTGTTCCCGGCTTGATCGTCAGCATTACCGGTCCATCGACAGTGGGGCACTTGACCTTGGCGCCGCGCAGCGCCTCGTCGAGCGTTATCGGCAGGTCGAGGCGGATGTGGTCGCCCTCGCGGCGAAAGAAGGGGTGGCTGGCAACATCGACCGTAACCAGCCCGTCGCCGCTGCCGCCTGGCCCGTCCTGCCCCTTGCCCTTGAGCCGCATCTGCGTGCCGCTCTCCACGCCCGCGGGCAGCTTGAGATCGACGGTCTTCCCGTCGGCAAGCGTGATGCGCTGGTCGCGCCTCGCGGCGGCGTCGATGAACGGCACCGTCAGCCGGTAGGCGATGTCACT
>LOEX01000146.1 GCA_001516125.1 Sphingomonadales bacterium BRH_c42
AGGGCGATCGCGTGACATCGGCCGAGGGCCGCAGCCCGCAGCGGCAGCGCAGGCGAAGGATCAGCTTGTAAATCTGAGTGTCGGCCGAGATCGCATTTTCGCGAGCGAACTCCCCGAGCTGGACCGATCGAGCGCGCCCACAGGCGCAGCGGATTCGGAGGATGCACGAACGGCGGTACCAGATCGGATCGACGGGCTTGGGCCGAATATAGTTTGCAGCCATGCCCCGCTATCGGCGTCCTTACAGCATGTAGCCTATATCCGAAGCGCCCGTCGGATAGGCAAACATGGTACTCTCGAGGTCATCGATCGTCAGGCGGTGGCGCATCGCCAAGCCAAAGACATTGATGACTTCGTCGACATGAGGACCAACAAGATGGGCGCCGAGAATAAGGTTCGTCTCGTCTTCAACGAGCACCTTGAAGCCGTATACGCTTTCCGCGACACGCCGAGCCGTGTACCAATTCGAGGCTCTCTCCGAGTTCCGTTTGAACTTTAGACCAGCTGAGATGGCCTCGTCCTCGCTTAGTCCTACGGACGCGATCGGTGGGATTGTGAAGGCCACGCTCGGAATGGCCCGGTAGTCCGGGCGACGCGAATTACCGTCCAGCAAATTGCCGACCACCACCTTTGCGTCGTGGCTCGAAACTGGCGTCAGCGGCGGGCCCATTCCGGCAGCATCGCCTGCAGCATAGACAGATGGGTTTGTAACACTCTGAAGATGCTCGTTAAGCTTCAGGTGCCCGCGATCGTCGCATTCGACTTCGGCAGCATCTAGGCAAAGGTCAGCGACATCCGGGATCCGACCTGCTGCATGCACTACAAGATCAGCTTCTACACTGATCGCTTCGCCGTCTGCCGTTCGAGCTCGAACTGTGTAGCCTCGAGCCGTCTGCTCGATTGCCTCGACAGCGTGCCCGGTCCGCACGTCTATTCCTGCCGCGTCGAACGATTCCATGAGCCACCCGACAAGATCGCCATCGAACTGGGGAAGAAGGCGCGGGCCGCGCTGCAGGATCGTGACCTTCGCTCCAGAGCGCGCAGCGATGTGAGAGAACTCCGAAGCGATGTAGCCCCCACCCACCAGGACTATGCGGGTGGGCAGTTCGTCAAGCTCCAGAAACCGCTCATTGTCGATAAGGTACTCTTCCCCAGGAAACCCGAGCGGCGCCGGACGGGCGCCAGTTGCGATTAGAACGTGCGTCGCTGCGATAATGCCGCTTTGCTCAAGCTGGATCTCGTTGCGGCCTGCAAAGCGGGCGTGCTCGTGGTAAGTGTCGACGCCCTTGTCGGCGTAGTTTTTCTCCTGTTTGGCGGGCACGGGCCCTGTGAACGTGCGCTTGAACTTCATCAGGTCACGCCAATCGATATGCGCCCCTTCGGCCGCCACTCCGCGTCCGCGCATCCGACGAATGTCGTCCATCACCTGCGCGCCTGTAATCAGCATCTTCTTGGGATCACAACCACGCAGAGCGCAGGTTCCGCCAAACGGTCTATAGTCAATCACCGCAACCCTTTTGCCGGCTGCGGCCATCCTATTGGCTGCGACCATCGCGGCGGTGCCGCTGCCAATGATCGCGAGGTCATATGACTTTGTCATGCTTTGCTCCCGAGTGTTCCTTTGCCGGACACGGTCAGGCTCCGAGCTTCGACGCTGAGCCGATCAGACGTCCGCGCGCTTGAGGTCGCTTGAGGACAGGCGTCGCAGCTCTTGCGATAGCGCCTCACGCACAGAACCAGCACGCCGGCAGCGGCGGTTCCGACGATGACAGGCCATGATGGAATCAACGTCGCCAGCGAAAGCCCCGATAGGAGCAGAAGCGGCACTCCACAGCACAGGAAGTGAAACCCGCCGAGAACCAAGATGGTCAGCGCCAGCGGGGGCTTGGCACTGAAGTCAGTGGTGTTAGCCGGGTCCACCTCATTGCGCATCTCGGTGCAGAGCGGCAGCCGGCGGCCCGGTGAGCGTACTTGCAGTGTTGAACTTAAGTGTTTCACGAGACCGAGCCTACGCGGATGTTCTCGACATGGCGCCGCCGCGGGGGAGAAACCAGGTCCCAGACAGACACGGCCACCATCAAGATGAGTCCCACGTAGAGCGTCCATTCGGCTCGCGTGCCGTAAAGTGACATCAACAAGGCGGCAGCTAGAACCAGCATTGGGCCAATCATTCCGAGGAACATCCGCAGCCAATTGCGGTGCCGGAGCCCTCCCAAGAGATTGGCGACTAACCCGAGGATCGCGAAGAGCGGCAGCACGTAGCGAATGAACGGGCCCTCATACTGACTGAGAAATCCTAAGCCGAGGGCGGCGGCGAGGCTGCCAAGGGCCGGAAAGCACGCGGCACAGCCCATGGCTGCGATAATTACTCCGATGACGCTCGTCTTATCAGCAGTGCGAGTGAGATGTTCTTGGGCCGACACGTGAAGTTCCCTTTCATAGGGCAAGGTGCTCAGCGACTCGAAACCTGTGAGAGGTCCAGCAGCCGCTGCATGTCACGCCCTCTACGACCTGTAGGAACTACAGATACAAGCACTATTTTTCCTGATGGGTGAGCTGCGGCCTGTTGGCCTTACCGGCGCGTTGAACAGAAGCCGGAAGAACGAACGGCACGAACCGCAACCGTTACGCGTGCGCTTGGGTACCCTGGAAGATGTCCGCATCATTGAACATGCGCTCGATCAGTGGGCACTCGCTGGACTGCCCATTATCGCAGCTGACAACCATTTCCTGGAGTACGCTCTCCATAGCATGAAGGTCGGCGAGTTTCGTCTGAACGTCCTTGAGATGCGAGGCGGCCAGTTCACGCGCTTCCGCACATGGTCGGTCCTGCTCGTCGACGAGCCGGAGTAATGCCTTCACCTCCGCAAGGGTGAAGCCAAGGACTCGAGCTTTCATTACAAACGCCAAGCGCTTCAGATGCCCGGTTCCATATAGGCGGTGTCCCCCCTCCGAGCGTTCGGGGTGGGGAATTATGCCCGCCTTCTCGTAGTACCGAATGGTCTCGATGTTGCAGCCGGTCTTCCGTGCCAGCACCCCGATTGTGAACCTTGGGGCAAGATCCTGCAGATTTTTTATCGCTACCATCGTTTTGGCCCTTGTATCTGTAGTTACTACAGATCCCATATACCTCCTATCGCGATGGCTTTGCTCTCGCAACGGACAAACGTTTCACGCCGGCGTGGCCCAGACGGGCAGCTTCGGGACAGGAGAACAACCATGAAGAAGACCATCTACTCGGGCGCGATGGCATCAGCTCTAGCGGCAGGCGTGAGTACTTTCTCCGGAGGATCGCTTGCCGCACCGGCGGCAGCACCCAAAGCGGCAAAAGTTTCCGTTGTGCAACGTGTCGCGGCCCTCGAAGTTCTCAACGTAAGCTGCGTGACCTGCGCACCGATCGTGAAGCGGGCGCTGAGCGTAGTTCCGGGCGTCAAGCAGGTCCAGGTAAAGGAAGGTGGCGCAACAGCTAAGGTGCGCGTCGTCTATGATCCCCGGAAGGTCACTCCTGCTGCTTTGGCAAAGGCCGCCACAAACGCGGGCTACCCCGCCAAAGTCGTCGCGAAATAAGCCTTCGCGCTGGCGTCAGACCTGAAGGAATTCCATGTGAGTGATTGCTGTGCGTCCGCGAACCCAGCTTCTCGTTACGACCTTGCTGTAGTTGGCAATGGTTCAGCCGGCTTCTCGGCCGCCATCACTGCGGCGGAACAAGGTGCCCAAGTCGCCCTCATTGGCCATGGAACCATTGGCGGCACATGCGTGAATGTGGGTTGCGTCCCGTCCAAGGCGATGATCCGTGCGACGGAAGCTGTCCATCACGCGAACGCTGCGGCATCCAAGTTTGCAGGCGTCGAAGCGTCAGGCGCGGTGGTCGATTGGACGCAACTTGTTCGGCAAAAGGACGACCTGGTCGCTTCGCTTCGGCAAGCGAAATACGCTGACCTTCTCCCCGCGTATAACAATATCGCTTACATCGAAGGTCAAGCCACTCTGACCCCGGACGGCGTTGAGGTGGATGGCCAGCTGATATCAGCCCGAAAGGTGATCATCGCGACCGGCGCCCGCCCGGCTATGCCGGCCATTCCAGGGATTATCGATGTGCCTTATCTCACAAGCACAACGGTGCTCGAACTCGAGGAGCTTCCAAAATCTCTTCTGGTTCTTGGCGCCGGGTACATCGGTGTCGAGTTGGCACAGACATTGGCACGTGCCGGTGTCGAGGTGACTCTGGTGTTCCGATCCCGCGTGCTCCCGGAAGCCGAGCCGGAGATTAGTGTGGCCTTAGAGGCGTACTTGGCCGAGGAAGGTGTGAAGATTGCCTCGGGAGTTTCCTACGAGGCCATCCGTCAGGTCGGGGGCCGTATCGACCTGGACGTGGAGCAAGCAGGTTCACCCGTCACCCTCACAGCCGAGAGCGTCCTCATTACCACGGGCCGTACGGCGAATGTGGAGGGCCTGGGGCTTGATCAGCTCGGCATTGAGACGACTTCCAACGGCGGCATCAAGGTTGACGACCAGCTTCGAACAACGAGACTAGGATTCTATGCCGCCGGCGATGTCACTGGTCGGGACCAGTTCGTCTACATGGCAGCTTATGGCGCAAAGCTGGCCGCGCAGAACGCTCTAAATGGCGACAGTCGAACGTACAATAATCGAGCCATGCCTGCGGTTGTCTTCTCAGATCCTCAGGTTGGCAGCGTTGGGCTCACCGAAGCACAGGCCCAAGCTGCTGGCCACCAGGTCAGGACGTCACTGATTACGCTGGACCACGTCCCTCGTGCGATTGCCGCGCGCAATACGCGTGGACTGATCAAGCTGGTTGCGGATGGGCAAAGCAGAAAGCTGCTGGGGGCCCATATCCTTGCGCCAGAGGGCGCTGACAGTATCCAAACTGCCGCCCTTGCCATTCGGTGCGGCCTGACCATCGACGACCTGGCTGAAACGATCTTCCCTTATCTGACGACCGTCGAAGGACTGAAGCTTGCCGCTCAAACTTTCGACAAGGATGTCAGCAAACTATCCTGTTGCGCCGGGTGACTGCGCGACGTGCCCTGGGCTGATTGCTTCGAGGAGGGGCGAACTTCTTTTGATTGGAATCAGTGGTGCAAAAGATGATCAGTGACGTTCGCAACCCCCCGGATGGTACGCATAACCCACGGGGCAGCCGTACGTGGCTAGCGGTAGCTGCGGGCACGATCGGCGGACTCGCCGCTGCCTCGTGCTGCATTTTGCCGTTAGCTTTGTTTGCCCTGGGGATCAGTGGAGCGTGGATCGGAAATCTTACGGCACTCGCCCCGTATCAGCCGATATTCGTAGCATTCGCTGTGGCCGCACTCGTCTATGGCTTCGTGCTGGCTTACCGATCCACACAGATACAGTGCGCCGAAGGAAGCTACTGCTCACGGCCTTCCTCCACGCGGCTCCTCAAAATTGGGCTTTGGGTCGCTACGTTGCTCGTTATCGCCGCAATTGGCTTCCCGTACGTTGCTGCCTTGCTCTTGGTCTAGGGCCTCAAGCGAGAGGTCATTGCCGACCACCGTTCAGCAGAAGCAAGCTGATTGGCAGATGCGGTCAGAAGCACGGACGAGAAGGTGCGTGGGCAAACACAAGTTGCCTGTGTTCGACTACAAAGCCTACGGTTGGCGGTGACCCGTGCGGAGGACAGAGAAATCCGCATGCGGATCGTATCGAGCGACCTGCCACACGAGTGTTGCATAGCCTTCAGGAGAATGATCGACCGCTGGATCCCGAGCGATCTGAAGCGGGCGAGCCACTCTGGTTCGAGTTTCCCCTGCGGGTCGCCCCAGGTCCAAAGTTCTTCGGAAAGCAGGTGCGGCGGGAGGGGCCGATGCGCCGATTCGTCTACGTCC
>LOEX01000147.1 GCA_001516125.1 Sphingomonadales bacterium BRH_c42
CGCGATGGACCGGCTCGACCGGCTTGCCGCCGCGTTGCTCAAAGAGAATCAGCGGCAGAACCTCATTTCGCGCCCTTCCGAAGCCGCAATATGGCTGCGCCACATTGCCGACAGCGCGCAGTTGCTGCGGTTTGTTCCACGTGAAACATCCGACGTATGGCTCGATCTTGGCACGGGCGCGGGTTTTCCCGGCCTTGTCATCGCGGTTCTGCGGCCCGCGCACCCCGTAGTGCTGGTCGAATCGCGCCCGCTTCGCGCCCGGTGGCTATCGCAAATGGCCCGCGAACTGGCGCTCGATCACTGCCGGGTCGAGGCGTGCAGGATCGAGAACGTCGAAACATTTGCCGCGCGCGTCATTTCGGCGCGGGCTTTCGCTCCGCTGCCAAAGCTTCTCGACCTGTCCGCAAGATTTTCCACAGCCGAAACCAGCTTTGTGTTGCCCAAGGGGCGTTCCGCAGCGCAAGAACTGTCTGAATTGCCTGACGGGACTCGCAAGTTGTTCCACGTGGAACAATCGTTGACCGATCGCGACGCAGGCATCATCGTTAGCACCCGGGCGGTGCGCAGAGCGAGGATTCTGGATCAATGATCACGATTGCAATCGCCAACCAGAAGGGCGGTGTGGGCAAGACCACGACGGCGATCAACATCGCGACCGCCATGGCTGCGACCGGCTGGCGCACGCTGCTGATCGATCTCGATCCGCAGGGCAATGCCTCGACCGGCATGGGAATCGCCAACAGTTCGCGCGAGGCCTCGAGCTACGAGGTGCTGGTTGACGGGATGCCGCTGCGCGACGCGATCCTTGCCAGCTCGATCCCGGGGCTCGACATCGTGCCCGCCAAGGTCGATCTGAGCGGCGCCGAAATCGAGCTGGTGACGGTCGAGGAACGCACCTCGCGGCTGACTAGGGCGCTGCACAATCATCGCGGACACGATATCTGCTTCATCGATTGCCCACCCTCGCTCGGGCTGCTCACGCTCAACGCCTTGTGCGCGGCCGATTCGCTGCTGGTTCCGCTCCAGTGCGAATTTTTCGCCCTCGAGGGCCTCAGCCAGTTGCTTCAGACGGTCGAACGGGTGCAGCAGGCATTCAATCCCGGGCTCGGCATCATCGGGGTCGCGCTGACGATGTTCGACCGGCGCAACCGGTTGACCGACCAGGTTTCCGACGATGTACGCGAATGCCTGGGCAACCTTGTTTTCGAGGCGGTAATTCCGCGCAATGTGCGCCTGTCGGAGGCTCCGAGCCATGGCCTGCCTGCACTGGTCTATGACCACGCCTGCCAGGGCAGCCGCGCCTATATCGCGCTGGCACGCGAGTTGATCGGGCGCCTGCCGCGCGAAAGGAAGGCAGCATGAGCAATCCGAACGATCCGATCCGCTTTTCGGTGCCGTCTTCGGGGATGCCCGATCGCAGCAGGAAGCTGGGGCGCGGTCTTGGTGCCTTGTTGGGCGAGACGCGCCGCGAAGAGCCGTTGGTGCGCGGCGGCGTGCGTGATTCAGGAGAATCGGAAAGATCAGGATATACAGAAGGTTATGCCAGTTCCGGACTGGCAAACCTGCCGATTGGGGCGATCGAGCCGCTACCCGGGCAACCGCGCAGGCGCTTTGACGAAGCATCGCTGCACGAACTTGCGACATCGATTGCCGCGCGCGGGGTGATCCAGCCCATCATCGTGCGCAGACTGGCGGAGGACCGTTTTCAGCTCGTCGCCGGCGAACGCCGGTGGCGGGCAGCGCAAAAGGCGAAGCTGCACGAAATTCCCGCGCTGGTTCGCGATCTCGACGATCGTGACGCGATGGCGCTGGCGTTGATCGAGAACCTCCAGCGCGAGGATCTCAATCCGGTAGAGGAGGCACGCGCCTATCAGCGATTGATCGAGGGCGAGGGGCTGACGCAGGCCGAGATCGCCAGCATGGTCGACAAGTCGCGCAGCCATGTCGCCAATCTCCTGCGGCTGTTGGGGCTTCCCACGGGCGTGCTCGATCTGGTCGAATCGGGTGCGCTGTCGATGGGCCACGCCCGCGCGCTCATCGGGCATGACGATGCCGCTGCGCTTGCCCGGCGAGCGGTTGACGAGAATCTGTCGGTGCGCGAGGTCGAACGGCTGGCCCGCCGACCGGGGGGGCGAAACGATGCACGAAGGCCTGCCTCGCCCCGCCGCGATCCCACCGCCGATGCCGATATCGAAGCGGTGCAGAACCATCTCGAGGATTTTCTCGGCATGACGGTGCGGATCAAGATCGACGCCGATCCGCGTTCGGGCGCGGTGACGATCCGTTATCGCACGCTCGATCAGCTCGATCTGATCTGCCAGAAGCTGACCGGCGCGGAAATCTGATCTGGGCAAGTCGCGCCGCGCGACTTTCGGCACTATATTCGCGCGCTCAGCAATTCCGCGAGCCGTTTCAGCCCTTTGGCATCCTCGTCGTCAAAACGGGCGGGCAAGGGGCTGTCGAGGTCGATCACCGCGATCACCGCGCCGCCCCGCAGCACCGGCACCACAAGTTCGGATCGGCTGGCCGCATCGCAAGGGATGTGCCCGGGGAATTGATGAACATCTTCAACAAGTTGCGTCTCGCCCGATTGCGCCGCCGTGCCGCAGACGCCGCGTCCCAGGGCAATCCTGATGCAGGCAGGGCGGCCGATGAACGGGCCAAGCACCAGTTCGCGCGCATCACCTTCCGCGATCATACGATAGAACCCCGCCCAGTTGAGGTCGGGCAGGAATTCCCACAAGAGCGCGGCGACATTGGCCATGTTGGCCACGGGGTCGCGCTCGCCCTGCGTCAGCGCGTCTGCCGCCTCGGTGAGCTGCTGCCACCGCTCTGCGGTCGAAACTTCGGGGCCGGGGCGAAAATCGAACATGATTATCGCCAAGTAGCGCCTCCGCACAGCATCGCAAGTCCTCGCATCAAAGCAATTGCCCGGTCCCCTCGGCTCGCCTATCTCTTGCAGCCATGAGCATATTTCGCAAAATTCTCGTCGCCCTGCTCGTCATCCTGATTGCGCTGGGCATCGCCATCTTCTTTATTGTTCGCGGCGAGAGCGCCGAGGTGCCGCTGGATCAGGTGACCGGCACCGATCCGCTGGTCGAGGAGGCGGAGGGGAGTATGATCCCGACCGTGCGCATCGCCAGGCCGGTCGGCTGGCCCGATGGCGCGGTTCCCGCGGCTGCCGAAGGGCTGGCGGTGGGCCGCTTTGCCGAGGGTCTCGATCACCCGCGCGTTCTTTATACCCTGCCCAACGGCGATGTGCTGGCGGCCCTCACCCGCGAACCCCGCAAGGAGGTGAAGGGGTTCATGGGCTGGATCGAGCACTGGCTGATGACGCGCGCGGGCGCGACGGGGGTTTCGGCCAACCGGATCGTGCTGCTGCGCGACGGCGATGGCGACGGCGTGGCGGAGCAGCGCAAGGTGATGCTGGGCGATCTCGATTCGCCATCGGGAATGGCCTGGCATAACGGGACGCTCTATATCGCCAACCACAACGCGCTGCTGGCATTTCCCTATGCACTGGGCGCCGACAAGGTTACGGGCGCGGCGAAAAAGCTGATGGACCTTCCCGCGGGTGGAAACCACTGGATGCGCAACATCGCGCTGAGCCCCGATGGCTCGCGAATCTATGTCGCGGTCGGATCGTCCTCGAACATCGGCGAGCGCGGGATGGAGGCCGAGCAGGGCCGGGCGATGATTTGGGAATATGATCTCGCCACGGCGCGGCAGCGCCCCTTCGCGTTGGGCCTGCGCAACCCCAACGGGCTCGACTGGAGCCCGTGGACCGGCGAGTTGTGGACCACCGTCAACGAACGCGACCTGATGGGCCCCGATCTGGTGCCCGACTATCTCACCAATGTGCCCGTAGGTGCGCAGTACGGCTGGCCCTGGGTTTACTGGAAGGACAAGTTCGACCGGCGGGTGGAGGCACCACGGCCGGCCTACCTCACCGAATATGCGCGCAGGCCCGAATATGCGCTGGGTCCGCACGTTGCGGCGCTCGGGCTGGCGTTCACCGCCGGAGGGCACCGTATGGGCGATAAATTCGCCAGCGGGGCGTTCATTGCGCGGCATGGATCGTGGAACCGCAAGCCGCCTTCGGGATATGACGTGGTCTATGTCGCATTCGACGCGCGCGGCAACCCCACCGGCCAGCCGGTCCCGGTTCTGGCAAGTTTTCTCAATGACGATGGCACCACCAAGGGGCGGCCAACCTGGGTCGAATGGGCGGGGGACGGCGCGTTGCTGGTGAGCGACGATACCGGCGGGATCATCTGGCGCGTCTTTGCACCAGGTGCGGAGCCGGGCGCGGGGATTGCGTCGATCAAGGGAAAGTCACTGCGTCCACAGCGCGAATTGCGCGGCGATCCGCGCGCCAGCTTCGGCGAAGCGGATTACGCACGGATCGAACCCAAGCAGTAAGCGCCTACAAGGCCTTCCCCGCGCGCCCGGCCAGTTCGACCACGAACTGCCAGGCTGAGCGGCCCGATCGCTGTCCGCGCGCGATGGCCCAGGCGAGCGCCTCCTCCTCGTCGAAGTCGAGCCCGAGTGGCGCGGCATAGCCCGTCACGATTTCGAGATAGGCCTCCTTGCCGCACGGGTGGAAACCCAGCGACAGCCCGAAACGATCGGCCAGCGCCAGCCTGTCATCCAGTGCGTCGCGATCATTGAGCGGCCCCTCACCGCCGGCAGTGTCCTGCTCGTGCGCCTGACGCGCAATTACCGCGCGCCGGTTGGAGGTCACGGCCAGCCGGGTATTGGCGGGGCGCGCTTCGACCCCGCCCTCGAGCCAGCTGCGCAAACGCCGCGGGCCGAGCGTATCGTCATCGGCGAAGCCCAGATCGTCAATAAAGATGACGAAGTGCCGCCGCAGCGAAGCGAGCGCGTGAAACAGATCGGGCAGGCGCCCGAGCGCGTCGGCCGCAACCTGCACCAGGCCAAGCGCTGCCGGATCGCCCGCCTGCACCTCCTTCACTGCGGCGCGCAGCAGTGCCGATTTGCCCATCCCGCGCGCGCCCCACAGCAGCATGTCATGTGCCGCATGGCCCAGCGCCAGCCGCGCGATGTTGTCGCAAAGCGCGCTCTTCTGCCTGTCGATACCGCGCAATTGCGCCAGTGCGGGAGCATCGATTGCGCGCAGTTCGCGCACCTCCTCGCCGCTCCAGACATAAGCGGGATGGGCCATCCAGTCGGCAGGCAGAGCAGTCGGCGGGCCCAACTGCTCGATCGCGGCGGCAATGCGGGCCAGATTGTCGTCCGTCTCGCTCATCAGGCTCTAGCCTCCCAGCGCTCCGGTCGGCAAGGCGTAGAGCAGGTCGGCCCCCGCCATGGCCGAAGCCTTGAGCCCGCGCGCCTCGGGCACGATATGATCGAGGAACAGGCGCACGGTAACCGGCTTGGTGAACGCCAGTTCGGGTGCCGCGCCAGAGGCAACCGCGCGCACCTGATGCAACAATTGCCAGGCCGCCACCGCCACCGCCAGCATGGTGCAGAAAGGCACGCTTCCCGCCAGCCGGTCGTCGAGACTGGCCTGGTCCTGCATCCACCGGGCGACATCGGCGCATTCGCGCGCAAGTGCCTGTAATTCAGGTGCTTCGCCTGCATCGCGGGCAATATCGGTGAGTAGCGCCATGACGGCATTTCCGCCATCCAGCCCCAGCTTACGCGTTACGAGGTCGGCCGCCTGGATCCCGTTGGTCCCTTCATAGATCGGGGCGATCCGCGCATCGCGCCAATGCTGCGCCGCGCCGGTTTCCTCGATAAACCCCATGCCGCCATGGACCTGTATGCCCAGCCCAGCGACCTCGACCCCGATATCGGTGCCCCAGGCCTTGAGTAGCGGCACCAGCACTTCGGCGCGCTGCCCCGCCGCTTCGTCGCCCAGCGTGCCGCGATCGACCTGGCCGGCGCAGTAATAGAGCAGTGCGCGCGCGCCTTCGGTCAGCGCTTTCATGCGCAGCAGCATGCGCCGCACATCGGGGTGTTCGACGATCGCAACCGGGGCCCTGTCGGGCGAGCCCGCACGCGCCGACTGGACCCGCTCCTTGGCGAAGGCCATAGCCTGCTGCGTTGCACGCTCGCCGATCTGCACGCCCTGATTGCCGACGTTTATGCGCGCATTGTTCATCATGGTGAACATGGCCGCGAGCCCGCGATGCGGCTCGCCCACCATTTCGCCGATACACCCGTCGTTATCGCCATAGCTCATCACGCAGGTGGGCGAGGCGTTAATGCCCAGCTTGTGTTCGAGGCTCACGCAGCGCAGGTCGTTCCTTGGGCCCAGCGATCCATCGTCGTTGACGTGATATTTGGGAACCAGGAACAGCGAGATGCCGCGGCTGCCCCCGGGTGCATCGGGCAGGCGCGCGAGCACCAGATGGATGATGTTCTCGGCAAGGTCATGCTCGCCCCAGGTGATGAAGATCTTCTGGCCGCGAATGCGGAACTTGCCCGCGTGCTCGCCTTCTTCGATGGGCGCGGCGCTGGCCCGCAACGCCCCCAGATCGCTGCCCGCCTGCGGTTCGGTGAGGTTCATCGTGCCCGACCATGCGCCGCTCACCAGTTGCGGAAGGTACTTTGCCTTCTGCGCGGCGCTGCCGTGGTGCTCGATCGCCTCGATCGCGCCCACCGATAGCATCGGCAACAGGTTGAAGGCCATGTTGGCGGTGCCCAGGTTTTCGAGCACGTTGCAGGCCAGCGTGAAGGGCAGGCCCTGCCCGCCGTGCTCGACAGGGCTGGCGATGGCGTTCCAGCCCTGCTCGACATAGGCGCGGTAGGCTTCGGCATAACCCTGGGGCAGGCGGACCACCCCGTTTTCGAGAACCGCGCCTTCAAGATCGCCGACACGGTTGAGCGGCGCGAATTCGCCCGCGGCAAATTGGCCGACGCCCGCGACAATGGCCTCAACCAGATCTGGTTCGGCAGCGGCGAAGCGCTCGCTCGCGGCCAGTTCCTCGATCCCGGCGTTGACGCGGATGGCCAGCAACTGATCCTGCGTGGGCGGAGAATAGTCGGTCACTTTTCGCTGGTCCTTGTCGCTAGTGTCTTGGCATTGCCCCTCTCCCCCTATAGCGCAGCGCCATGGGCGGCAAGAACGCTACGGAACGGATCGCTGCCGACGCGGCGGGAATCGCACGCGCGGCGCGCCTGCTCGAATCGGGCGGGCTGGTCGCTGTTCCGACCGAGACGGTCTATGGCCTTGCCGCACGCGCCGATGAGCGTGAGGCGGTGGCGAGGATTTACGCGGCCAAGGGCAGGCCGGATTTCAACCCGCTGATCGTGCATGTGCGCGATCTCGATCAGGCGGGCAGATATGCCCTTGTCGGCGATGACGCGGCGGCGCTGGCGGCGCGGTTCTGGCCGGGGCCGCTGACCATGGTTCTGCCGCTGCGCGCCGATGCAGACCTTGCCCCTGCGGTCACCGCCGGGCTCGATACGGTGGCGCTGCG